>CAJLFQ010000030.1 GCA_905205975.1 uncultured Eubacteriales bacterium | reverse complement strand
GCTGAAGGCACTGGCGCTTCTCCGCGGGCGATTGGATTTTCAGATGTTTTTTGTTGGAAAAGGGCGTGACCTCTGTGAATTCCGTGCGCTGGCTGATTCGCTTGGTTTATCCGGCCGGGTATTTTTCACCGGGTATCTGCCGGATCGGATGCTGCATGGTATGTATGCGCTGGCGGACCTTTTTCTGTTTCCGTCGCGTTACGACACCGCCGGTTTGGTTGTCGCCGAAGCGGCTGCCGCCGCCGTCCCTGCGCTTGTTCTGCGGGGCAGCGGCGCATCAAGCGGAATTGCCGACGGCGTCAACGGATTTTTGTGTGAGGAATCTCCTGCCAGCGCTGCCGCGGCCATCGAACGCGCCGCGACAGATCGGCAAGTCTTGCATCTCTGCGGACAAGCCGCACAGCGCACGTTGGTTTTTCGCTGGCCGGACATCTGCCGGCGCGCCGCCCTGCGGTATCGTGCTCTGATTGATTCGGCTTCCACTCGCCCAATCGCAGAAACGCTCAGTTGATGCGGAAAACTAAGCCGCCGTGTCCGGCAGAAACAAACGATGCGCGGAAAGAAGCGGGCAGATTACCGCTCTGTATGGTGATTGTCTGATCGGTCACCTTCAGCCATTTGTACTTTGCAAGCGCCAGCGCCAAGCCGTTTTTACCGGTCATACCGAGCAGCGCACCGCCAAGGCCGCCGCCCCTGCGTTCCTCCTGATAGGAAATCAGCCCGTCTGCCCGGCCGTTTGCCGCGGTAAAGCGTTCAATTTTGAGGTGATAGGCCAGCTGCATCCCCTTCCCGACCTGTGCCGCCAAATGCAGAACGCCATCGCTGCCGACGGATACATCCTGTATGGTCAGATGATCGTCAGAAAGCATACCGGCCAGCAGCACCAGAAAGCGCTGCGGCAGAATGAGCTGTCCTTTTGCCAGCGCATTGCGATCCAGAAGTGAGAGCATCGACGCAACGCCGTTTGCGTTTTCAGACAGCCGAATGAGCAAATCTTTCATACAAAACCTCCCTGCAAATAAAAAAACATATCATATAATATGCCCGGGACGACGTTTTTACGCCGTCCCGGGCAATGAATTCTTTTTTGCTTACAGCGTGTTGGAAGAGCCGAGGACGTTGCGGATCTTGTTGGCGACAAGGCCGCGAATCGCATCTCTGGCCGGGGAGAGGTATTGACGCGGGTCGAAGTGATCCGGATGTTCCGCAAAGTATTTGCGGATCGAAGCCGTCATCGCAAGGCGCAGGTCAGAGTCAATGTTGATCTTGCAGACTGCGAGTTTGGCTGCCTGACGGAGCATATCTTCCGGAATACCGATGGCATCCGGCATTTTGCCGCCGTTAGCGTTGATCTGTTCAACGAATTCGGGGATGACGCTGGAGGCGCCGTGCAGAACGATCGGGAAGCCCGGCAGGAGCTTCTGGACTTTTTCCAGGATGTCGAAACGGAGTCTCGGCTTCTGGCCCGGTTTGAACTTGTATGCGCCGTGGCTGGTGCCGATGGCGATTGCGAGCGAGTCAACGCCCGTCTTCTCGACGAATTCCTGAACTTCAGACGGATCGGTGAACTGCGCGTCTTCGTCGTTGACGTTGACAGCGTCTTCGATGCCGGCCAGTTTGCCCAGTTCGCCTTCGACGACGACGCCGCGTTCATGTGCGTATTCAACGACACGGCGGGTCAGTTCGATGTTTTCTTTGAACGGGAATCTGGAGCCGTCGATCATAACGGAGGTAAAACCGCCGTCGATGCAGGATTTGCAGATATCAAAATCTGCGCCGTGGTCGAGGTGGACACAGATCGGAAGATCGGTATCTTCGATGGCGGCTTCGATGAGCTTCATCAGGTAGACGTGCTTCGCATATTTACGGGCACCGGCGGAAACCTGAAGAATGATCGGGGATTTTTCCTGCTGGGCAGCTTCGGTGATGCCCTGGATGATCTCCATGTTGTTGACGTTGAAGGCGCCAATGGCGTAGCCGCCTTCGTAAGCCTTCTTGAACATCTCTGTTGATGTGACTTTCGGCATGGTGTGCAACTCCTTTTTGTATCATGTTGGCCGGACAAAAGGTACTCCATTTGCCCAACCTATATTATATACCAGATTCTTCTATTTTTCAAGAGCAAAAAAAGCTTTTGCCGCGCGATACATCATATAGACATCGAGCTTTGCCGTCACTTCGAACGGTGCGTGCATGGAAAGCACCGGCACGCCGATATCAACCGTATCAATATTGCGGCTGGCCATGTATTTGGCAACCGTGCCGCCGCCGCCCTGATCGACCTTGCCAAGTTCGCCCATCTGCCAAATGACGTTTGCTTCGTCGAACGTCTTGCGGATTTTCGCAATCACTTCCGGCATTGCGTCGTTGGAAGATGATTTGCCGCCTGCGCCCGTGTATTTCATCAGAATGGCGCCGCCGTTGACCAACGCGCTGTTGCGCTTGTCATACACTTCTGCAAAGTTCGGGTCGTATGCTGCGCCGACGTCCGCGGAGAGGCAGAGCGAGTGTTCAAAGCAGACGCGCAGGTCGACGTTCGCTGCTTTGCAGAGGTTGTCAAGGAACGTGTCATACCATTCAGACTGCATACCGGAAACGCCTTCCGAACCGATTTCCTCTTTGTCCGCCAGGATGCAGACGCAGGTCTGTTTCGGCGTCTCTTTTATTTCCAGCAGCGCCGTCAGCGTGGTGTAGGCGCAGACACGGTCATCCTGGCCGTAGGCGCCGACAAAGCTGGCATCAAAGCCGATGTCGCGGCTCTTGCCTGCCGGAACAAGCGACAGTTCAGCCGAGAGGAAGTCCTCTTCACAGATATCATAGCGGTCGTTCAGGAGGCTCATAACAGCCAGCTTGACCTTATCGCTGCCGTCATCGTTGTACGGCACGCCGCCGACAAGGACGTTCAGATTTTCGCCGGTAAACGCCGTGGAAAGCGGTTTCGTGTTCTGATCCTTGGACAGATGCGGGAGCAGGTCCGTGATCACGAATGCCGGTTCATCGTCCCGGCCGCCGAGGTTGACCGTAACGGTTGTCCCGTCTTTTTTGACGACGATGCCATGCAGTTCCAGCGGAACCGTGACCCATTGATACTTCCGAATGCCGCCGTAGTAGTGCGTTTTGAAGAAAGCCATATCGCTTTCTTCATACAGCGGATACGGTTTGAGGTCGAGACGCGGCGAATCGATGTGCGCAGCCGTAATCAACGCGCCTTCGCTCAGCGGTTCGCTTCCGATGACGGCCAAGGCAATGGCGCGGCCATGGTTCATCGAATAGACGCGGTCGCCCGGGTTCAGCTTCATGCCGCGTTCAAAGGGCACGAAACCGGCTGTTTTTGCCATGACTTCGGCTGCTTCTGCCGCTTCCCGTTCCGTTTTCGCGCGGTTCAGAAAGACCTTATAGCCTTCGCAATACTCGTTGAGCTGCGCCGCTTCTGCGCCGCTGACACGGTCATAGCCGTTGGTGCGTTTGACCAGCAGCGTATCTCTCAGGTTTTCAGTGTTTGACATTTTTATTCCTCCTATAGAATCGCTATTGCTCAGTATGCTTGTTTTCTGTCTGGGGGTTGGATGCCGGTTCACAGCCGATTGCCTGCACCAGCGCGTGGACCGCTTCGCGCAGTTCTTCCGGCGTCCGGTCGTTGAGCAGGATATAGTCGCAGTGATCGATGAAAAATGCGTCGTCTTGTTGGGCATCGATCCTTGCTGCCGCTTCCGCTTCTGTCCGACCGTCGCGCTGCATGATCCGGTGCAGCCGTTCTTCCCGGCCGCAGAGAACGCCGACGACGGCGTCACAGAGCTGTGCCATGCCGCTTTCGATCAGGGCAATCGCCTCGATGGCCGCGTTGGGTTTCCCACTGGCATGCACACGGTCGGAAACGGCTTGTATGATGACGGCATGCGTCAGTTCATTCAGGTCTTTGAGCGCCTGCGGGTCTGAGAAAACAATCGCCGCCAGTGCGCGGCGGTCGATTTCGCCGTTCCGGACGATGTCAGAACCGAACCGAAAGACCAGACGTTCTTTCAGTGCGGAGTCGCCGGTGAGCAGCTCATGGTAAACGCTGTCTGCATCGACGAAATAGAATCCGTATTGTTCCAGCAGATGGCCGACGGTTGTCGTACCGCAGCCGCTGCCGCCGGTAATGCCAAGAATCATTTCAATCCTCCTGACGCCGTGTTCAGACCGACACAACGTCAAAGCCTGCGGCTTTTTTGATGCGGTTGGCAACTGCAAGCCCGATTCCGCCGTCTGGCGGGCACTGGATGAAAATCCGGTCTGTTTTGAGACGGTCGGCGTCGCGGAGCGCACCGAACAGGCCGTGGGCAAGCGTCGCCAGGTTTTGTTCCGAACCATACGGAATGCAAGGTGTTTCGCCGAATGCGCCGCTGAACTCTGCATAGCAGATCACGGCGCACCGTTCCGTCGATGATGCGATGCGCGTGCGGATATACGCCGCAGACGCTTCCCCGCTGCCGCAGACCGCCTGTACCGGCGCTTTGGGGGCGTAATGTCGGTATTTCATGCCGGGCGCTGAGACGCGCTCCGTATCGGCAATTTTCTGACGGACCGCTTTGTCAATGATCACTTCACCCAGCACGTCTGTCAGCTGTTCATAGGTGATGCCGCCCGGGCGAAGCAGGCGCGGAACGCCGCCTGCCAATGACACAATGGTAGATTCAAGGCCGACGTCTGACGCACCGCCATCCAGCACCGCGTCAATCCGGCCGCCCAAGTCCGCCATAACGTGCGCTGCTGTCGTCGGGCTGGGCGAGCCTGACAGATTGGCGGATGGCGCCGCCAGCGGCGTACCCGCTGCCGCGATGATTTTCTGCGCCAGCGGATGAACCGGGAAACGAATCGCCACGGTTTCCAACCCGGCGGTTACAACGTCCGGCACCTCCGGACGGCGTTTCAGGATCATCGTCAGCGGACCCGGCCAGAATTTTTCAGCCAGGAGACGCGCCTCCGGCGGAATCTCTGCTGCCAGCGTTTGAATCTGCTCCCACTGTGCAATGTGTGCAATCAGCGGGTTGTCCTGCGGGCGGCCCTTCGCCACAAAGATCTGTTTGACCGCTTCGGGCTGAAACGCATCTGCCGCAAGGCCATAGACCGTTTCCGTTGGGATCGCAACCAGCCCGCCGCGTTTCAGAATCTGTGCCGCCGTTTCGATATCCGCAGCGGATAAAAGCAATGTCTCCATCTGTTTTTCTGTGTTCATCCTGTTTTCATCTGATTTCTGTGGATTTTCAGGCCTCTGCTTCAGCATTCTGGAGCTTTTCAGCCTGTTTTGCCGTAATCAGGGCGTCAATCATTTCATCCAGATCGCCGTTCAGGAAGTTCTCAAGCTTATACAGTGTGAGGTTGATCCGGTGATCGGAGACGCGCCCCTGCGGGTAGTTGTATGTGCGGATGCGTTCACTCCGGTCGCCTGTACCGACCTGACTGCGGCGCTCTGCGGCAATTTCTGCATTCTGTTCCGCGAGTTTCTGGTCATACAGTTTGGAGCGAAGGACTTTCATCGCACGTTCTTTGTTTTTATACTGGCTGCGCTCATCCTGGCATTCGACCACCATTCCGGTCGGCAGATGGGTAATCCGGATGGCTGATTCCGTTTTGTTGACGTGCTGGCCGCCGGCGCCGCTGGACCGGTAGGTATCAATTTGAAGGTCCGCCGGGTTAATTTCCAGCTCAACCTCTTCGGCCTCCGGCAGAACAGCAACCGTCACCGTGGATGTATGGATGCGGCCGGCGGACTCTGTTTCCGGGACGCGTTGCACGCGGTGTACGCCGCTTTCATACTTCAGGCGGGAATAGGCGCCAGCACCCTCGATGGAAAAGCTGACCTCTTTATAACCACCCAATTCAGTTTCATTGGCGTTGATCGGTTCAAAATGCCAACGGTGCAAATCCGCATACATGCCGTACATCCGGTAGAGGACGCCTGCAAACAGTGCGGCCTCTTCGCCGCCGGCGCCGGCACGGATTTCGACGATGACGTTTTTGTCGTCGTTTGGATCTTTCGGCAGCAGAAGAAGTTTGATTTCCTCTTCGTCCTGACTCATGCGCTGCTTGGCGGACTCGAATTCCTCCTTGGCCAGCTCATTGAGTTCCCGATCGCCGCTGCTCATCAGCTCCTGCGCTTCTTCCATCGCCGTCTTTGCCGCCTGATAATCGCGGAATTTTTCGACGACCGGCGTCAGGTCTTTCAGCTCTTTCTGGAGTGAAGCCGACAGCTGCGGATCCGAATAGACTTCGGGCATAGAGAGTTTTTCGTTGATTTCATCGTACCGCTGCTCTAAGAGCAGCAACTTTTCGAACATATTGAGAAGAACCTTTCAGATAGAATCGCTGGGGTTCGGCTTGATTCAGTTGCCGGTCACGGCGTTTTCGATGCCGTTAACATAGGAGATAAACGTTTTGCCGGGGTTCAGCTTCAGCGCCGAACCGTCTGCGCAGGTCAGTTTGAGCGGTGCAGATGCCGAGGCTTTTGACCACTTGATGGGGACGGCAACACCGTCTGTCGCGTACAGGCCTTCGCCGCTCCCGACGTCGGAAAACTGCCGCCGGCCGGACGAATCACCTTTGATAACCGACGATTTGACCGAAAGTACCAGCACATTCTTAAAGGAGATCTGTTCGCCGGTTTCATTGTCCATGTGTTTTGCGCCGTATTCAAAGCGCTGATAGGTGCCGGCGCTCTGGTTATAGCGGAAGAACGGCTGGTAAGAGCCGTATTTCGTGGTGACTTTTTCCGCCGATGTGCCGCCTGTTGGCTGCGTATCCCGATCATTGAATGCAAACGGCGCCGTATAACCATCTTTCAAGGCCATTCTTGTGCCTGCCGATTGCAGTTTCTGCACTTTATCGGAGAGGCGTTTGCCTGTCGTCATCAGGGAGTGTTCGACGCCCATGGTTTTGGAGCGGTTGGCATCCCGGTAAAAAACCGCGCCGCTGTCATAAAGGCCGTCGATATCGGTGACGCCGTATGCAGACAAATCTTTATAGGCTTGCGGCGAGCCGCCGGAGTGTGCAAAGACGCAGTCCAGACCCATGGCAATGTTGATCATGACCGGCCGTGCCGAACGGACAGAGCCAATCGTGCCGACGGCGGACAGGTCTGAAAAGATGCCGACAATACGGGTAATGCCGCCTTCTGCTTCCACTTCAAAGACCACATCGGCTGCGCCAATGCCGTGCTGCGGCAGCGCCCGTCGCAGGTTGTTGAAGACGACCGCCACCGGCCGCCGGGAATTGATGGTTTCATCCGCCTGCGGAAGACCCGTCAGGTAGTTCACGCCGGATGGAATTGCCGGATTCGGTTCTGCTGTTGCCGGGTCAGATGCGTCCGGGCCGGAGACCGTATCCTGCGGCGCAGTGGTCACGTTGATCGGAACGTCGGAAATCAAGCCGCCCGGGAGCGTTCCGGATGTCCCGGGGGTTGTCGGAGTCGAGGTTGCCGGTGTCGGTTCAACGGGCTTGTCCGAGCCGCACGCGGTCAAAAACAGAGACGCAGACATGGCCGCCGCCATCAGCAGAGCAGTCTTTCTGCGGTGTTTGGAATTCAAGTCAATCATGCTTCCTTTCAGATCATTTCAAATCAATTCAAATCAAACCAGTTCAATTCATCAGGAATGAAGCTGCCTTATTTTTCCGGTTCCGGCAGAACAGTCTGAGAATAATCGTGCATGACGGCATTCAGGATTTCGTTATAGATCACCTCGGCATTTGCGCGGAAATTGCCTTCCAGCAGGGTTGCAAGCCGCTTGTTGACAACCATCAAATCCAGGCTGATAATTTCTCCGACGCTGTCGCTCATTTTGAGGGTGACCACATAATTGTTTTCCGAAATTTCACGCGTAGACGTGGAAATCAGCGCATCCCGCTTCAACCGTGCAACGGTTTTCATGACGGCGCGCTGCGCATCGCGGCGCACGCTTGCCGGCAGGCGGCGCTCATAGCCGTTCAAAACAGCACGGCCGCGCTCTGTGATGCGGTATTTCCCGCTTTCCTCTTCTTTCACATGGCCGCTGTCGACCATTTCATAGAAAGCGTCAGAAACGTCAAAATACGTCATTGCGTTGTCAATCATCGCCATTTCAGCGACGTCATCGAAAGAAACGCTGATGTCCAGGCACGATAAAACGAACAGGATCAGATATTTTACGTCCAGCTTATCGCGGATGTATCCAAGTTCTCCCATATGCAAAACCTGTCCTTTCTGCCCCGGAAAACCGGGCGGGTTATTGTTTCAGTTCGCGAACGCCGTCGCCCGCTTCCGAAACATAGAAAGCAGGCTTCAGCCCGGTCGCCGCTTCGTAGGAAGCGCCGACTGCTTCGATGAATGCAGGCACCCGTTCCTTTTCAACAATGCTGACGGTGCAGCCGCCGAAGCCGGCACCGGTCATGCGGGAGCCGATGCAGCCCGGAACCGTCTGCGCAAATTCGCTCATCGCGTCAAGCTCTGCACCGGTCACTTCGTAGTCGTTTTTCAGCGATGCGTGCGACGCATTCAGCAGTTTGCCGAAGCCTTTGATATCCCCTGCTTTCAGCAGTTCAACGGATTTCTTGACACGGTCATTTTCCGTGACGGCATGACGGACGCGGCGGCGGACGGTTTCATCCGGAATCAGGTAGGCAAACTTTTCAAATGTTTCCGTATCCATTGCGCAGAGCGTCGGCAGGTCGCCGAGGATTGCACGCATGGTTTTCAGCCCGCTCTCGCACTCAGCGCGGCGTTCATTGTATTTGGAATCGGCCAGCGAGCGTTTTTTGTTGGTGTTGCCGATGACGATGGCATAACCGGCCATGTTCAGCGGAACCAGCTCGCTCTTGACGGCGACGCAGTCCAGCAGAATGCCGCAGCCCGCTTTGCCGTTGGCGCAGGCATATTGATCCATGATGCCGCAGTTGACGCCGACAAAGTTGTTTTCGGCACGCTGCGTCAGCAGGGAGAGTTCGCGCAGATCCGGGCAGACGCCGCACAGAACCATGGCGGCGTATCCGGTGACGACTTCCAGCGAAGCAGACGAAGAAAGCCCCGCGCCAAACGGCAGCGTCGAATAGAAGAGCATATCAAAGCCCTTCAGCTCAACGCCGAGTTTTGCAAGCTCGTAAAGAACGCCGATCTGGTAAGCGCCCCAGTCTTTTCCGCGTTTGGAATCCATTTCGGAGAGGCGGACGGAGACCAGTGTGCCTTTCAGGTCATCTGCGGCCATGCGGACTTCATCCGTACCGTTTTCACGGATCAGCAGATAGTTGCCGATGTTCAGGGCGGCTGGCAGGACATAGCCGCCGTTATAGTCAATGTGTTCGCCGATCAAGTTGACCCGGCCCGGTGCAAAAAACAGCCGCGGCGTTTCACCCGCGCCGTAAAGGGTTTCAAATTCGGAAAACAGCCGGTTCCAGACGGCTTCATCCAGAAAATCACGATTTTGTACGCACATATCAAAGACACGCTCCTGTTGAAAAAATAGGGTGGTATGTTCAGAGAAAGATGAGCCTTGCAGAGATTGGACAATCTATTCTGCGTCGGCACGCAAACGGCCATAAATTGTCTTATTCTATTATACCATAAAAGTCAATACGCGGCGCTTGCATTTCAAAAGATTCTTTTGTATAATAATTTTGCGAGGTGTTTTTTATGCTCGAATTCAATCTGGAAGCCGGTATGCCGACTGCTGATCAGGCTGTTCGCCGTTTGAACACGATCCTGTATGCACAGCGCGCCATGCGCACCAAAGCCTTCAAAATCATTCACGGCTATGGTTCCAGCGGCAAAGGCGGACGGCTGCGTGTGGAACTGCGCAAATATCTGGACAGCTGTCAGCGCAAGGGGCTCATCCGCGGGTATGTCCGGGGTGAAGAATTCTCCATCTTTCAGGCCGAAACACGCAGGCTCCTGACCATCTGCCCGGATGCCTCCAGAGACAGCGATCTGGAAAAATACAACAACGGCATTACGATCGTCATGCTTTGATGCCCCTTGGCGCTGTTTCACGCTTTTTGTACCTTTCTCTGTTTTTCCCCTCTATGCTTGATGTTCCGATTGCCGGAGCATACCGAACAGCGGCGGAACCGATTCTGGTTCCGCCGCTGTCTGTTGATCTGATTGTCTTTGCAGAATGCGCTATTCCTGTGCGGTTTTCTCGGTTTCTTCTGCCGCACTGCCGGTGGCTGCCGGCCTTGATCCGCCCTGTCCGTCCGGCGGCGTCGGCATTGATCCGCCCTGTCCGTCCGGCGGCGTTGGCATCGATCCGCCCTGGCCATCCGGCGGCGTCGGCATCGACCCGCCTTGTCCGTCCGGCGGCGTCGGCATCGATCCGCCCTGTCCGCCGGGGAATCCGCCCGGACGGAATACGCCGCCTGCCTGATTGGCCGTTGAGACATCCGTCAACGTGATGCTTTCTGATTGTCCGGCAGCCGACAGCGTATAGGTTTCACCCTGTTTGAGTTCCGGCGTACTGATCACGACGCAGCGCCATGTTTTTTCCGGCGTATATGTCACGATCTTTCGGCCGGACGCATCCGTCAGCGTCAGTGTTTCGCCTGCTGAAACAGCTGTATCCATCGTCCAGCAGATGGAGCACTGTGTGGAGGTGCTGCCAAAGGTCTGCGCCATTCCGGCACTCCCGACCGCTACAACGGTGCCGCCGCTGACTGCCGCCTGATTTTCATAGTCCAGCGCACTGTCGCCGTCGCTGACCGGCCCATCTACCCAAAGCGTACCGCCTTCGATAAACAGGCTGCCGTTGGAATCCACACCGTCTCCGGATGCATGGATACGGACGGTTCCGCCCTGTATCCGGATGAAAACGTCTTCGTTTTCAGCAAATTGATCCTGCGGGCGTGTGCGCCGCCCATTGCTGCTGTCGCTCCCGCCTGCGGCGTTGATTCCGTCATCCGAAGATTTGATTTGGATATCCCCGCCGGTGATGATCACATTTTTCCCCTCGAGCCCTTCGTAGCTCTGCTCGATCTGCATGACGCCGTCAGAAATCACCAGCGCCGCATCGGCATGAATGCCGTCGTCGCCTGTCTGGATCACGAACGTGCCGCCCGAAACCGCAACAGAACCGTTGGTATGCAGGGCGTCGTCCAGCGTATCCAACTGATAGGTGCCGCCGGAAATGGTCAGTGCGGTTCCTGCTTTGAGACCTTTGGCGCTTTCGCTGTCTGCGGCATCGTCCGACGTGTTCCACGGGTTCCAACCCACGCTGATTTTCGGCTCTGCCTGGGCTGCTCCGCCGCCGGTTTGAATGTCAAACGTTCCGTTTTCGATGGTCAGTTCCGTTTCCGCCTGAATGGCATCTGTCCCGGAGACAATGGTAAAGGAGCCGTCCCGGATATAAATATACCCCAGCGCAGCATCTTCTGCATTGTCTGATTGGATCGCGTCGGTCTGGCTGTTCAGGAAGAAGGTTCCGTCTGCAATCCGAACGGAATCTTTGCCGGAAAAAGCATGGCCGTTCGCCGTCACATGATATGTCCCGCCGGTAATCATCAGGTGGTCTTTGCTGACCACACCGTGTTTTTGGTTGGCCGCAATGGTCAGGGTGCCTGTTCCGTTCAGAATCAGATCCGAACGGCTGAAAATTACGCCGTCTACGTTGGAATCCGTTTCCGCTAAAACATATGCGCCGTCGTCGAACAGCGTGTTGTCAGACTGATCGGCCAACGTGAGGATCACCCGACCGGCCTGCCGGATCAGCAGCGGCGCACAATCCGCACACCGGATGGAAACGCCGTCGAAAACCAGACGAACGACATCGTTTTTTCCGGCCTCGACCACAATCCTGCCGTCATGCATCGTTCCGCTCAGGAGATACGTCCCCGCCTGCGTGATGTTCAGAACGCCGTCGGCTGCCGCCGCACCTGTGCCGGAAACGGCGACTGCATCGTCCGACAGGGTGATCCTAACGGCGGTTTCCGCATCGTATCCAGATTCCAACGCTTCCGCCGGGAAGTCCGTCTGCACCGCCGCGGCTGAAGGTTCCGTCTGTGCGGTGCTCTGTTCCCCATTGCCGGAAGCTGTGGTTCTGCATCCGCAAAGCGTTCCGGCAAGTATCGCCATGCACAGGCCGAGCATCAGCCACTTCCCGCATTTCCGGCCCAAGCTGTTTTGATTGGACTTCATATTCGATTGCCTCCTTTTTTCTTTGCTGCACCGGATACCCGGTGTTATGTTCTCATGATTTCATGTTCAGACTGCTTTCCATAACGTTTTGTGATTCTGTCCGTTATATCGCTTCCCGCTCCGGTTCCGGCCGCGTACACACGATGTCCAGGTTGCCGTTCCGGCAGCGCAGGGCATCGATCAGTGCCTTTTCCTGATTTTCATCCTTCAGGCGAATGCGGTATGTCAATTTGAAGAGGCTGCCCATGTTCGCCGTTTTGACGCCGATTCGTTCACAGCGCACCGTATACGTTTCAAAGAGATCCGTAAAGACGTTTGTATAGTCGACGCCTTCCGGCACGGTGATTTTCAGTTCGCGGTCTGATTGGTTGATTTCCCCGAACGGAAGCAGCGTGTACAGTCCATACGCCAGCAGCACAATCGCCGTAAAAACGGCGGCCGCCCCCAGATAACCCATACCGGTTGCAAGCCCAACCGCCATCGCCGCAAAGATGACGACAATCTCTTTTGCGCTGCCGGGCGCGGAACGGAATCGGACCAATCCAAATGCACCCATCACTGCGACACCGGCGCCGAGATTGCCGTTGACCAGCATGATCACCATCTGCACAACAGTTGGCAGCATCGCTACCGCAATCGCGAACCCTTTGCTTCGCTGGCGGTTTCGAAAGAGGTATCCCCCTGCAATGCATGCGCCGAGCAGAAGCGATACCAGCGTACACACAAAAAAGGTTCCGGCTGTGACTGTCGGCGCCGTCGTTGACGACAGGATGCTCTGAAAAAACTTGTCAAGCATAAAGAAGAATTCCTTTCTCTTTTGTTTCTTGCAGCATCGTGCAGAAAGCACGGCCGTATTTTGAAAAACTGGCGGGATATATTTCCAGCCGGCTGAGCGTTTTTGCCAGCCACAACGGCATTGCCGCCGGCAGTTTCAGCTCCATCAGCGTCTGACCGGGCAGCAGGAGCGGTCCGCCCCAGATGCCGGCATCGAGTTGAAACGCCTCCCGCCGCCAGCGGATATCGCGGTCAAACGTCAGACGCACACCCGGGATTTCGGCGTCCACATAGGCTGTGCGCGCATACGAGAGATACATGGCCGGTTCAATTGACGGGTTTTCCGCCAGCATCCAGTTGATTTCCCGGATCACCTGTGAGGGCTGTTCGATCGGTGCGCCGCGTTCCAGATATGCCATGGCCGTCTGGTAGGTCATCTCGGCGCGGCGCTTGTAGACGACGCCTCTGTATTTCTTTTTCAGCTCCAGGAAAACCGTATCATCCGCTTTCGGCGTCTGATAGCAGCGCAGGCGCAGCTTTTCCTTGTAAACGGGTTTTTCGAGCGATCGCCGGACATAGGCAAAATCCGGGGTGTCATAATAAACGTTCTGAATCTGCGTATTTGGATAACGGTCTGGCATCCAATGGCTCTGCGCAGAAGCCATCAATTCGTCATACTGCCGTTCGTCCAGCAGATGCTTGAGCTCGTATCGTTGAAAGACTTCCATCTGATTCTCCTCCTGTCCTATCGTTTCGGTGACACATATAGAATAACATCCGAACCTGAGGCGAACTTAAAAAAGGCGCACACTTCAAAAAAAGTGTGCGCCTTTTTTCAGGTAGAGTGATTCAGGCTTTTGGCTTATTTTCTTTTCCGGGGAAGGTGGCTGTGAAGCGGATGCGTGACCCTTCCGAGGTATGGACTTCCATTCTTCCGCCGTGCTGCTCTGCAATGGCGCGCGCAATCGAAAGCCCTAACCCGTAGCCGCCGCTTTCTCTGGACCGCGCCGCATCGGCGCGGTAGAAGCGGTCAAACAATCTTTCAGGCTCCTGCGGAACCCCCTGGCAGGTATTTTCCACCGACAGCTGAATTTGTCTGCCGTTTTTCCGAAGAGACAGTGCAATGCGTCCGCCGTCGTCCGTGTATTTGACCGCGTTGTCCATTAGGATGGCCACCAGCTCAGTCAGAGACTGCTCATCGCCGGTCAGCTTGAGTTCCGGCGCCACTTGGAGAGACAGATGCAGGCCGCGCAGCTGAACCGGCGCTTCAAAGGATTCCGCCGTTTGCTGTACCGCACGGCTGAAATCAACCGTCTGAAAGGCCGGATGCGGGTCGCCTTCATCCAATTTGGCAAGTGCGAGCAATTCGCGGACAAGGCCGTTCATGCGGTTGATTTGATTGCGGATGCTGTCCAGCCATTCATTTTGCCCTGCCGTCAGCTCCAAAACGTCGGTATCCGCCGAAATCACAGCAAGCGGCGTTTTGAGTTCGTGACCGGCATCGGTGATAAACTGGCGCTGTTTTTCCATGCCTTCTACAACCGGGCGGATGGCGCGTTTGGAGAAGACGCTGACCAGCACAAAGACGATCAGCAGGCACCCCGCGGAAATGCAGAGAGAAACGATCAGCATCGCCAGCGCACTTTGACGCTGCGTGCTGCAATCCAAGAAAACGATCAGGCGTCCTCCGCTGGTCTCCGTGACCTGATACCGGTAATTCCCACGGGTTCCGGATATTTTCCCACTGGCTGCTACCGCTTCCGCATACGCAAGCGCCCCTTCGGATGTAACCGCTGCAATGTGGCTGGTATCAATTCGGGCAACCGCACCGGAATCATTGAGCGTCACCAGAAAGTAACGCGTTTCATAGGGCGTTTCCGGCGTCATTTCAAATCCGGGCTTTCCGCCCGGCGGATCCTTTTTGTCCGGCGGGCTAGGAAAACGGCCTTCATTCCGGCTGAGCAGATTCAGCAGACCGTCTTCCCGCTGGCGGATCCGCAGTGCGTTGGCGCCGTTAATGCCGACAGCAACCGTCAGCACAACCGCCAGAACAGACAGCATGGCGATCCGAACAAACTTGCGCCGCAGTTTTTTGATCATGCCTGTTCCTCCAATGTATAGCCCTGACCGCGCGCCGCGCGGATTGCCACATGTGCGCCGGAAGCCGCGAGCCGTTTTCTCAGCGTTGAGACAAACGTCCAGACCACGCTGCTGTCGCTTTCCGAATCACACCCCCAGATATGCTCCATAAACCGCTCTGTCGAAATCGGGCAGCCGGGCTGCGCATCATCATTTCCAGCATTTGGAACTCTTTCCCGCTCAGCCGAACCGTCCCATTTGGACCGGTCAGTGTGAACGCAGTGCAATCCAGCACCGCATCGCCGAACACAATGGTATTCGGCTGAAACAGCGCTTTTCTGCGCGTCATGGCGCGGATTCTGGCCAGCAGCTCTCCCATGGCGAACGGCTTGGTCAGGTAATCGTCTGCACCGGTATCCAGACCGGCAATCCGATCCTCGACTTCGGCTTTCGCCGTCAGCAGCAGAATCGGCGTATGGTTCCCCTGCGCCCGCAGCGTTTGCAGGACTTCGAGGCCGCTTTTTTTCGGCATCATGATGTCCAGAATAATACCGTCATACGCGCTGAGCATTGCATAGTCCAGCGCATCCTGTCCGTTGAAAACGGCATCCACCTCATAGTGGTTGTGTTTCAGAATGGCCGTCAAGGCTTTGGAAAGCTCCTGCTCATCTTCCGCCAGTAAAAGACGCATCGTTCTCCCCCTGTCTGTCCGTTCGTGTTTGCCGCGGTTATGCTGCGTGCTGTTTGATCGTCACACAATCTCATACGGAATTTCTTCCGGCACGGTGATCTGCGGCGCTTCTCCTGCTTTTTGAACCACGCGAATCGGACCAAACGGCGTCGGGCATGTGACATCGGCCGCATACAGACCCCACAGGCGCGGTGACAGCGTAATCCGGCGGAAGCCCGGTTCGACCATCCGCAGCCCTGTCAGGGCCAGCGGCAAATGGTATGCCGGTGTGCCGCCCCAGGCATGGCTGTAATCAAATGCATAATCCGGCGGCGCAAACCATCCCTCCTGCAGCCCCTTGGCACACGTCCGAACCAGCGGTTTCCAGAGATCCAGCAGCCGCATGCCGTATGTACCGAACAAGCCGGCCTTCCAGACGGCCTCCAAAACAAAAAACATAAAATACGGCTGCACCTGCCGAAGCGCCGAATCCGGGTCGGCACACAGACGGATCAGGCGTTCGGTTTCGCTTTCCGGGCACAGACCGTACAGTGCCGCCAGAACATTTGCATGTCTGGAAAAATGATGCAGCGGAACGTTTTTGGGGTGCCAGCCGCCGCAGCCTTCGTCTTCATCTGCCTGACCGTCCACATACATACCGGCCTGCGCATCGTAAAACGTCTCTTGAAACGCCTTGCGGAATTTTTGGGCGCGGGCTGACCATGTGTTCTTTTTCTCCTGCCACCACGCGCCGTCCGCATCGTTTTGCATGACCTCGCAGAGTGCGCAGGCATCGGTGAGCGCCTTATAGTAAAATGCGCAGAGCACTGTCTGCCCAAGCGATTTCGGCGGGTGGTGCATATTGTAGCCCTCGACTTCCAGCCAATCGACAAACATATAGTCTGGCGCATTGGTCAGGACGCCGTTCGACCCGACATAGCCGTCGAAGCGCCGCAGCAGCGTATCCAGCGCCGTTCGGCAATCCCGAATCAGCTGTGCATCGCCTGTAAACTCGTAGACCCGCCGGATCCACTGCACCCACATCAGGCTGTATGTGGTGTGGAACATCCGCCCGTCGTTTTCGCAGAGCCAGTCTGCCGTCCGGCGGATATCCTGTTCGGCCAGCCGCATATCGCCGAAGGTAAAAAGCGTCATGTGCGTTTCAACCAGATAGTCACCCGTGCAGGCCAAAAGCTCCTGATGGCGCGGGCTGTCCAAATGCAGTGACTGCCGGCAGATCGACAATGTCCACTTGCAGACGTCAAACACCTTGTCAAGTTCCGGGTCCGAGGTGTGGACGCTGCCTTCCGCCGTCACCGGGTAACGGCTGTCGATGATATACGGCAGCAGGCGGACATTTTCTCCGGCTGAACACACCTTGACGGTCAAGCATCCGACCGAATACATCACCAGTCCGCGGTACTCGCCGCCTTCGGCATCAAACGTGATTGTTTCGCTGTGCTGAATCCCTTCCCGCTCTGCGCAGCCCAATTCAATACGGCAGGCGCCGTCCGCCTTCAGGGCCAGGTATGCGCAGTGAATCTTGGGGTAATCCAAAACGATGGTTTCGCCTGCATGGACCGACCGCAGTTCCGGCCAGCTTTCCGCGCAGATGGGTGTCAGTGAAAGGTTCGGAATCGCCGAAACCGGCAGGCGCACAGGGACATCGACGCAAACCGCCGGCACCCATTCATCCGGCTGAGCAGCGGCATCGTATACGCCCGGCGCCGGATGGCGGCGGTCAACCCGGGCTTCCCACGCCTCCGATGTGCCGAACGTCTCGCGGGCGCCGTTTTCATATTCAATCGTCCCGGCAAGCAGGAACTCGCCGCGTCCCGGCGTAAATTCCGTCAGCTGTTCTGATTTCAGGCGCACTTTTGCATACAGTTTGATGGCCGCATCCCCGGTATCCGGCGTCAGCGTATAGCGGTCGACGTACTGCCACGGCAGCGGCTTTTCAACCAAGAAATCGCCGCCCGCCGAAGCCGGGCCTGCGCCAACGAACCGCTCGCCGCACCACAGGAAATACTGCGCTGCACCCGTAACGTCCAGCACAATCTGCTTCACCGGGCCAGCCGGCGAAATCGTATGTTGAAATTCTGCCACGCAGTACAGGCCGTCATCTGCTTTTCGGACGGCAGTTTCCTGAAATGCCGGGTAACGTGCAGGGTCCAGCCAGATAAACCGGCCGCACCCCTGATAGAGTTGCTGGCTCATGAAGTTCTCCCCTTCTATTCATTAAGGATAATCTCGTACGGCAGGGATAAATCAGCAGGAAGCCCTGCATGCCTGTTTTTCGCTTTCATTTCTGCCTGCCGGTGTCGGATGGTTTTGTCAGGTTTTCATCGCCTATTATATCATAAACTAGAAGTACGCACAAGCACAGGGCCGCCGCAGGCAGGATGCCTTACGTGTTCGGACAGGCCTGCATACGGCGTGTCTGTTTTCACTGCCGGTCACGGTTTCGCTTTTCACCGGCAGGAAATCTTCAGAAAAGCAGGCTCCTGCCTGCATCAGAAGTGCATTCAAGAGCCTGCTTCTTTTCTTCATCAAGGTGCCGGATTATTCGCTGAATCCGTCCGCCTGCATATGGTAAAATTCGCTGTATTTGCCGCCGCGTTTCATCAGTTCCTGATGGGTTCCGGCTTCGATGATCTGTCCATCTTCGACCATCAGAATCTGATCCGCGTTTTTGACCGCCGAAAGACGATGGGAAATCAGCAGAACGGTTGCATTGCCGGTTTCCTTCATCATGATCTCATAGAGGCGATGTTCTCTTTCCGGATCCAATGCGGAAGAAGGTTCGTCAAAAATCAGCAGGCCGAACGGCTTTGTCATGACGCGGGAAACCGCCAAAAGCTGTTTTTCACCGCCAGACAGCTCTATGCCATGATCATCCAGTTCCCGGGTAATTGCCGTATCCAATCCTGCGTTCTTCTTTTGCAGAATCTTGTCCACGCCAAGTTTCTCAAACACCTGTTCCAGCTGCTTGTCCGGCACGCTGCCGTCATAGACGTCGACGTTTTCTCGCACGTTGAACGCATAGACGGTGCTGTCCTGGAAAGCGACGCCAACCTGATTGCGGAGTGCGCCGGTGTTCAGATCCTGAATCTTTTTTCCATCGATGGAGATGCTGCCGTTTTCAACGTCATACAGTCGGAGAATCAGCTTTGCGATGGTGCTTTTGCCTGCGCCGTTCCGACCGACCAGTGCAACCTTCTGCCCCGGCTCAATCCGGAAGCTGACGTTTTTCAAAACATCCGCCTCGTTTTCGTGATAGCGGAAGCTGACCGAATCAAACTGTACGCTCAGCGGCCCAGGATTTGGCTTCTGTTTTTCTGCGCTGTTTTCATCATTTTCAATGTTGGACGGCAGCGAGAAGAACTTCTGAATGCTTTCCGTGTACAGGTTCAGGTTTTTCAGCTGCGAGACCAGCTCTGTGAACTGCTCCAGCTGGCCTTTCAACGTTGTAAACGCCACAAACAGTGCAGACAGCTCGCCGATCGTAATTTTTCCATAGTAGGCCCGCGCCACGAGATAACCCAGCGTTGCAACATAGACGCCGTAGTATAACGTGTTGCTCAGGAAGGTCAGCAGCGTTGCTTTTCCGCGGTAGCGTTTGACCGTCGCCGAAAGCTGCTGTGTTGCGCCGTCATATTTCTCCAGCAGCTCGTCCTTGACTCGCGTCGTTTTGACGCTCATGGCGTAATCTTTCATGTACAAAACGCGCTGGATATAGCCGAGCAGACGGCCAAACGGCAGCGACGCACGATCTTTTCGATAGTTTTGCGCCTGAATGGCATAGGTCAGCAGCATTTGCAGCACCACAATCAGCACGACGGCGCCAAGAACAACCACGTCCATTGAGATCACCAGGGCGCCGATTGTCCCGATGGTGAAGAGCGCGCCCAGCAGACGCCAGATGGTCTGCGCAGCTGAAAACGTCTGCCGGTAGAAGTTGTTCAGCGTCCATGTATAATCGTCATAAAACTGTGTGTTGTCAAAATAGCGGTAATCGGTATGGGTAACACGCTCGTAGATTTTCCGGTTGATGCGGTTGGAGATGAGGATATTCTGATTTTCGCCAAAGAATTCTTCGAGCAGCAGGTCGATTGTTGAGAAAACGAGAAAAATGCCAAGGATCAGCGCAAAACGCCACAAGATGGATGACAGCGGTTTGCCCATGGATAAAAAGTCAATTGCATCGCGCAGGATTACGACATTCAGATAAGCCAGAACCGGCGCGACAACTGTAGAGGCCGCGACAACCCAAAACCATGGGCCGCTGTTTTTGAGGTAGATGCGAAGCAGAAAGAGAAAGCTGGATTTTCGGTTAGAAGCCGTTTGCTTTTTTGTCTTTTTCATACCATTATCCTCTCCTTTATCAGTGACAGCAATGCTTTTTCGTCTGAATAGATCACGTTGTATGCCGTTTGAACGCAGCGAATCAAATTCAGTGCATCCTGAATTTTTCGGGGACTATTTACTGCATAGCGAATATTCTGGATCATTTGCGGAAAAAGAGAAGACCGTTCCATCGATTCCACAGATATGGCGATTTGCGGATCATATCTCGGAAACAACAGAAAGAATGGGGCATCCGCACACCGACACACATGTCCCGGTTTCAAAAGTCGACGTGTTTCTCCCTCTGAGTCTTGGCATTTCCAAAATACATGTGGATCCGGGTGAATCTGCTGGCGCAATCGAAGCGGAAAACAAGTGCCAAAAATTTGTTTTCCATCAAAGAACAAGCAATCATCATCAACGAGACTCCAGCCTTGCAGCGTCAGAAAATGCGTCAATGTACTTTTGCCAGACTTTCTTGCACCCAGCAATAAAAGTGTTTTTCCTTCATTTACGAGCGCTGCTCCATGAAAAACCGTTTTTTGCAAGAGGTGAATCAGCGTTTCTTCTAAATCAGTCATTAATGCAATCGGCCAATCGCTTTTGCTGGGATTGCAGGTAATAACCGCACGCTGCAGCGTCTGACAACCCGCTGTTTTTTCACGGATGCAAACATTGAATTCTTCTGCGAATTCTTCCGTAAGCACGTCCTGAGCCTCTGTATTTTGTTGAACACTCGTTTCAATCATACACCCCGGAAAAAGGTTTGCAAAGAATTCCGGAGCGTATTGAAAGAGATGGTAATCAATCAAAACAGAAAGACTCCTGCCGCCTATTTCCACTGGATAGCATACACAGCATCTCATGCGTTTTTCACACGCGGCAGGGTTTAAAGAACGTCTTGCAGGAAATCTTCCTGTGCCAAGAAGTGAATCGTCTTTGCCATGTCCTGCGGAAAGGCAGTCCGTCCCTCTTCATTGAAGATATATTCCTGCTCGAAGAATGCGCGCAGCAGCGGAAGCGTCACGGATTGATTCTGTTCTGCACACTGCATGATGCAGCGCCAGAGCGTATACGACGGTTCGTCCATCACGATGACTTTATCGGTCGAATGAATGAAGAAATACGCGCGTCCATCCATTTCCTCAAAGTCCATTTCGTCATTGATGCGGTAGGTGTTTTCCGTGTTCAAACAGATTCTGACTTCCATATTTCCCTCCTGATTTCCCATGCTTTCTGGCCGGGCGCTGCGGCTGCAATCGGATCCGCGCGCCAGCCAAAGCACATTGTCTCCGTAATCAATTTTTCAAACAACATTTTCCAATAACGGCGGATCATCCGGCATTCCATCGCCTGATTTTCTGCTTCTTCCGGATTCACCACATTCAGCGGACAGCCACCGCCGCAAAAGCGAAACGCAAAACAGGATCTGCAATCATCCAGGTGTTTCAGGTAGGCTTCCAGCAGCTGATCCTGAAAGATTTTCTTCTGGAGCGTTCCGTCCTGGACGGTGGCGACAACGGCTGCTTTTTCTCTTGCATCGATGCAGGTAACGATGTTTCCGTTCGGCAGCAGCCACGGATTTCTTCCGTACGCGGTTCCGCAGAGAAAGCCCACAATGTCGTCTTTGAATTTTCCGCAGCTGAGCCAGCCTTCACGCGCTTCACCGAGCCACTGTTTCGCCCGCCAATAATGTTCCAGGAAATCGTCTGCGACGGTTGCATGGTCGCTTTTGGCGGCACGCCCCCGGCGGTTGATCGGCTCCACATCCAGATAGCTGACATTGGGATAATGTTCCGTTACGAACTGCACCATATCGGTCAGGCGTTTATAATCCTCCGGCCAGATGGTCGCCCGCATGACAATCGGCGTATCGGTCTGACAGAAATCCATCAAGGTGCGGTTGACCGCCTCAAACGTGCCGCGTCCGCCTGCAAATGCGCGGTTTTTGTTTTGCACATCCGGAAGCCCGTCAAATGAAACGGTGATCAGATTGAAGTGCTTCCGGAGGTAATCCGTCTGTTCGGCATTCAAGATGCAGTTGGTTGTGATGCCGAAGGTGTGTGCAATCTTGTGTTTTGCGCACTGCGCCTCTGTGTATTCGACGATCTGCACCATCCGATCCCATGCGTAGGTCGGCTCGCCTCCGCCCGCCAGATAAAGGTCGAGCACCTCATCCGTTTTTCGGCTGACCAGACGGCGCATGATCAGGTTGGCGATCAGGAAATCGACAAACGGTTTGACCTGCTCCATGGTCACCGTTTCCCGGTTGTGTTCCGCTGATTCAAACGCGCAGTATTTGCAGCGGAGCTGACATTTGTCTGAAACGCAGATGCCTCCGGAGATCGGGAAACACAGCGCATAATCCACCTGGTTTGGATCCTGCATTTCCTGCATTGCATCCTTCGGCGTTTTTGGATCTGCAAACGAAAAGCCATCTGTGCGCCGCAAAGCATCTGCCTCCGCAGCCGTCACGGTTTGCCCTTCGACCAGAATCAGCTTTTCCGGAAGAAGCCAGAGACCCGGCCGGACTTCCAGCATAAATCCCCTCCTCGTCTTTTCAGAAATCCGATACCGCCCGTCCATCGCGTCAGCGGCTCTGCGTTGTGCATTCAGCATTCTCGTATCCGTCAGATTGCCGTTTCAATCCAGTCTCAAAAATGAACAATCATGCGCACACCATTCCAGCGGAACGGGCGGCAGCGTATTTCAGTTTTTTTCCTCCTGTTTATGGCGATCGTAAAATTGATAAACCTCGTCGTCTTGTTCGATCGCAGAATACACTGCGTCGTTTTTCCAGGCGCCGCTGACGTTGGCTTTGCACTGTGCGACGCTCACGGTCACGCACGTTTCAGGCGCTTTTTTTGTCTTTTTGAGCGCGCCTGCTGCAATGGCCTGACTGATGCATGCAACAACATCCGTACCGCGGGCATACCTTCTGGATGCAGCCTGTGTAACACACTTTTTCGCATCTTCCAGCTGATTTTCGAGCGTTTTATACGCTTCTTCATCCAATAATTCTGCCAGTTCGGGTGAGATAGAATCCCAGACTTTTTGCAGTTCAGACCCGCCTTGCTGCACGGATTCCGAACCTTCGGATTCCTGTCCGGATTCTTGTCTTGCGGCCAACATCAAGTGCCTCCCCAGGTAGACGGACATGTCCGGTCGATGATACAGTTTCATGTTG
>CAJLFQ010000029.1 GCA_905205975.1 uncultured Eubacteriales bacterium | reverse complement strand
TAATAAGTATATTATCGCACATCTGAATGAAAATGTCAACAAAAAAATGAGCTTTCCAACAAAAAGATGGAAGGCTCATTTTTTGATACTTCCTGATGCACAGTGGAATGAAATTGGCCTATTTTGCTTCTAACTGCTCACGATATGCCTCGCGCAAGCCGGCGACATCCGTGACCGGAACGGAAAAAATCAACGACTTTGCAGGGGTCTGCATACCGGCAGCCGCATTTACAGATTTCATGACGGCGTCCCGGATGGTGTCTTTTAAAACGATAAAAATCATTTCCTTTTCCGGCGCCAGTGAAACGCCAAAGAATTTTTCGGCATTTTCACTGCCGGCGCCATGCGCATGTACAACGGTGCCGCCGCCCGCCCCGGCGGCATAAGCCGCATCCATGACGGTTTCAACGTATACTTTGTTGGTAATGATGACAATGAGCTCATAGCTCTGTTTCTTTTCATTCATTTTGGTTTCCTCCTTGGCCGGGCTGTTCAAACCGCCGAGATATTGCAGTGTGGTTGCACCAACGATGCTGGAAATGGGAATGGTATAGGTAATCCCGCGTCCGACGACGTCCATATCCATCTCCAGAACGAGGTCGCGCATCAGCTCCTGCGCTTTTGCGTCTGGAATGGCGCACATAAAGACTTCTTTTTCCGTTTCGGCCAGACCGAGCAGACGGCGTATGTTGTCGCGCGCGGTGCCGACGCCGAGCATACGCAGCGTCAGCGGAACGCCTTTTTTCTTGAAAAATGCGGTAAAGTCCTCGCAGGCACTGCGCGGGACAATGGTGATCAGATAAGATAGCTGCATAAATTACTCCTCCTTGCCGCTGTCGGAAACATCGAGCCGGATGATGTCATCATCGGCAGGGAGCATTTCTTCAGCGGGCGGCGTATTGAGCTTTTTGGTTTTCAACTTATACAAGAGACCGAGCATTTGAATCGTGATCAGCGGCGTCATGGCAACCATCGCGACGATGCCGAAGGCATCCTGCGCGACGTTTCCGCCCAGTGCTTCGCTTGCCCCCATTGCAAACGGCAGCAGGAACGTCGTGGCCATGGTTCCGGAGGCGACGCCGCCGGAGTCAAACGCGATGGAGGTGAAGATATCCGGCGTGACAAAGGTCAGCAGAATGGCCAGCGCATAGCCGGGGATCAGAATACAAAGGATCGGGATGTGCAGCAGAATCCGCAGCATGGCCAGACCGATGGACAGAGCGACGCCTGCGGAAAGGCTCAGGCTCAGCGCCTTGGATGGAATGGCGCCCCCGGTCATCTCCAGAACCTGTTTATTCAAAACATGAACGGCTGGTTCGGCGGCGACGATGAAATAGCCGATGAGCATGCCGAGCGGGATCAAAATCCAGTTGTAGTCCAGCGAAGCAATGACCTGCCCCAAAAAGTTGCCCGCCGGCATAAAGCCGATGTTTGCACCCGTCAAAAAGAGGACAAGCCCGACATATGTATATGCGAGACCGATCAAAATGCGGAAAAACGTCTTTTTGGGCAGGTGCAGGGCGGCAAGCTGGTAAATCAGAAAGAAAACAAAAATCGGCGCCAGCGCGACGGCAACGTCCTTCATGTATTCCGGAAAGGCGTGAAGAAACTGAAGCCAGGTATCGCGTGAATCAGCCAGAACCGGGAGTTCAACCGAGGAATAGACGCCGCCGTCCGTCGGAAAGAGAATCCCCAGAATCAAAACGACGAGGATCGGGCCGATGGAGGAAAGCGCAACCAGACCGAAGCTGTCGCTGTCGGAGTTTCCGTCGCTGCGGACGGAGGCAATGCCCGCGCCGAGCGCCATAATAAACGGAACCGTCATTGGGCCGGTGGTGACGCCGCCGGAGTCAAATGCGACCGCCAGATAATCGGTGTTCGGCAAGAGAAAAGCGATCAGAAAAACAACCGCATAACAGCCGATCAGCAGGTAGGAAAGCTTGATTTTGAAGAGAATGCGCAGAATTGCGAGGACGAGGAACAAGCCGACGCCGACACCGACGGCGACGATCAGGAAAATGCTGTCAATGGACTGCACCTGATCGGCCAGAACCTTCAGGTCCGGTTCCGAAACGGTGATGATGAATCCCATCAGAAAAGACACCGCGATGATGAGCCAAAGCCGCCTGGACTTTGTCAGATGCGCGCCGACTTGCTCACCGATCGGCGTCATGGCGATGTCGGCGCCGAGCGTAAAGATGCCCATGCCGAGAATCAGACAGATTGCGCCGACAACAAACATCACGAAAATGTCATTGGAGATGGGGGCAACGGTGAAACAGAGTGCAGCGACAATCAGGGTAATTGGGATGACGGATTTGAGGGATTCCATTACTTTTTCATGCAGGTTTGATTTCAATGGTTGCGTTCACTCCTTTTTTAATAATCATCCGGCATCTGCAAAAACAGGGATGTTATGCGGATGCCGGATCGGCGGACTGTTTGGTGGGCGGAACCTTAGAATGCGACGATGGTGACGCCGTCTTCGCCTTCGCCGTAGACGCCGGGGCGGAAGGACTTGATCTGGCGGTGGTGGCGGAGATGGCTGCGCACCGCATCGCGGAGTTTGCCGGTTCCTTTGCCGTGGACGATGGTTGCTTCCGTCAAATGCTGACGGACGGCTGCATCGATGTATTGATCCAATTCGTAAATCGCTTCATCGGCAGCTTCACCGCGCAGATCCAGCCGGTTGGAGACGGACGGCGCTGCGGCGCCGGGCAGCATTTCGCTGGCTTCCGATGCAGACACTGGACGGCGGATTTTCTTCTTGGGCGTGTTCTCCGGCGTGCCGACAATCAGACGGACTGCATCGGCCTTTATGCGAATTTTCATGGCGCCCGCCTGAACCTGGATCTTGCCGTCCTTGTCGGACAAAGCGGTGACGACGCCGTCGATGCCCATCCGATCGATCAAAACACGATCACCGATGACGAGCGGGCGGGTGGGTACGGCTGTTTCCGGCGCGGAAACAGCCGTTTCCTGTGCAGAAGCGTCAGATTCCATCGCATTCAGTTTCCGGTTGGTTTCAGCCAGCTCACGGTTCAAATCCAGCGTTTTCAGTTCGCCTTCTGCCTGTGCGTACATCCGGCGGAGATCGGCCAAAAGCGCCTGACTTTCTGCGCGGGTGTCCGAGACAATTTTCATGGCCTCTTCCCGTGCGGCCGCCTGTGCTTTTGCTTTCTCTGCTTCGAGCTGTTTTTCACGGTCGCGCGCTTTGCGTGTCAGCATTTCAATTTCGCGGCGCAAAGCTTCGGCCTGATTTTTCTCTTCTTCCAGCTTCTGGCGGTTGCGTTCCAGCTTGGAAATGACGTCTTCAAAACGGGATGCTTCCGTTCCGATCAATTCATGCGCATGCTCAATGATGTCCTCCGGCAGCCCCAGCCGTCTGGAAATGGCAAACGCGTTGGAGCGCCCGGGGATGCCCGTCAGCAGCCGGTAGGTCGGACGCAAGGTCTCGATATCGAACTCGCAGGAGGCGTTTTCGACATTCGGCGTGTTGAGCGCATAGACCTTCAATTCTGCATAGTGCGTCGTTGCGGCAATTTTCGCCCCCAGAGCAGAAGCACGCTCGATGATGGCGACGGCAAGCGCCGCACCTTCGGTCGGATCGGTTCCTGCGCCAAGCTCGTCAAAGAGGATGAGACAGTTCGGCTCAGCGCGGGACAGAATCTCAACGATATTGGTCATATGCGAGGAAAACGTGGAAAGTGACTGTTCAATCGATTGTTCATCGCCGATGTCGGCGTAAACGGCGCTGCCGAGCGAAACAGTCGAACCCTCCGCCGCCGGGATATGCAGTCCGCTCTGTGCCATCAGGGTCAGCAGCCCCAGCGTTTTCATGCTGACGGTTTTGCCGCCCGTGTTCGGACCGGTCACGATCAGCGTATCGTAGTCGATGCCGAGAGACAGGTCAATCGGCACCACTTTTTTGGGGTCGAGCAGGGGGTGACGCGCTTTTTTCAGCTCGAACCGACCTTCTTCATTGAAGGTCACTGGCCGGGCATCCAGTTCCAGCGACAACTGCGCCCGTGCGAAAATCAGATCCAGCGCTGTCAGCATGCGGTAGGAAAGCTGCAAAGCGTCGCGGCGGGCAAAGGCTTCCGCAGAGAAGCGGGCCAGAATCCGCTCAATTTCGTTGCGTTCTTCGCCTTTCAGCACAGATATTTCGTTGTTCGTTTCAACAACGGCCATCGGCTCAATAAAAAGCGTCGCCCCGCTGGAAGAAACGTCGTGCACCATGCCGGGGACACTGCTCTTGTGTTCCGCTTTGACCGGCACGACATATCGCCCGGAACGCTGGGTGATCAGCGTTTCCTGCAAAATTTTGGAGGCGTTCGGACCGGAGATGATCCGTGCCAGAATGTCCCGGACGCGGTTCTGTGCCCCGGCCAGCTTGCGGCGGATGGAAAGCAGCTCGCTGCTGGCGGTGTCCGCCATCTCGTCTTCGCTGAGAATGGCGTCCGTGATGCTGTGTTCAAACTCATAGTCCGGTCGCAGCATTGAAAAATAGGTATCGATGCAGGTTTCCCCTTCATCGCGGTCGCGGAATCGGTAATCGCGGGCGCTCCGCGCCGCACGGAAGAGTGCCGCGATGGAAAGAAGCTCTGACATGGAAAGAATCCCGCCGCGTTCAGCCCGGAGCAGAAGCGGCGAAACATCGTGAACGCCGGAAAAACTCGGATTGCCCTTCCGGCAGGCGAGACGGAATGCAGCGGACGTCTCATCGGAGAGCTGGTTGGCCTCCCGGATGCTGTCCGTCGGCATCAAATGCAGCGCTGCGTCTTTCGCAGCGTCAGAAACGGCAAAAGAAGCCAATTTTTCGCACACCTTGTTGAATTCCAGCGTGTGAAAAGACTTTACCTGAAATGAATCAATGGTCATAGGTAGATTCCTTTCGGAAGGATTCGGCCGGATCCGGTGTAAGCGACTGATAAAACCGCAGCGGCTTTGGATCACAGCCCAGTTGTGAGAACAGATAGCGTTCCGTCACAAAAACGGCGCTGTCAATCAGATTTGAATCTGACACGGCCGGCAGCAGGCGCTTGAGCGGCGCCGAGGCGAAATAGCTGAGCAGCGGCAAAACGCCGGCAGGACAGCGGATCAGGCGCCCGGAACGGTCAGACGGCGTCAGACAGTCTGCACAGCAGACGCCGCCTTCTTCCGGCAATATGTAGGGGTTGGTTGGCTCAGAGCCGCAGCGAATGCAGACATCCAATTGCGGCTCATACCCGGCGATGACCGCTGCACGCATTTCAAATGCCGCGCGGATCAGCTCTGGCGGGTGCAGACCGGATGCCAGTGCGTAAAAGCAGTTCAGCGTCAACCGGAGCAAATCGTCGCATGCGGTGTCGGATTCCGCAATCTTTTCAGCGAGATCTGCAAAATAGGCCGCCAACGCCAGCTTCCGTGCGTCGCAGCGCAGGCCGAGGAACAGCTCCAGCGGTTCGGCCGCATTCACAGAAAACAGCCCCTTGTTTTCAAACAGGGTGAATTCGGTATAGGCAAACAATTGACAGGCCGGTGCAAACGGCGACTTGAGACGCATGACGCCGCGCGCGCGTACCGTCATGCGCCCACGCTCCGCCGTGACAATGGTCAGAAGTTTATCATGGTCTTTGTAGCGGGTCTCTCGCGTGATCAGGCCCTTGATTTTTACAAACACGTTCGGACTCCTTTGTTTTTGAACGGGCATACAGCAGATATGCTTCCGGCAAGCCGGTCGCCGCAAAAAAATCCCATGACGAAGTGTCGCGCATGATCAAATGCCTCCTGATTTGGTTTGCTGTTAGGATGGACCAAATCGGCGGATTTTATAAGCAGGCCTGAAAAATTAAGTCAGATCCTGCTCCTGCATCACGGAGAGCTCCGAGAGAAAATATGCGTTGTTGCGCCAGTCGTTTTTCACTTTGACCCAAAGCTTCAGGAAAACCGGTGCATCCAGCATTTTTTCGATTTCCATGCGCGCCGCAGTACCGACATGCTTCAGCATGGAGCCCTGCTTGCCGATGATGATGCTCTTGTGGCTGTCCTTTTCACAGACAATCAGCACGTCGATTTCAATCTTGCCGTCTTCGCCTTCTTCAAACCGTTCCGTCTCGCAGACAATGCCGTGCGGGATTTCTTCGTTCAGGGCGCGCAGCAGCTGTTCGCGCACCAATTCTGCCGCCAGCACGCGTTCCGGCTGATCGGTCAGCGCGTCATCCGGCAGAAGATGATTCCCCGCCGGCAGAAGCCCTTCGATTTCGGAGAGCAGCGTATCGCATCCTTCACCGGTTCGTGCGGACAGGGGAACCACTGCGGCAAATGCATGCAGCGCGGCATAGTGACCGATGGTGTCGAGAATGACGTCTTTTTTGGAAGCGTCCGTTTTGTTGAGCGCCAGAATACAGGGGATTCCGTTTTTGGCAAGCCGCTCTATGAGCATGATCTCCGGCTTCCCCGGACGCTTGTCCGCCTGTGCGACGAGGACGGCAAGATCGACATCGTCTGCGGCGGCATAAATGGTTTTGACCATCCGGTCGCCGAGCTTGGACTTCGGCTTGTGCAGCCCGGGCGTATCCAGAAAAATCATTTGGACATCGCCGTTCGTCAGGACGCCCATAATCTTGTTGCGCGTGGTCTGCGGTTTCGGCGAAACGATCGAGATTTTTTCACCGATCAGCCGGTTCAGGAGCGTCGATTTCCCGGCATTCGGACGGCCGAGAATGGAAACGGTGCCGCATTTCTGCGTGGTGTGCATATCGTTCATAGAGAACAGGTCCTCCGGTTATCTGAAGTGATCTGAAATGCCTGACAGATGCGGAATCAAAGACAGGCGCGGTTTCGGGTGCTATCTGAGAATGTTGGCTCTTTGCAGGATTTTGTCCTGAAGGGCGAACATCTGCGATTCATCCTCCGGCGAGGTTTCGTGGTCATAGCCGAGCAGGTGCAGTGCAGAGTGTGCCGCCAGAAAGGCGCATTCCCGGACAGGGGAGTGCCCATAGGCTTCTGCCTGTTCAATCGCGCGGCGTGTGCAGATGACGATGCTGCCGAGCGCGATGCGTCCGGCCTGATAGTCATCCGGCTCCGCGGCGTCGCGCGGCTGCTCGCCGGGATGAATGGGGAGCGCCGGAAAGGAAAGCACGTCGGTCACGGCATCTTTCCCGCGTTCGGTGCGGTTCAGCGTTTGAATGGTTTCTTCGTCGACAAACAGGAGTTCCACACTCAGAGGATCCTGTATGCCCAAATATGCGAAGGTGGAACGAATGGCTTTCTGCGCAGCGGCGATCCATGCGGCGTGCGGCGCAGGATCCGACTGCGGCAGCGTGGTAATCCGGTGCCCCGGAACGATGCGGCGAATCAGGGGAACGAGCATAAAAATCGACCTTTCCAATCAGGCGTTCAGAAGAATCAGCGTGTGCGGCGGAAGGTGTGCTTTGCGGGCGGCGCAGGGGACGGCTTCGGCTGAGCGGCACGCGCCGCGTTATGTTTGTCATAGGCGTTGATGATGCGCTGAACCAGCTCGTGCCGGACGACGTCGGCACTGGTCAGGAAAACGGAAGCGATGCCGTCCACATGTTCAAGAATCTGAATGGCATCCTTCAGGCCGCTGCGCTTGCCGGCCGGCAGGTCGATTTGCGTGATATCGCCGTTGACGACGACGCGGGAATTGAAGCCGATGCGCGTCAGGAACATCTTCATCTGTTCCGGCGTGGTGTTCTGCGCTTCATCCAGAATGATGAAGGAATCATCCAGTGTGCGCCCGCGCATGAAGGCCAGCGGCGCAACTTCGATGTTGCCGCGTTCCAGATATTTCTGGTAGGTGTCGGCGCCCAGCATATCAAACAGCGCGTCATAGAGCGGGCGCAGATAGGGGTCGACTTTGTTTTGCAGGTCGCCGGGCAGGAACCCAAGCTTCTCGCCGGCTTCCACGGCCGGACGCGTCAGAATGATGCGGTTGATCTCCTTGGCGCGGAAAGCGGCGACGGCGCAGGCGACGGCCAGATACGTTTTCCCGGTGCCGGCCGGTCCGACGCCGATGGTGACCAAATTGCTGCGGATGGCTTCCAGATATTTTTTCTGACCCAGCGTCTTGCCCTTCACGGGGCGGCCTTTGGCGGTAACGCAGACGACGTCGCTCGCAAGCTCTGCGATTTGGTGTTCGTTGCCGTCGTTGACCAGCGAGATGCAGTACCGGACATTCTGCGTGGAAATCGGTTCCCCGCGGGAAGCCAGCGTAAACAGCCCGTTCAGCACTTTTTCGGTCTTCGCGACGGATTCGGCATTGTCGCCGGTGATGCGCAGTTCCGTTTCCCGGTTCACAATCCGGACGGCGTAAGCCTGTTCAATCAGTTTGATGTTTTCATCGAAGCTGCCGAAAACGTCTGCGACGTTGTCGAGCCGCTCAATGGTCAGCGTTCTTTCGTACATATCGTAAAAAATCCTTTCATGGCCGGCCGGAAGAGCCGGAATCCGATACCGGAGAATATGGCTGCGGCAGTGCAATGTCTTCGCGGCATTCACCGGTGATGCGAACCGTCAGCACGCCGCCGGAGATCGAAGCAGAGACATCCGTAGAGAGAATCTCGCCGCGCACCAGTGACGAACGGAGAGAAGAAGTCAGCGCTTCGGTCAGACGCGCCTGCTCCGATGCCGGGTCCAATGCGACAGGCTCCGTGATATATTCAAGATACTGTTCAGTGACGATGGTCAGCGGAAAAACGGAAGTGAGCTGTTTCCTCTCTATTATTATATCATACGCGTCAAATAACTTTCCACTGTCAAACGTAAATTTTGTACGCCGCCCGGGGAAAACGACGTATTTTTTGACGACTTTCTTCCCGGTGTAGATTTTTCGGCTGGCGGTCAGGGGCGCGGAAGCCTGAAGGTCATACCAAGTCCGCGCTTCGACGTCTGCCAACGCATGAACAAGCTGGAAACGGCCGTCTTCTCCGATGGGGACAATCGCGCTGACAATCAAATCGCCGCGCAGAACCGTTTCTCCAACAGCGGCTGTGGGCTTGCCCTGATAGGCATACAGCTTGGTGATGATGCCGGTTTTTGCGGCATAGACGGAATACGGCGCATCGAGCGGGATGACTTCCGGCGCAGGCGTGCGCAGGCGGTAGTCGATTTCGGCGGTGGAACCGCGCAGATAGATGCCGATCCAGGACAGCTCCGGCAGCGCAGCGATCACCTGCTGCTGAATCAGGTCTTCATCGATGCTGTTGATGGAAACGCCGGGCTGCAAACCAAATGAAGCGAGACAGCGCAGAATTTCACGATCCAGTCCGCCTGCGTGGAGAATCGAGACGTTCCAGATAAAACGGGAAGAAAACGCAAGCGCAGCCACGGCAAAAGCGGCGCCCGCCCAGAAAAACGGCCGGCGGAGACAGCACTTGAGGTACTCCGCAAAACCGGATTTCCGCCGGATCCGCACCCGGCAGTGTTTGCCGCGGACAACGGCAGGCAGTCGCCGGAAATCTGCGGCATGCATCCGGCATGCAAGCGTCAAAGCATCCAGACGCCGGATGGCGCAGAGGCGGATGCCGGCAGAAACACAGCCGTTGACAAATTGCTCCGGGTCGGGCGACTCAACAGATACGTCGACGCGCGTATCGAGGGCGGAAAGAATGTTTTGAATCATGCAGTCCTCCCGTTACGCAAAGCAAATCTGTGACAGACGCCCGCGCACAACAGCGCTTTGATGGGTGGCCGCGTCGATGCAAAGCGCATCGCCGTAAAAACGCAGCTCGAACCCGTCGCATTGGAACGCAACGCAGGATTCCTCGGCACAGGTGATGCCCTGATGCGCGCTGATAAAAACGCGGTCCTTTCCGCAGATATACAGTTCACACGTCCTGGGGACGACCGTTTCCGGCAGCGCAAAAACTGCGGCTGCCGACCGCAATATTTTTTGATGCAGTTTCCGCTTTTTCATGGTTTTCCACACCGCCTTTCGGTGATGTATATGCGCAGAACGGCGATTGCATTCAGCAGGCCCGAAAAGACGCGCTGAAACGGGATGCTGAAACCGGAAAAGGATGCATAAAGATAGAAAGGCCGGACAATGCCGGTCTTTGATGGGAAAGGAGCGTCGGTGATGACGGCAAAGCAATGGCCGAGACGATTGGCCGGGATGACCGTGATGATTTGCGCCGCGATGCTGCTGACGGATGCATCCGCCGTGCGGCAGGCCGCCGCTGCCGGTATGCGTCTGGCAGCCGGGAATGTAATCCCTTCTCTGTTTGCGTTTTCCGTCGCCGCCGATCTGTTGGTGCATTTGGATGGCCTGCGCCCGGCAGAGCGGCTTCTGTCGCCGCTGTATCGGTATGGATTCCGGCTGTCTCCGGCCGCCGCCGCAGCGTTTTTGATCGGCACAGCCGGGGGATATCCGCTCGGCGCGCAGACGGTCGCTGCACTCTATGAAAACGGACGGCTGACAAAACAGGAAGCGGAGTATGCGCTGGGCTTTTCCAACAACTGCGGCATTGCCTATATCGTGTCGGTGGCTGCGCCGCAGCTTGCGCTGACGCCGTCTCAAACCGTCCGGCTGTATGCCGTTCATCTGGCTGCGGCATGGATGGCTGCTTTTCTGCTGCGGCCGTTTGCCCTGCGTTCGGCGTCCATTCCCGCCGCTGAACACGGGCACAGCGTGCAAACGGTGCAGCCATCGTTTGCAGTCCTGCTGACGGAGGCCGTCGGACGCGCGGCGCTGGCCATGCTGAAACTGTGCGGATGGATCAGCCTGTTCAGCATTCTGTCCGCCGTTCTGAATCGAAGAGTGGGGTTCGCAGGCTGGCTGTCCGGCGTGTTGGAGCTGTCCACCGGCATTGCCGGATTACAGCCGGGCGAACTGCTGAAAGCCGCCTGTTTTTTGGGGTTCGGCGGCCTCTGCGTCGCCTGTCAGGCGTCTTCGTTTGCAGTGCCGAACGGCCTGCGCATGCGCTGGTATTTTGCAGGAAAGACGCTGCAAGCCGTTCTGAGCGCACTGCTTGCACGGCTGCTGCTGTGACTGCGCGGCGCCATGGAGCGGCTGGGCTATTTTTCCAGAACAATGGCATCGACGGTTCGTCCGGACATCGTCCGGACGTCAATTTGAATGCGGTTGGGCGAAAAATGCGCGACACTTGAGGTCAAATCAGACATACCGTTGACGAAGCGCTCATGGTATTGATCGCCGTATACATAGTCCTGCCAGTCATGCTTGGCGTTTTCGTATGCCTTCGGACCGGAAGTTCCCATGGTCAGATAAGTGACGCCGCCGCCGAGCGGAACGCGCTGATCCCGACAGATGGAGGCGCGGACATAAATATGCTCGTGACCGGAGAGACAGAGATCGACATCATAACGGTCCAGAATGGGCGCAACGCATCGCCTGTTGAAATCCTGCGCCCCTTTTCCGCCGTAAGGCGACGTGTGCATCAAAACAACCTTCCATTTTTTTGAGGTGCCCGCAAGATCCTGTTCCAGCCAGGAGAGTTCGCGGTCCGTTAGCGGCGTCCCGTTGGCGCAGATGCTGGTGAAATGCGTATCGAAAAGGTCAAAGGAATAAAACAGGTTTCGGAATTCCGGAACGCCGCAGTCCGGCAGGTTCCAGTGACAAATGTAGTTGTCAAACCAGCGAACGACGTCGCGTTCGTGGTTGCCGGGGGTCGGCGCCATCGGAATCGACGTGAAAAAGTCCTGCGCTCCGTCCAGCGTTCCGCGGTAATCTGCGCGATCCTCGGCGGAATCGACCAGATCGCCGAGTCCGAGGAAGATGACCGGCGCCTGCGTCCGGCGAAGCCCGGTCTGAATCAGCTCGCGGAATCGTGCATAGGCCTGCTGGTTGCGGCCGTTGTGTGCATCCGCCAGAATGACGGCATCAAAACAGCGCGCATTCGGGGCGGTGTCCGGCGGGAGCGTGGAAAATGTAAATTCTTTTGTCCAATGCTCGCCGCTGCCGAGGCGGTAGCGGTAGGCTGTCCCCGGCGTGAGGCGGTCAAGCCGGAACGCGTGGGCGCGGCACTCCTGCTCGACATGGATGGGGAGACCGTCTACGCGGATCGTGCAGGCGGACTCGCGTGCAGAGCGGGATTCCGCCTGCACAAGCTGCTCCGCGCCGTCCGGCGCATCGGCCGGCCGGTATGCCAGAAAACATGACGGCACATCCCGCGAGGTGATGCAGGAGAAGGCTGCGCTCGTTTGCGGCGTCTCTGTGATGCTGCGCAGAATTTCACAGGGAACCTGCGGATAAAACCCATCGTCTGCGGCAGCGGTCAGCCACTGGGCGGAGGAGGTTTCTCCTGCGGCGTCGGCAGCCTGCAGCGCAAACACGCAGCCGTTCGGCAATGCGTGATCCGTAAAACAGGATGTGCGCAGCGTTCCGTCGTCCTGGAAAAAGAGCGCGGGCGCAGCAAAGGAGATGGAGCGTCCGGATGTGTCATATGCGGCGAGACAGGTCAGGGCAACCGGAAACACCGGACGGTAATCGCCGGTACAGCGGAGGGAAAAGACGGTTTCCGTGCCCGGAGCGGTTCCCTCAAAATCGAATTCGATCCGGCTGGAACGGTGCGGCCAGTCGACGAGCGGCGCGCCCATCCGGTGCAGCTGTGCCTCCGCGGGATCGCAAACGGCTTCAAAGCGGTCGACGAAAATCGTACCGCTGCGCGCAGCGGACTGTTCGTCGCAATCCAGCATGATCATGGTGTTCCACATAATCGGCATGGCGATATCCGCCGGCAATTCGAACCATATTTTTTTCCAGCCGGTCCAATCGATCCGGATATCGTTGACCGGGGCAATGCTGGTGCGGTAACGGTTATAGAGGCGAAGAGAAAGGCGGTTGCCGGAGGCGTCGCCGCAGACCCAGACCGAGACGGCATACGGCCGCGGACAGCGCAGGAAATGTTTTTCATGGGGCTCCAGATAAGCAGTGACCTGCTGCGGCCATTTTTCAAACTGATAGTCCACGCGAAGTGTTCTCCGTCCTTCGTTCTGATGCGCGTCATCCGGAGAGCAGTCTGAGAAATATTCATTTTTGTAGTTGGATTCCAGATCTGCCGCAGAGGCATCCGCGAAATCATGCAGCCAGTAGGTTGACGGAATCGTTTCCGGGCGGCTGTAGACCGAGAAAACGGCGGACTGCCCGCGATCAAACACGGCGCTGAAGACAAAATAATCGCCGACGGGAATCGTTTCCAGAAACGAGGAGAAAACGGTCAGGGTTTGACCGTCATACGTATAGTCCACGCCGTTCCGAAGCGCTGACGCCAGAATATCCGGACCGTCACCCGCGTGAAAGCGGCGGCAGAGGGCAAGAAACCGATTCCCACGCGGCTGAAGTGCAAGCGAGAGATCCTGTGGATGGCGCCGGTCAAAAACCGTGTCGCTGTCAAAAAAAAGAGCATCGTAATATCGAGCGGTTCCGCATCGCTTTGTTGAATCAGACATCATGTGTTCTCACTTTCTGTACGTTCTGACCGGAAGGGAGATCCGGACAGGAATAGACATGCTATCATTATAACACAAATAACACAATCGCGCGGCTTTGTCTGCGGGATTCCCGAAATCGCCTGAAATCGCAGGAAGTTTTCAGAAAACGCGGCATATCCCGAAACGGGCTGCAATAGACTGTAGCGAGGAGAGCGCAGGCGCTGCTTGCAGGCGCCTGCCGAGTAGGCTGAAAGGGTGAAAATTGAATGGAACTGGATTTGAAACGTGAGCCTGTCAGAGATACGGCGGCCATCATCCGCCTGCGTGCGGTTTCGGAGGAGAGCGGAGACGTCGTCGTCCCGGACAGCCTGCCGGATATCATCCGCATTGTCGAAACGGATGCGCACATCGAGCTGAAGAACAAGGAGCTGCGCGGCGGAAAACTGTATGCGGAAGCAGCCGCGCATATCAGCGCAGTCTATGTCCCGGAAACGGGCGGCGGACTCTGCCGCCTGGCAGTATCGCTGCCGCTGTCAACCGCGTTTGATCTGGGCGATGCCGCAGAAGGGTCGCCGCAGACAATCCTGGGCGCGGAACTGCTGAGCGCAGCCGCACGGGAACTGAATCCACGCAAAATATCGGTCAAAGCCGTCTGTGATTTCGCGTGCGCGGTGTATGCCGCACGCGAACCGGAGATTTGCACGGGCGTCGAAAACCCGGACGATGCGGAAATTCAGACCGCTGCAAAGCGCGTCCGACTGACCAGCGGGGTATATGAAAAAACACTGACGGTTTCCGATTCGACGGAGCTTGCGGCCAATGCGGCCGACTGCGCAGAGATTCTGAAATATGATCTGGCAATCAAAACCGTCGACAGCAAGCAGATCAAAAACAAAGTGATTCTCAAAGGGGAAGCGCAGATCCGGATGCTGACGCTCGGCGGAACCGACGAGAAGAAGGTTCAGACAACGGAAGCCGTGATTCCGTTTGCCGGCGTCATCGACTGCGACGGTGTGACCGAAGAGTCCGCAGTGGATTTGACGTACCGCGTCGCCGGGTGCGAGCTGAACATTGTGACCGAAAACGGCACCAACCGGCCGCTGCTGGCGGCAAAGCTGAACCTGACGGTTTGTGCGGAAGCATGGGAAGAACGCGAAATCACCTATGTATCCGACGCTTACAGCCTGCAAGGCAGGCTGACGTATGAAACGGAGAGCATTCCGTTCTGCACGGCCGGACAGACAGAAGAACTCCGTCAAACCGGCCGGGAGACCATCTCAACCGGCGTCGCGATCAAAAATGTCTATTTGTGCAGCGTTTCGGCGGAAAACGGTGCCTGCCGTCCGACGGAAACCGGCATGGAAGCCGCGGCGGACGTCAAAATCAAACTGATCCTGGAGGCGGAAGACGGCAGCATCTACTCGCTGGTGAAAACCGCGGCGGTGGCAGCGCCGCTTGAAAACAAAACGGAGGCCGCTGTCAGCGTCACCGTGTCTGACCAGAGCTATCACATCAGCGGCAGTGAAGACGTCGAAGTGCGCTATACGGCTGCTTTCCGCCTGACGCCGGAAAGAGTCGAACCGATCACGCAGATCTGCGCCATGCATCTGGAAGATGACGATGATGCGGACAAACGGCGCCCCGCTTTGACGCTTTGCTATGCCGGGGCCAACGAAACGTTCTGGACGCTGGGCAAGCGCCTTGGCGCTTCCGTCGCCGAAATTCGCTCTGCAAACGGTCTAAACGGCGATTGTCCGCCTGCCGGAAGGCTGCTGCTGATTCCGCGCGGCGCACGGACAGAAGGGAGGGTTTAAGCCATGAATATGCAGGAACAAGATGTGCAGGTGCAGGAAAACGTACAGGCAGATATGCAGAACCTGTATGCCGACATCAGTGAGCGAACCGGCGGCAGTATTTATATCGGCGTTGTCGGCCCGGTTCGAACGGGCAAATCAACCTTTATCAAACGATTTATGACGTCGTTCGTCATTCCGAATCTGGCGGATGAACACCAAAAGGCGCGTGCATTGGATGAACTGCCGCAAAGCGGTGCCGGGCGAACGGTCATGACGGCGGAGCCAAAGTTCATTCCGGAAGAGGCTGCCGAGGTGCGGCTGGGTGATGCGGCTGCCAGCATCCGAATGGTGGACTGCGTAGGCTATATGGTGCCGAGCGCACTCGGTCAATTTGAAGACGAACTGCCGCGCATGGTCAGCACGCCGTGGTTTGACCATGAAATCCCAATGACGGAAGCCGCGGAGATCGGCACACAGAAGGTCATTGCTGACCATGCAACAATCGGCGTCATGGTGACGACGGACGGATCCATCACGGAAATCCCGCGGGAAGAATATGCCGAAGCGGAAGAACGCGTCATCCGCGAGCTGCGCGCAGCGGGAAAGCCTTTTGTCATCGTGGTCAACTCGCGCGACCCATCCGGCGAAGCGGCCACGGAAATCGCCAGAACGCTCCAAACCAGATACGATGTCTCCGCCGTTACGGCGGACGTCATGCAGATGGATGAATCGACCTTAGAGGCCATTCTGACCAGCGTTCTGTATGAGTTCCCGCTGCGGACGGTCGACGTATTTCTGCCGGATTGGTGTACGGCGCTGCCTTCCACGCACTGGCTGAAGGAAAAAATCTTCAAAGGCGCCGGTGAAGCTGCGGCCGGCATGCGCCGCGTGCGCGATGTCTCTGCGCTGAAAGAGGCGCTGGCGTCCGTGGACTGCGTATCGGCCTGCGCCTGTCCGGATATCGGTCTGGGCGACGGCTCCGCTTCGCTGACGCTGGATATTCCAAGATCGGTCTTTTACCGCATTGCCAACGAGGAAACCGGCTTCTCGCTCACGGGTGACGAGGCGCTGCTGCCGCTTCTGAAAGAGCTTTCCGAAATGAAGACAGCGTATGAGCGCTTCCAAACGGCCATTGAAGAAGTGGACCGCAAGGGATACGGCATTGTCATGCCGGGCATCAACGAACTGACGCTGGAACCGCCGGAACTGGTGCGGCAGGGAAGTCAGTTCGGCGTCAGGCTGACGGCGTCTGCACCTTCCATTCATATGATGAAGGCGGAGATCAAAACAACCATTTCTCCGGTGGTCGGAAGCGAAAAACAGTCGGAGGAACTGGTCGAATATCTCCTGAGCGAGTTCGAGGGCGATGAATCCAAGATCTGGTCCTCCAACATCTTCGGCAAATCGCTGCATGAGCTGGTCAATGAAGGCCTGACCGGAAAACTCAACCATATGCCGGAAGATGCGCGCTGCAAACTGCGGGAAACGCTGGAACGCATCATCAATGAAGGTAGCTCCGGTCTGATCTGCATCATTCTGTAAGCAGGCATAAGCAGACAAATTCAATGCCCCGTCCGGCTGGATTCAGCCGGACGGGGCATTTCTGCGCGGACAGTCAGCCGCGGAGATGTTCGTAAAGGAAATGACGGATGGTTTCCAGATCCCGTTTGGCCTCGGAAACGCCGTACAGGATATAACCGTGCCACATATCCGGTGTGACGGTCAGCAGGCTTTCGCAGCCGGCGTCCAGAAGCTTCTGGTGCAGCAGCGCTGCGTCGTCCAGCATGATTTCGTCGCCGCCGACAAAAATCAGCGAAGGCGGCATGCCGTTCAAATCGGCAAACAGCGGTGAAACGAGCGGGTTTGCCGGTTCGTCGGTATAACATTCGGCATAAAACCGAAGCCGCGCTTCCTGCATGGTCGGGTCTTTTTCGCGGTTCTTCTGATAGGATTTTCCGGAAGCGGTCAAATCGCTCCAAGGGGAAATGGCGATCAGCCCGCCGGGAAGCGGCATGCCCAGTTCTTTCAGGCGAACCGCCAGCGAATAGATCAGCCCGCCGCCGGCCGATTCGCCGCAGAGCATGATCTGCCGGCCTTCATAGCCGGTATCCAGCAGAAGCTGATAGGCGGCCAGCGCATCTTCCAACGCCGCCGGGAACGGATGCTCCGGTGCCAGCCGGTAAGCCGCGCAAAAGACGCGGACATTGTTTTTGGCGGCCAGAACCGAGCCGAATCCGCGGGCGTACTCAAGGTCGCCGGCAACATAACCGCCGCTGTGCAGATACAGGATGACCCCATCCCGCGAGGGGGCCGCCGGGACGATCCATTCGCCGACGAAATGCCGGAAGACAACCGGCGCGTATGTCAGCTTGGAACGCAGCCGGCCAGCCATCAGCAGGCCAAGTTTGTCCTGTCCGGCTCGAACGGTTTCAATGCTGCAATCCTGCAAGAAGGGTTTGAAAAAAGCAAGCTGCGAGCGCAGCAGGGAAGTAGATAACGTCATTCAAGTCCGCCTTTCCAAAATATGTGGATGGTGAATGGATGCTGTTCCGAATCGGAACGGCTCTATTATACCATAAAAAAGCCCCGAATGGAACAGCCGAAAACAGCGGAACCGCAAATCTATGCCGCCTGTTTGATTTGTGGATGCATTTATAGTATAATGAATCTATCAAACACCGAAAACGGACGAACAGAAAGGGATGACAAACGGGTATGACTGTGATGGAATTGTCGACCGCACTGGGGTGGCCTGCGGCTGCCGCGGGTGAGGACAAGCCGGTCGCCTGCGGATGGAGCGGCGATTTGCTCAGCCATGCGCTGACGCATGCCCCGGAAAACGCCGCATGGATCACGGTGATGACTAACGCAAACGTGGCGGCAGTCGCCGTGCTCCGCAGGCTTTCCTGCGTGATTCTGGCGGACGGCATGCAGCCGGACGAATCGCTACATGATGTAGCGATTCGAGAGAAAATCACAATTTTGAGCACACAGGAAGACGCATATACAGCGTCAATCATGCTTTCAAAGCAACTTTCTTTGGCCTGATAAAAACGATGGTTTGAGAAATTCCGGGAACACCGCCAAAAAATAATTTGGGTTTTTCGCGCGAAAACAGTGGAAAAATGTCGGGAAGTGTGATACAATATGGTAAGTCCTGCGGAGCCGTTCCCGGGCTTTTTTTCCGGGTTCTTTGGCCGCAGCATATTTGAGGAGGATTGCAGGAATGAAAAATAAGTTGGAGACAGTCCCGTTCAAGGACACGCCTGAGCAAAAGGCGCAGCTTGAGCAGATCATCGCCGAGCATAAAGACATTCCGGGTGCGCTGGTTCAGGTTCTGAAAAAAGCGCAGGAAGTGTACGGGTATCTGCCGCTTGAGGTTCAGATGGCCGTGGCGGATGGACTGGGCGTTTCTTTGGAAGAGGTTTACGGCGTGGTGACGTTTTATGCGCTGTTTTCCATCGAACCGAAAGGCCAGCACCGTATTTCCGTCTGCCTGGGCACCGCCTGCTATGTCAAGGGCTCCGGCGCGATTTACCAGAAGCTGTGCGAACGGCTCGGCGTCAAAGAGAGCGGCGGCTGCACGCCGGACGGCAAATTCTCTCTGGAAGCCTGCCGCTGCATCGGCGCCTGCGGTTTGGCTCCGGTTCTGACGGTTGACGACGAAGTTTACGGCCGCTTGACGGTCGATGACGTGGATAAGATTCTGGCAAAATACGCATAAGCATGATGCAGGAGCTGTCCCTGAATATTCTGGACGTTGTCCAGAACGCGATCACCGCGGGGGCGACGCTGATTGAAATAGCAGTCCAAACGGATTCCCGAAACCGCCTGATGACGGTTTCGGTTGCAGACAACGGCTGCGGCATGACGCCGGAGCAACTGTCGCATGCAGCGGATCCTTTCTTCACGACTCGTTCAACCAGACGCGTCGGCCTTGGCATTCCGCTGTTCAAACTGGCGGCTGAAATCACGGGCGGCAGCTTCCAAATAACCTCGCAGGCCGGCGCCGGTACGGCGCTGTACGCTGAATTCCGAACCGACAGCATAGACTGTATGCCGCTCGGCGACCTTGGAGAAACCTTTACGACGCTGATCACTTGCAACGAACGCATTGATTTTGTCTGTATGCGCCGAATCGATGACCGCCTTTGTACGCTGGATACGCGGACAATGCGCAGCATCCTGGAAGACGTTCCGCTTTCGGCGCCGGAAGTTGCAGCGTATCTCCGGGCATATTTTCGGGCAGACATGCCTGCGGAAGCGAACCCCGCGTGGGGGATCATGAAATAAGGAGAATGATTTATGAAGTCACTCGAAGAACTGAGAGCCATCAAAGAGCGCATGAAAACCAAGATTGGCATCAGAAATGACGATAAGGCCAGAGTTCACGTCGTTGTCGGCATGGCAACATGCGGCATTGCGGCCGGCGCACGTCCGGTTGTGAAGGCCATCACCGATGCAATCGGCGAAACGGGCCTTGTTGACGTTGCTGTTTCCCTGACCGGCTGCATCGGCCTCTGCCAGTATGAGCCGATCGTTGAAGTCACCGGTGAAGACGGTGAAAAAGTTACCTACATCAATATGACGCCGGAAAAGGCGCGCCGTGTCGTAGCGGAACACGTTGTGAACGGCAAACCGGTCACGGAATACACCCTCGGCGCGAATGCCTGATCATAAAGGAGGAAATAATATGTATCGTTCCCACGTACTGGTCTGCGGCGGTACCGGATGCACGTCCTCCGGAAGCGCAAAGGTCATTGACGCGCTGAAAGCCGAACTGGAAAAGAACGGCCTGACTGAAGAAGTTCAGGTCATCAAAACGGGCTGCTTTGGTCTCTGCGCAGTCGGCCCGATCATGATTGTCTACCCGGAAGGCTCTTTCTACTCCCGCGTTCAGGCTGAAAACATCCCGGAAATCGTGACGGAGCATCTCCTCAAAGGCCGTCCGGTCAAACGTCTGCTCTACAAAGAGACAGTCACTGAGGACATGATCAAGTCCCTCAACCACACCCCGTTCTACGCCAAGCAGAAACGTGTCGCCCTCCGCAACTGCGGCGTCATCAACCCGGAAAACATCGACGAATACATCGCCTATGACGGCTATGAAGCGCTGGCAAAGTGCCTGATGGAGTACAAGCCGGAAGAAGTCATTCAAATCGTCAAGGATTCCGGCCTCCGCGGCCGCGGCGGCGCAGGCTTCCTGACGGGTCTGAAATGGCAGTTTGCCGCGGCGAACCACGCCGATCAGAAATACGTCTGCTGCAACGCCGACGAAGGCGACCCGGGCGCATTTATGGACCGTTCCGTTCTGGAAGGCGACCCGCACAGCGTTATTGAAGCCATGGCCATCGCCGGCTATGCCATCGGCGCATCGCAGGGCTATATCTACATCCGTGCAGAATACCCGATCGCCGTCAAACGTCTGGAAATTGCCATCAATCAGGCGCGTGAATACGGCCTCCTGGGCAAGAATATCTTCTCCACCGGCTTTGACTTCGACATCGAAATCCGCCTCGGCGCCGGCGCATTCGTCTGCGGCGAAGAAACGGCTCTGATGACCTCCATCGAAGGCAAACGCGGCGAACCGCGTCCGCGTCCGCCGTTCCCGGCCGTCAAAGGTCTGTTCGGCAAGCCGACCATCCTGAACAACGTCGAAACCTACGCGAACATCGCGCAGATCATCCTCAAAGGACCGGAATGGTTCTCCTCCATGGGTACCGAAAAGAGCAAGGGCACGAAAGTCTTTGCACTCGGCGGTAAAATCCACAACACCGGTCTGGTCGAAGTCCCGATGGGCACGACGCTGCGCGAAGTCATCGAAGAAATCGGCGGCGGCATCCCGAACGGCAAGAAATTCAAAGCGGCTCAGACGGGTGGTCCGTCCGGCGGCTGCATCCCGGCGGAACATTTCGACATCCCGATCGACTACGACAACCTCATCAGCATCGGCTCGATGATGGGTTCCGGCGGTCTGATCGTCATGGACGAAGACAACTGCATGGTCGACATCGCCAAGTTCTTCCTTGAGTTCACCGTTGACGAATCCTGCGGCAAGTGCACGCCGTGCCGGATCGGTACGAAGCGCCTGTACGAAATGCTCGACAAGATCACCAAAGGTCAGGGCACGCTGGAAGACCTCGATAAGATGGAAAAACTCTGCTACTACATCAAGAACAACTCGCTGTGCGGCCTTGGCCAGACGGCTCCGAACCCGGTTCTGTCCACGCTCCGCTACTTCCGTGACGAATATATCGCACACGTCAGCGAAAAACGCTGCCCGGCCGGCGTCTGCAAGAAGCTCCTCAATTATGAGATTCTCGCCGACAAGTGCAAGGGCTGCACGGCATGCGCCAGACAGTGCCCGGTCAACGCGATCAGCGGTACCGTCAAGCAGCCGCATGTCATCGATAAGTCCAAGTGCATCAAATGCGGCGCTTGCATGGAAAAATGCAAGTTCGGCGCTATCATCAAGAAATAAGGAGGAGCGGAACAATGGATTACATCAATGTAAAAATCAACGGCCGGGATTATTCGGTTCCCAAGGGTGCCACAATTCTGGAAGCTGCCCACTCGGTCGGCATCGATATCCCGACCCTCTGCTACCTGAAAGATATCAACGCGATCGGCGCCTGCCGCATCTGCGTCGTCGAAGTCAAGGGCGCCCGCAGCCTGGTTGCTGCCTGCGTTTATCCGCTTGACCGTGAAGGCACGGAAATCTGGACGAATAGTCCGGCCGTCATTGAATCCCGCAAGACCACGCTGGAGCTGATTCTCTCCACGCATAAGAGAAACTGCCTCTCCTGCGTCCGCAGCGGCAACTGCGAACTCCAGAAGCTCTGCCACGAATACGGCATCGAAGACGAAACCCGCTTTGAAGGCGTCCGCAACGAATACGAAATCGACAACTCGGCGGTTCATATGTACCGCGACAACGGCAAGTGCATCCTCTGCCGCCGCTGTGTCGCCGTCTGCGACAAGCTGCAGTCCGTCGCCGTCATCGGCGCCAACGAACGCGGCTTTAAGACCCATATCGGCTCCGCGTTTGAAGCCGACCTTGCGGAAGTGCCGTGCGTTTCCTGCGGCCAGTGCATCACGGTCTGTCCGACCGGCGCGCTTGCCGAACGCGACGATACGCAGAAAGTCATTGCAGCCCTGAACGATCCGTCCAAACACGTCATTGTTCAGACGGCACCGGCCGTTCGCGTCGGTCTCGGCGAGGAATTCGGTCTCCCGGTTGGAACGATTGTGACCGGCAAGATGGTTGCGGCTCTGAAACGCCTCGGCTTTGACGGCGTCTTCGATACGAACTTCTCCGCTGACCTGACGATCATGGAAGAAGCAACGGAATTCCTCGATCACTACGGCAAGAAGGAAAATCTCCCGCTCATCACGTCCTGCTCGCCCGGCTGGATCAAATTTGCCGAATACTATTATCCGGATATGCTCTCCCACATCTCTACCTGCAAATCTCCGCAAGGGATGTTCGGCTCCGTCGCCAAGACGTACTATGCCGAAAAGATGGGCATCGACCCGAAAGACATCGTCGTCGTCAGCATCATGCCGTGCACGGCGAAGAAATTCGAAGCACAGCGCATGGATCACACCGCAGTGGAAGGCCTGGCCGACATTGACGTCGTGCTGACCACGCGTGAACTGGCCCGTTTGATCAAGAAGCAGGGCATCCTCTTCAACGATCTGCCGGATGAAACGTTTGACGCTCCGTTCGGCCTCGGCAGCGGCGCCGGTACGATCTTCGGCGCAACCGGCGGCGTTATGGAAGCTGCGCTCAGAACGGCAGCAGAAGTCGTCACGGGCAAACCGCTTGAAAAGCTCGAGTTCGAAGAAGTCCGCGGCACCAAGGGCATCAAAGAAGCGACCTACACCCTCGCAGGCAACGAAATCAAAGTTGCAGTCGCATCCGGCCTTGCCAACGCGAGAAAACTGCTGGATATGGTTCGCTCCGGCGAGAAGCACTATGATTTCGTTGAAATCATGGCCTGCCCGGGCGGCTGTGTCAACGGCGGCGGCCAGCCGATTCACTCCGGCAGCCACCTGAACTTCCACGATATCCGCGCAGAACGCGCCGCGGCACTCTACAAAGATGACCAGAACCTGCCGGTTCGGAAATCCCATGAGAACCCCGATATCAAACGCGTCTATGACGAATTCTTTGGCAAACCGGGCAGCCATAAGGCACACGAAATTCTGCACACGGGTTATACCGC
>CAJLFQ010000028.1 GCA_905205975.1 uncultured Eubacteriales bacterium | reverse complement strand
CAATGTCAAGATCAACTACGACGATGCCGCCATCGGCGACGCAATGGATACCAAACTGACCAGCGGCTTCACGGCAAACGCCGGCCCGGATATCATCGGCCACGGCATCCTGTCCATTGCCAGCCGCGTGGAAGCGGGGCAGTATCTTCCGATCACCGATTACTATAACAGCTGGAGCGAAAAAGACGATTTGATGAGCGGGCTCGTCGATTTGGGAACGTATGGCGGCCAGCTGTACGGCATTGCCTATCTGCCGACGCCGTATGTCTTCGCGTACCGCAAGGACCTGCTGGAACAGGCCGGGTATAACCATCCGCCGAAGACTTGGGCGGAGCTGGCAGAGTATGCCGAAAAGCTGACCGTCAAAGAGGACGGCCGCATCACGCAGGCAGGTTTTGCATTCCCGACGTCCGGCGGCAATATGGTTGAGCTGGATATGTTTGCCTTCTCCAACGGCGGCCGCTTTGCCGATGCAAACGGCAATCCGACGCTGAACACGCCGGAAAACCTGGAAGCACTTCAGTTTGTTCAGTCGCTGGTTGCTGACGTCAGCATTCCCTACAACAACAACGAAACCAACCCCTTCATGGCGGGCAACGCCGCAATGACGTTTATTGACAACGTCAAGCTGGCGCCGATGTTCTCCGACCCGGCATACAAAGATAAAATCGCGCTGGCCATGCCGCCTGCAAACGAAGGCCATGAATCGATGACCTTCTCCGGGTGCCGCCTGCTCTTTATCGGCAAAGACTGCAAAAATCCGGATGCAGCGTTTGATTTCATCAGCTATGCCGTTTCGAAAGACGTTGTTCTGAAACGCGCAGAAGACCTTAAAGCGCCGGTCGTCCTGAACTCGCTGGTGGATACCTATGCCTCCCTCAGCGAATACAATGACGTTCGCGCACAGTGCGTCGCCAACGGCATCGGCATGCCGATCACCACTTGGTCGACCACGTTCCAGAAAGTCCGGAATGAGCTGCTGCAAAACGTTTTGAACGGCGGCAACGCCGCAGACGTGCTGGCAGAAGCACAAGCCAAACTCGAACAGGAAATCGCCAACGCGGCGAAGTAACAGGATAAGCTTCAGGAGCGGATATGAGACACAGCACACACGGAAAAAAGAAAGCAATTCAGCGGGATCGTGCAGCCGCCTATGGTATGCTTGCACCGTTTCTGCTCTTTTTCGTGCTGTTCGTCCTCTATCCGCTCCTGAAAAATCTCTATTACAGCTTTACAAACTATAACCTCGGCAACAAAACCAAATGGATCGGCCTCTCCAACTACCGAGAGCTGTTTACCGATTACTGGTTTCTGGAATCTCTGCGAAATACTGCAGTCTATGCACTGTTCAGCGTTATCTTTTTGACGGTTCTTGGCCTGTTTATCTCTGTTCTGCTCAACCAGCGGTCACGCCTTGTCAAAATTGCGCGGACCGCTATGATTATTCCGTATGCGACCAGTATGGTTGCCGTGTCTATGATCTGGCTCTATCTGCTCGACCCGACGACAGGCTACGTCAGCAAACTGCTTGTCGCGCTCGGCGTGGGCAGCCCGCCGCTTTGGCTCGATGACCCGTCGCTCGCACTCCCGTCTCTGATCGGCATCAACATCTGGAAAAACCTCGGATACTGCATGATTATTTATCTGGCCGGTTTGCAGGGCATTCCGCCGGAACTGTACGAAGCGGCAACGGTGGATGGTGCAGGTTTTCTGCAAAAACATTGGAAAATCACACTGCCGCAAATTGCTCCGGTGACATTTTTTGTTTTTGTCAATAACTGCATCGAAGCCTTCAAGACATTTGAGCAGGTGCAGATTATGACACAGGGCGGACCGGTCACAGCGACAACAACTGTCGTTTATCAGATCTACGTCCGCGCATTCAACGATTTCCGCATGGGATATGCGGCGGCAATGTCAGTCGTTTTGTTTGTGATCATTTTTGCCGTCACCATGCTGAATTTCCGTATGTTCCGCAGCAGTGCGGACGGAAAGGACTGATCAAAGAGATGGGAGAGAAGGTCATCCGGCTGTTGGCCGGCCTGCTTGCCGCGATCATTGTTTTAGTCGTTGCATTTCCGTTTTTTGTGATGCTTTCCGTCTCACTGCAAACCAAATCGGAACTGTTTTCGACATCCGCCAACCTGATCCCGCGCAGCTGGGCGTTTTCCAATTATGCTGAGGCGATGCGATGCGGCAGCTGGGGGCGGTATTTCCTGAACTCTTTTGTGGTGGCAGGCATTGTGGTTTGCGTCAGTTTGGTTATCAATGCCATGGCCGGATATGTGTTTGCGCGGCTGAAATTCCGTTTTGCGCGCCCGCTCTTTATCCTGATTCTGGCCGGCATGATGATTCCTCCGCAGGTGACGATGATTCCGGTGTTTTCCATGCTGCGTGGCGTCCCGTTTGTCAACGGGAACGACTGGCTCGGCAGCGGCGGAAGCGGCCTGATCAACACCTATGCCGGGATGATTTTGCCATTCGTTGCCGGCTCATTCGGCGTTTTTCTGTGCCGTCAGTACTATATCGGCTTCCCGCGGGAGCTGGACGATGCCGCGATTGTAGACGGATGCAGCCGTTTCCGCGCATTCGTCAGCATTTATCTGCCGCTCGGCAGACCGGTTCTGGCCTCGCTGGCCGTTTTGAAGTTTACAGGCACTTGGAATGAATATACATGGCCGCTGATCATGGTTCGCTCGGACGATATGAAAACGGTCCAGATTGCATTAACCTTGTTCCGGAACGAATCGGAAATCCGCTGGAATCTCCTCATGGCAGCGACGATTTTGGTCAGCCTGGCGGTCTATGTGATTTTTGCCTGCGCCCAGAAATCGTTTGTTTCCGGCATCCTGACCGGCAGCATCAAGTAAACGGCTGTGATCGCCATGAATGACCTCATATCCTGCTGTTATGACAGGATATGAGGTTTTTTCTTGCTTTTTCGCACCCGAAATGGTATAATACAAACAGACAGACCGATTCCAAAAGCAGAAAGGTGTTTTGCGCATTGACCAGAAAAAGCTGTGACGTGTCCAACGGATTTTGGATTCTGCAAGCGGAGATGCCGGCACAAACGGCTGAACAGGCGCTCTTTGCAGCAGTAGAATCCGAACATCCGAATCTTGTGGTTTTGACAGGTGCTTTCCCGAATGAGGCCTTTTCAGAGCGAATGGACGCATTGGACCTTCCGTGGATGTTTGTCCCCAGCGCCGCCGATGACATAGAACGAAAGCATGGGGAAGCGGTTTTGGCAAAATCGCATTCGGTGGTTTTTGGCAGCGATTGCTCAGAGTTCCGGCTGATCGGCTCCGATGGGAAAATCCGCTGGCTTTTCCTGGGCTTGCCGACCAGAAGGGTTCACGCTGCCCGCGGAACGGGTTTTGCCTGCCTTGACCATGCACAGGTCGAGGGATATATTCAAAACAAATGGACCGTCTATGGCGAAGAGGAAACGTTTGCAACGCTCCTTTTTGTGCATGACCCGCTGCCGGAACACCTGCACCTTCTCCAAAATACAGAATATGCTGCGGTGCCGGTGTGCTGGTCAAACCTGAGAAATCCCGGTCTGTTTGCGGCAGCGCGCGAGGATAAACGGGCGCTTGCCATTTTCTGCGGAAGCGGCGGGCTTGAAGAGCCGTTCTGCGGTCAAAATGAAAGCATCACACTCGGCTTTGCTCCGCGGGCGTCCATCGGCTGCCGCCTGATTCACGTCAGTGAAAGCGGAAACAAACCATCTTTTGAAACGAAAATTGTCCCTTATGCGAACCGTTCGGCGGAATCGTCAAATCATCAGAAAGGCGTGTGAATTGCAATGCATACCACCGATTTTAACTTCGAAAAAGACACTTTTAAGGTCATCCAGCTGACCGATATGCACTTGGTCAAATTGGACGGCGGCGGCCCGGAACAGCAGACGCTCGACATGATCGAACGGATGCAGGCGGCAGAACAGCCGGATCTCTTTGTGATTACAGGTGATCTGCTCTGGTCAAGTGATGAAAACGAGAAAAATCTCTCGATCTTCTGCGATTTTATGGATCGGCTCGGCACGCCGTGGGCGTTTGTTTTCGGCAACCATGACCGCGAGGAACGCTTCCATTTCCCGGCGGAAAAAATCGAAGAACGCCTTTGGCAGTCAAAGACATGCGTCTACCGCCATGGCGAACGCGACGTCGCGGGGGACGGCAACTATACCGTCCGCATTTTTGACGGCGCGAAACTCCCGTGGGTTCTATACATGATCGACTCGCACAGCAGCATCTCGCTGGAGGGTCAGCACCCATATGCGCACATTGAACACTCGCAGATCGAATGGTACCGCCGCACGCGCGACAGCCTCCGCGGGGAGTTCGGAAAGAGTTCGTCACTTTTCTTCTTCCACATCCCGCTGCCGGAATACGTCAACGTCTGGCGTGAAAAAGAGTGCTTTGGCGAATGCAATGAAGGCATCTGCTGCTCCTATCTGAATTCCGGCTTCTATGCGGCCCTGCATGAAGACGACTCCGCAAAGGGGACATTTGTGGGTCACGACCATGTCAACGACTATATCGGTGATTACTACGGCATTCGGCTGGCATATGGCCGCGGGACAGGCTTCAGCGGAGACGGCCGCGGCGGGTACAGCCGCGAAGGGTTCAAACAGGGCGGACGCGTCATTGTGCTGAACCGCGATTCGTCGATCCCGTTTGAAACATACCTCTGGCTTGAGGACGGAGAGATCATCAGGGAACAGCCGAAACATGAGCCGGAAGCGAAACGTTAACCGTGATCAAGGTTCCTTTTTCATTTGACCGTGATTTCCGAATCACGATGATTTCTGACCTCTGCCTGCCGCCGCTTGGCGGTCAGGCAGAGGCAGCTGTGTTTGCATTCCTGCGGACCATTTTCAAAAAGTCTGAGCCGGATCTGGTGGTCTTTACCGGCGGACTTGGCGAACCGACACAGCAAAAAGAACGCCTGAAGCGTTTCTGTGCATGGATGGACGAATGCGGCATCCCTTGGACGTTTACATTCGGCGATGAAGACCGATCGTTTTTCACGCCGGTTCGCACGCTGGAATCCACGCTGCTTTCATCCGCGGCGTGCCTGTATGAATGCGGTGATCTGCGCGTCCGCGGCGAAGGGAACTATGCCGTCGCCTTGCAGGACCCGCAGAGGAACACGCACTGGGTGCTGTGGATGCTGGACACCGGCGATGCAGTTGTCCGCACGCCGTTTTTCCACAATGTCATCGACTGGTGTGCACAGGCGCGGGCTGCCGTACAGGAAGATTGCGGAATGCTTTGTTTCTGCCATCGTGCGCTGCCGGAATTTGCGGCGTTTGCCCCAGCCACAGAACCGAGCCGGGATACGGCTGAAAACTTCGGTTTGTTTGCCTCGCTCATGGGGGATGCGCGTGTACGCGGCATTTTTGCCGGGCAGATCAATCAAGGCGACGGATGCGGCGAATTGGACGGCATCTGCTGCGCATATGGTGTGCGAACCGGTTCACCGACCTTCGGCTGGCGAACCATCCGTCTGCCGAAAGACCCCGCCGATCAAGTGACGACGGCTGCACACTATGCCGCCGGTCAAGAAAGGAGTCTGCCGTGAATACTTGCAGCCTTCCGAAAAAGCGTCTGATTTTTCCGGCAAACCGCCGGTTCAAAATTTTGCAGTTCACCGATATGCATCTTTCCTATCGCCGGAACACCTGTTTTCTGAACAAAACCATGCAGCTTGTGGAACGCGCCATCTGTGATGAAAAACCGGATCTGGTTGTCATTACGGGCGATCTTGTCTGGTCGCCGTTTACGGAGCGTGCATACGGCGAAATCGTTTCCTGTATGGAGCGTTTGCGTCAGCCGTGGACGTTTGTCTTCGGCAACCACGATCGTGATTTTCTCCCGCATCCGGAGCTTTTGGAGAATGTGGTGCTGGACAGTCCGTTCTGCCTTTATCAGCGCGGCGATATGTCTATCCCCGGAAACGGCACCTATACGATCCCGCTCTGTGACGAACAGGGGGATCTGCGCTGGATGTTCTATTTCTTAGACACCGGCGATGTTTCTCACTACCCGCGCGTCGGCGGATACAGCCATATCACGATGAGCCAGCTGAACTGGTTCCGGGAAACGGCAGCACAAACCAAGCGGGAACATCACGGCTATGCATCGGCTGTTTTCATGCATAAGGCGATTCCGGAATTCCGCACCATGTGGGAGCAGGGGGGCTGCCGGGGCGTCCGGTATGAACCGGAAGGCTGTGCTTTGGTCAACCCGGGGCTTTTCTGTGCCATGCTCGAAGACGGTACCGTGCGCGGTGTATTCGTCGGGCATGACCACGGCAACAATTACAGCGGCACCTACCACGGCATCCGCCTGTCATATGGTGCGATCACCGGGTACAACAACTTTGCCCGCAACGGCTTGGGCCGGGATCTAATGCGCGGCGCCCGCGTGATTCCCCTTGGACAGACCGGGGAGATCGATTCTTATTTTTACTTTGAAGACGGCAGACGCAGAGACGAGGATCTAAACCTGATGGAACCGGTCGATTCGTTGAAACGGAACGAACCGGCAGAATGAGAGGATAACAAAATGCGCAGATTCTTTGCAGCAATCAAAGACTATTTTATTCGGACAGACCTTTTCCTCCTGCTGATTGCTGTTGTAACGTCCGCATACGGTATGCTGCTGATCAGCAGCGCGGTCCACGCGAGCGGAAACATTCGCCCGCTGATCGTGCAGGGTATCGCGGTTATGCTGGGCATTGGTGCATACATTTTCCTGACGCTGTTTGACCTGGAGCATCTGTCGTTTCTCTGGAAAGCGGTTTTCGTCGGCAACCTGCTCCTGCTTGCAACGACACTCTTCTGGGGTGTCGGTATGCAGACGACAGGCAATAACAGCTGGATCCGTTTTTCGCTGGGCGGAGTTGAAACCGGGTTCCAACCGGCGGAACTCGGCAAAATCCTGTTCGTTTTCACACTGGCAAAGCATTTTCAGGTTTTGGGCGAAGACGTCAATCGTCTGCGCGGCTTGATCATGCTTGCACTGCACTGCATCATCCCGGTGGCGTTCGTCTATTTATTCTCGCGTGACGACGGCATGGCGCTTTCCTACCTGTTTATCTTCGTCATTATGGCGTTTGCAGGCGGGATTTATCTGCGGTACTGTGCCATTGGCCTGGCAGGCGTCGCTGCTGCGGCGCCGCTCGTGTGGGCGTTTGTCTTAGGCCAATACCAGCGCGACCGCTTCATTGTCCTGTTTGATCGGACGTATAAGCTGGACAGCGTCGGTTATCATCAGCACCAAAGCCTGGCCGCAATTCAAAGCGGCGGCCTGTGGGGAGATGGGCTCTATCAGGGAACGATTACGCAGTTCGGTTATCTGCCGGCAAAACAGACGGATTTTATCTTTTCGGTTGCCTGCGAGGAGCTCGGCTTTTTCGGCGGTTTTCTGATCATTGTGCTGCTCTGCACCATCATCGGCATCTGCGTCGCAGCGGCGTTGAAAATGCGTGACGACAAGTTCAGTATGCTGATGTGCATCGGAATTGCCGCAATGCTGACCTTTCAGACGTTTATCAACATCGGCATGAATCTGGGGATTGCGCCGGTTGTTGGGCTGACGCTGCCGCTGATCAGCTACGGCGGCACATCCGTGGTCACGATGTTCATTGCACTGGGCATTGTCGCATCCTTGAAAAAACACTATATCAGACGGACATTCCTGTGAGAATTTCATTTGAAAAGTCCATAAGGGAGCAATCCACCCGGTGAAAAGGTTTGGGAAGATTGCATATTGAAAAGACAGAGCCAAAATGGTATGATTATGAATCATCATATTTCAAAATCGGGTTTGCTTCCCCTTGCGCGGCATGGTATCGCTGTGAGCGGATGCGCAGGCAAAACAAAACCAGCAAAATAAAAGGAAGGTTATGTAGGATGGAAATCAGAGTTGAACGCACAAAAACACCAAAGGAGAAACCGCAGGGAACGCTGGGCTTCGGCAAAGTTTTTACCGACCATATGCTGATCATGGACTTCTCAAGAGACAAAGGCTGGCATGACCCTCGTGTCATCCCGTATGGTCCGATTGCCCTTGATCCGTCGGCGATGGTCTTTCACTATGGCCAGGAAAATTTTGAAGGCATGAAAGCATACCGTACGGAAGACGGCAGAACGCTGCTGTTCCGCCCGTGGGAAAATGCCCGACGCATGAACAACTCCTGTGACCGTCTCTGCATGCCGCAGATCGATGAAGACCTGTGGGTTGAATGTGTCCGCAAAGCGGTCGAAACCGATTTGGATTGGGTTCCGACCGGTCACGGCGAATCGCTCTACATCCGTCCATTCATGATCGCAACGGATCCGGCACTGGGCGTCCGTGCCTCCGATCATTATTACTTCATGGTCATCATGTCTCCAAGCGGAAACTATTACGCCCGCGGCCTGAGCCCGGTTCGCATCTACATTGAAACCGAATATGTCCGCGCCGTCAAAGGCGGTACGGGCTTCACCAAGTGCGGCGGCAACTACGCGGCTTCCATCAAGTCGCAGGTCAAAGCGCATGACGCCGGATTTGATCAGGTTCTGTGGCTGGACGGCGTTCACCGCGAATACATCGAAGAAGTCGGCACCATGAACGTCTTCTTCAAGATTGACGGTGAAATCATCACGCCGGCACTGGAAGGCAGCATCCTGCCGGGCATCACGCGGAAATCGAGCATTGAGCTCCTCAAAAATCACGGCTATCGCGTCAGTGAACGCCGCTTGTCCGTCCGCGAAGTCGAAGAAGCGGCGCATGCCGGCAAGCTGGAAGAAATCTTCGGCACCGGTACGGCGGCGGTCATTTCTCCGGTCGGCGCGCTGAAGATCGGCGATGAAGAAATCTGCATCAACAACGGCGAAATCGGCCCGGTTTCCAAGTGGCTGTTCGATACGCTGACAGGCATTCAGTGGGGGCGTCTCCCGGATACCAACGGCTGGACGCTGGAAGTCTAAACCGTTTGACGTCGAAAAAGCAACATCAACTTTGAACCGATCAAACGGGAGGACGGAAGCATGGCGGGTAAAAAAAGCACAAAAAGCGTAATTGGCGGTCTGGCCAAACGATACTTCATTGACGCGCTGTCCGCGATGGCGCTGGGTCTCTTTGCATCGCTGATCATCGGCACCATCATTGATCTTCTGGCGAAGATCCCGATCAAACACTTCGATATCCTTGCGAACTACGCCAATGCAGCCAAGGGCGTGACAGGGGCAGCCATCGGCGCAGCGATTGCCTACGGCATGAAATGCAAGCCGCTGGTCATCTTCGCCAATATCGCGGTCGGCGCATTTGCATACGCCGCCGGCGGCGGCGGCCCGTTCAACGCATATGTTGCAGCGGTTGTCGGCGCAGAAATCGGCAACCTGATTGCGGGCCGCACCAAGTTCGACATCGTCTTGGTGCCGATCCTGACGATTCTGCCCGGCTGTATCATCGGCGGGCTGACAGGCCCGTATATCGGCGTTGCCATGAAGGCCATCGGCGAATTTATCGACCATGCGACAGAAGTCAGCCCGATCCCGATGGGCATCATCATTTCGGTCGTGATGGGTATGATTCTGACCGCGCCGATTTCCAGCGCGGCGATCGCTGTTTCGATCGGCCTGTCCGGTCTGGCCGGCGGCGCATCCTGCGTGGGCTGCTGCGCCAACATGATCGGCTTTGCGGTCGCCAGCTTCCGCGAAAACGGATTCGGCGGGCTGATCTCTCAGGGGCTCGGAACCTCCATGCTTCAGGTCGGCAACATTGTCCGGCGTCCGCAGATCTGGCTGCCGGCCATCATTTCAAGTGCCGTTCTTGGCCCGCTGTCAACCGTTGTCTTCAAGATGACGACGACGCCGACGGGCGCCGGCATGGGGACAAGTGGTCTGGTCGGTCAGTTCTCGACGTATGAATCTATGATCGCCGACGGGCGCTCACCGCTGTACACGCTGCTGACCATTCTGCTGATGCATTTCATCCTTCCGGCGTTCCTGTCGCTGGGCATCAGCGAAGGCATGCGCAAAGCAGGGTGGATTCGACCGAACGATATGCTCCTCCGGAACGACATTGGAAAATAATCTTCTCTGCAAGCCGTAAAAAAACGGTTTTGCTCTTGCAATTCCAGAGCTTCTGTGATATAATAGTAATTACTGTGATTTAGGTGAATCTGACGCGCAAGGAGGTGTTTGGGAATGCCGAATATCAAATCTGCGAAAAAACGTGTGTTGGTGACGGAAGTTAAAACGCTGCAAAACCGTATGGTCAAATCGTCGCTCAAGACTGCCGTGAAGAAAGCCGACGCGGCGATCGACGCCGGCGATAAGGCGAAGGCGAACGCTGCGGTTCAGGCCGCGGTGAAGGTCATCGACAAGGCGGCTGCAAAGGGCGTTATTCATAAAAACAACGCCGCTCACAAAAAGAGCAGAATCGTGCTGAAGTACAACAAACTGGCGTAACTGCACAAACAAAACCCGACGGTTGATTCCGTCGGGTTTTTGGTTTTTATGGGGTTTGCAGCGGCACAGAATGGTCTGCAAGGGTTACTGCTTGCGCATTTGCCGCAGAAAGAGCAGAATGGCCGCTGCAAGTGTCACAAGCGCATATCCGGCGATCCAGGCAATGTGGGGGAGCATGGAGCTGAATGAAGCACCGGCCAGAATCCCGCGCTCCAGCTCGACGGCGTGTACAAAAGGCAGCGCATTTGCAATTTGACGAAAGGCGCCGCCCATCAAGTCGAGGTCAAACCAGACGCCGGACAGCCATGCCGTGAGGTTGGTGAGCAGGGCACCGCAGATGTCGCCGACCTGCTTGACCGTGAGCACACTGCCGCAGACCAGCCCGAGCGCAATGAAAAAGAGCGAGACCGGCACAATAGAGAGGACGCACCAAACCATGGAAAGCGTCGGATGAAGCCCGAGCACGATCGCAGCCAGATAGCAGATGATGCTCTGCGCAGCGGCAATCGGACAGAACGGCAGGAGATAACCGATGATGAAATCGGCTGCTGTCATCGGTGTCGTATACAGCCGGGCCAGCAAAGCGGTTTCCCGGTCTTTTGCAAGCAGCGTCGCCGAAAACAGCGTCAGAAAGGCAAGCCCAAACACGGCGATCCCCGGCGTCAGCGAATCCAAAACGAACAGCGGCGCCGGGATATTGGCCTGAATGGCCGTGAGCAGCAGAATCAGAATGAGCGGAAAACCAAGCCCGAAGCCAAAATTCAACGGATCGCGCAGAATTTCTTTGGCGACACGGCCGGAAAAAGAAAGCAGTTTCATTTCGTTACCCCCTTGACAATGCACAAAAACGCCTCTTCGAGACGAGTGGTTTCCGTCTGCTCAATCAGCGCCTTTGGCGTATCAAGCGCAAGCAGATGCCCGTCTTTCATGACGGCAACGTGATCTGCGAGACTCTCCGCTTCCTCCATGTAGTGCGTCGTCAGCACAACCGTCACTCGTCCGGTCAGTGATCGAATGACCTCCCAAAGGTCGCTGCGCGCCAGAACATCGAGGCCGAGCGTCGGTTCATCCAAAAAGAGAATTTCCGGGTCGCCGATCAAGGCCATTGCGATGCTGAGCCGGCGCTGGAAGCCGCCGGACAGCTTCCCGGCTTTTTTGCAGAGAACACTTGTCAGCCCAAACTGCTCCGCAAGGCGCATGGTTTTTTCCTTTTGCTGCGCCCGTGTAAAGCCGTGAACGCCGCCCATAAGCGCCAGATTTTCAGCAACGCTCAAATTGGGTGCCACTGCGGTTTCCTGCGGGGAAACACCGATCACTTCGTGAACGCCTTTGATATCGGAACGAATGCTGTGCCCGCAGAGCAGGGCGTCGCCTTCATCCGGCCGCGTCAACCCGCAGAGCATTTTGATGGTTGTCGTCTTTCCGGCGCCGTTGACGCCGAGCAGGGAAAAACACTCGCCCTGCTGAACGTTCAGTGAAAGGTGATCGACGGCGGTCAAATCGCCGTAACGTTTGGTCAGCCCTGTGATGGTGATGGCCGGTTGTGCGGTATTCATATCGTTTCCTCCGTTTCCAAATGCGTCAAGCGGCTTTTCAGCCCTTCAAAAATATCAGTGAGCGATTGGCTGATAAAATTGTCATCCCAGTTGAGATAAGCGCTTGCCAGCATCGTCGCAATCCCGTGCACATAGATCCATGTTTCCAGATGAAGGCGAAATGCCATCTGAAAGGAAAGCCCGGTCGATGCCTGAATGATCTGAATGAGCGGACGGATTTCGTCCGTCGGCCCATCCGGAATGGTCTCATCGGTGCGATCCCGCATAAAAAGCATCTTGAAAAGCGCCGGTTCCTCCCGGGCAAACAAGATATATGCCATCCCGGTGGCTTTATACGGCAGATATTTTCCGCTGGCGACGACTTCGGCGGTCCTTTTCTGATACAGTTCGTCGGCACGAACCAAAATGGCCTGATGCACCTCTTCCATACCGGCAAACAGGCCGAAAATCGGCTTTGCAGACGTGCCCAATGCGGCGCCCAAAGCCCGTGCGGTGACAGCCTGCATACCGCCTGCACGCGCCAAGGCCAGCGCGGCTTGGATCACTTCGTCTTTCGTAAACTTATTCTTCGGCGGCAATACGCGTTCCCCCTTTCAACAATGTATCAAAAACACACGTTGCGCAACTTATGTTTCTTATTATACACCCTTCCGTGCCAAAAGTCAAGCCCGAAAAAAGCCGCCGCATGAATCTTCATGCGGCGGCTTTTGGGTCAACGTGCGTTTTATCCTTTGGGCTCTTCGACGGGGTCTTTTGTTTTGCCGAGGTATTCCGGCAGTTCCATACCGGCCATCTTGAAGAGCTCGTTCATCGGGGGAATCGATTTCATCAGGGAAGAGGCAAAGTTTGCCGTGGTCGAGGAGCCGTCTTTGGCGCCGCTGTCCCAAACGGTGACTTTGTCGATCTTGAGATTCTTGACTGCTTCGACCTGCGTCCGAACAAGTTCTTCGATCTTGTCGGCGATCATCAGCTTGACGGCCTCGCTCGGGTTGCCGCCGGCTGCGCGGACAATTTCGGCCAGACCGGCGGCCTGACGCGTCAGCTGCACTTCAATGCCGCGTGCTTCGGCTTCCATCTTGGCGTACAACGCTTCCGCTTCACCCTGCGCACGGATTTTGGCGCGTTCGGCTTCGGCCTGCGCTTCAATTTCGATTTTCTTCCGGTTGATTTCAGACTGAACGATGACGTCTGCTTCCAGCGTTGCCTTTTCTTTTTCAGCACGGGCGGATTCAGCAGCCTGCTCAGCGGCGTAGGATTCCTGCAAGGCGTTGGCGGCGGCGATCTTCTCAGCCGCTGTCGCACGGCGCAGGGCGTCGGCTTCGACTTCACGCCGCGAAGCGTTGGACTGTGAAATTTCGGCCTGCGCCTTGTTTTCACCCTGAATCGCCTGCGCGTTGGCATCGGCAACTTTGATACGCTGATCCATGTTGGCGTTGGATTCACCGACAGCGCCGTCGCGGTTCTTTTCTGCGACAGAGCGTTTTGCGTCGTTGATCGCTTTGGCGGCGGCTTCTTTACCGAGCGCTTCGATGTAGCCGGATTCATCGTTGATATCCGTGACGTTGACGTTGATCAGGCGTAGACCGATTTTCTTCAGCTCAGATTCGACGTTGCCGGAGACTGCCAGAAGGAACTTGTCACGGTCGGCGTTGATTTCTTCGATGTCCATCGTTGCAATGACGAGACGAAGCTGACCGAGGATAATGTCTTTTGCCAGCTCCTGAATTTCCATGAGCTTCAGACCGAGCAGTCGTTCTGCTGCGTTCTGCATGATGGTCGGTTCGGTTGAAATACCGACGGTGAAGCGGGACGGTACATCGATGCGGATGTTCTGACGGGAGAGCGCATTGCGCAGATCGACGCTGATGGAAATCGGCGTCAAATCCAGGTATTCATAGGCCTGAAAGACCGGCCAGACGAACGAAGCGCCGCCGTGGACGCAGCGGGCGGAGCGTGCGGTGCCGTCGGAGTTGCTGCCGACCTTGCCGTAGATGACCATAATCTTGTCGGACGGACATTTGCGAAAGCGGGAAACGACGAGAATCAGCAGCGTGAAGAACAGAATGACAGCGACGGTAATGAGACCAATCACGAATGGCGACATGATGAAACCTCCTAATGATTTGATTTTTGCATTTCACCGGCACAACCGCCGGAACGGGAAACGTCTTCTTTTTCCAAAGAGAGCGGTTCTACGACGAGCGTATCGCCCAAAATGCGAACCACACGGATTTTGGTGCCGGTCGGGAGAAAATGGTCGCCGTGCCAGACGGCTTCCTGCTCGCAAAGCTTCCCGTGCAGAACCAGATTGATTTTGCCGTTGGCGGCGGCGGCCGGAGGAATCGGTATGTAGACTTCACCGATCACACCGACTGCATTTTCCAGACGGATGGCGCCGTTTTCCTGAAGGCGCAGAACCATCCGCATGATCCATGCATAAAGGACATCGGCTAAAACCCCGGCGAGGACGCCAATGGCCAATGCGGCCCATGCAGACAGCGAAGAACTTGCGATTAAAGCAGCCCAGCTGCCGATGGAAAAGAAAGCAAGCACACCGCGCAGCGTCAGCAGACGCAGACCGCCGAATTCGCCGAAGGACATGCCGTCATCGATGTTGGAGACGTCGTCCGGGATGCCGTCTCCGTCGAGGTCAACCGTCAGCTCCGGTTCGTTGTCGTCGCCGATGCCAAAGAGCAGCAGGAAAAACTGAATCAGAAGAACAACGGTGACCGGAACAGCGACGCAGAGGAGAATTTGCTGAAACAGGGAAAGGGAAAACCAAAATGTGCGCATGATGTCAAAAAGCCCTCCTTTCATTTTGAAATGTCCGGCTGCTAAAGCGCTGCAATCAAACTTTCGACGTGGCGTTTGATCAACGTGGACTGATAGCAGACACACATCAGCAGCAGAGCATTCCGGATCTGCCTGCGCGCGGGTTCGTGTTCAATGGATGCTGTGTGCGCGTCTGCCAAAGCACCCAGCTGTTCGAAGGAAAGATAATTGTCGCGGTACAGTGGAACCACCATCTGGCAAAACATTTCGTAAAGCGCACTGTCCGGAATCAGGTCGTCCGAGGAATCGACCAGGGAACCGTTGACAGAGCTGATCAGCTTTGCGATCTGATCCAGCCGCAGGCTTTCGCGCAGTGCGTTGATGGTCAGAATGCGCGCCGTCTGATCTTTTGAATAATGCTTTGCAGTCGGGGGAGCCACATATCCGCGCTTGACCCAGTTCTGAATGACGGCCGTTTCCAATCCGGTGATTTCACGGATCTGGCTCAGTACCAGCCCTCCACTGGCCCACAGGACGTCCGGAATGCAGGCGAGCGGGTTCAAATGGTCTGATGTGCTGTCAATCACGGTACCGGGTGCAAACATGAAATGATCAATCCTTCCAAAGCGTATGAATGCCGCGGTGGGCGTACACCCACACGCTGGAACAACTGTATTATACCACACACAATCACATGAACGCAACTGACGGTCAAATGACTGTAAAGAAGAAAATCGCAGGCAGAAGAAAATAGCTCATTCATGCTTGCGATTTCTTGCATTTTCAGGTCTTTTCGAAGTGTTTCTTTAAATTGGATAAAAACTGCGGCGACAGGACGCTGCAGGAACGGGCGGCTTCCATCAAAGCGCCTGCTTCCGGCGGCAGTGAAGGCGTGGAAATCCGCAGATGCGCAAGTCCGCAGTTCTGAAGTGCCTGACGGAATTCGGACAGATAACGGGCAGAGTGGGCAAAAACGCCGCCATAGACAAAAACGTCCACAGCGCCGGTCTGCGCATGGAGATACGCACAGACCGCAGCCGATGAAGCTGCCGCCGTCCGAAGAATGTCCTGCGCGACGGGGTCGCCTTCGGACGCTGCTGCGTCTGCTTCCGGCGCCAGCGCAGCCAGATCGGATGGGCGAAAACCGGGCGCATACAGCAGAGGGATCAGCGAACGGATGGAGTCAACGCCGAACCGGCGGAGGAAACGCGCCCGCAGGCGTGTTTGTGGGCCGCCTTCTTCGGCTTCAGCCGCCGCCAACAGCGCACGGCGCCCAATGTCAAAGCCGCTGCCGCTGTCGCCCAGCAAATACCCCCATCCGCCGCCGGTGAAGCGATGCCCAAGACCGTCTGAAGCAGTGCCCATGGCGCCGGTGCCGGCGATCATGAGGATGCCGGCGCGTCCTTCTGAGGCAGCGACCAGCGAAACCCATGCGTCGGAGTCCATCAGACACCGATCCGGATCAAAACGGTTTCCGCAAAATGCCGCAGCCTGCGCTGCATCTGCGGGCGCGTCTAAAGCGGAAGACCCGATACAAAAGCAATCGCAATGTGCCAATGTCTGTCCGACCGAGACCAGCATGGATTCGGCAGCATCAAACAGGTTTGCCCGCGCAGCAGCCAGACCGATGGCGTTATAGTTGACTGCACCGCCTTCAGAAGAGGCGAGCACGCAGCCCGATTCATCGGCCAAAACCAGCTTCGTATGTGTTCCGCCGCCATCGGCGCCGATCAGCAGCATAAAACCCCTCCCTTGAAGAAACGATTAGAGCGCGTCACAGAGTTCGCGGATGGATGGGAAAATCCAGTCGGCGTGAACTTCATGCTGCGCCAGATAATCGCTGTGTGTGGTTTCGCCGGAAAGGACCAGAATGGCGGTCACGCCGGCCTGATTGGCGAATCGGATATCCGTCGATAAGCGGTCGCCGACCATTGCGGTGGTCTCCGGCGACAAGCCGTACCGCTCAGAAGCGGCATCCGCCATGGTGCGCTCCGGCTTCCCGAAAACAACCGGCGAACGCCCGGTTGCCGCGCGAATCAAAGCCATCATAGCGCCTGCATCCGGGATAAAGCCGCCTTCAACCGGACAGACGAGATCCGGATGTGTCGCATAATAGGGAAGCCCGGCGGAAATCAGCCGACAGGCAGTTTCCAGCCGTTCGTAAGTCAGCGTTTTGTCGAAACCGAGCAGCACACAGTCCGGCGGGGTATCGGTTCCGTTTACGGCTCGGATGCCATATCCGGCCAGATGATCCGCCAGCGCCGGCGTTCCAAGCAGATAAACCGCCGGCGGGTGCCCAAACTGTTTCGTCAGCGTAATCGCAGCGGCATCGCCGGATGTGAAAATATCGCCGATGCCGGCATCAATCCCCATGCCGTTCAGTTTTTCCGCATAGGCAAGCGGAGAAGCGGAGGAATTGTTTGTCAAAAAGACAGCGCGGCAGCCTCTCTCGCGGATGCGGTTCAAAAAGGGGATGGTTCCTTCAAAGAGGCGGCTGCCTAAGTAAATGGTTCCATCCATGTCGAGCAGAAAGTCGCGGATGTTTTGTAATTCGTGCATGTTGGGCAGCTCCCGGTTACAGCGGATTTTCTTCGAGGATATCCAGCAGGCGCATCATGGTCATGCGAAAACGCGCATACCGGCCATAGCGGAGCCCCTGTTCTTCCAGCTCGGTCGGAATACCGGCTTCAGCACAGGTCGCTGCACCGCCGGTTCGACGGATCAAAGCCCGAATTTCATCACCGCTCGGCACTTTTGCCAAGGCAGCCCGCAGTGTATCCCAATGCTGTTCGACAGCACCCTGCGGAATGGCATCAACAGGGTTGGGCGTATTTTCTTTGCGGCATTCTGCCAGAAGCGGGCCATATACATCCGCAAGACGCACCCAGTCAATCGGTCTGCGCATTTCGTGCACGCAGTCCAGCTGCGCCAGACGGTTGTAGACATCGGCGACCAGTCCGGCTGCAATGCCGACTTTTTTGCCGTGAAAAACCTGCGGACGCCCCATCAGCGCATACTGCATTTCCCAGAAATGGGCGATGTGGTGCTCCGCTCCGGAGGCGGGACGCGTACAGCCGGTCAACAACATGGCCAGCCCGGATAAAACGAGCGCTTCCATCAAAGAAGCGGCGAATTCAGGCGACTCACTGTCGGAACGACGTGCCAAATCGGCCGCCTCATCGACAGCGGAACGCGTCAGGGCAGCGATGCGCCCACAGTAGTATTCGCCGGTCAGACAGGCGGAAATTTCCCAGTCGGCGTGTGCCGTATACTTGCCGAGCAAATCGCCCAGCCCAGCCGCCTTCAAAACAGCCGGGCTTTTGGCCAGAACGGCACTGTCGGCAATGATCACTTCCGGCGCTTTCGCCGGGAAAGTTCGCTTGAAACCGTTTTCCGTAATCGGCGCCATCACAGAAGCAAATCCGTCCATGGAAGGCGCCGTTGCATAGATGGCAAACGGCATTTCCAGCTTTGCCGCCGAAAACCGGCAGATGTCATTCAGGGAACCGGTGCCGACAGAAAGCAGCGCCTGCGCACCGCTGCGGCGCAGATCGTCCTGCACGCGTGCCACACCGGCCATATCTGCCAGCTGAAGGTCGTCGAACAGCGTCAGGGTTGTGCGGAATCCGGCTTCGTTTAGTGCGTCTGTGATGCCGGCGGCGGCGGCCAGCGTGTTGCGGTCGGCGACCATGTGGAGGTGCCGGCCAAACCCGGCCTCACGAAGGATCCGGCCGGTATTCGGCGTATTCTGATATCCGATTTCCAGAGCGCGAATGTGGATTTCGTGTTTTTTGCCGCAGGGACAGTCGCGCAGCGAATCCGTTATTTTTTTCAAATCCAGCATGAAATCAGTTCCTCTTTCTCACTTGATCAGTCTGATGCAGAAAAACAATCTGCATGATGAAAAACATGGGTTCAGCAAATTTCCTGCATGGTATAGTCAAAGCTGCCCATGCCCAATTTTTCCAACGCGCGCAGCTGCACATAGGGGTCTTTCCCGTGGATTCGTTCAAACAGGTGCCCTTTTTCACCCAGCTCATAGCCGATGGGTACGCCGGCCGGCAGAAAGTTTTCCGTTTTGATGAGCGAGAGGGAAGCTTGCTCGATTGCGACGATGTCGTCGGAAGCCAGAATGCCGATATCCGGTACGATATCCGGCGTGGTGAAGCCCCAGCAGTCGCAGAGCGCAGTGATATTCATCAGGAAATTGATGTAATAGACGGCACCAGGTGCAAAGTGCTCCAGACATTTTTGCGTGCAGAGCGCCATGCCTTGCTGGAAATCCTCAAAACGTCCGGCGTCAAGCTGGAAAGCGCCGGTCGGACACGTTTTGACGCAGTGCTGACACGACGTACAGTGGTGCTGATTCATGGTCAAACGGTCGTTTTCAAACGAAAGCGCCGAATGGTTGCAGTTGTCCACGCAGACGCCGCAGCGGATGCATTTGTCGCTGTCCCAGTTCAGCCCGCCTTCCAAACTGTGGATCTGACGGCGCGTCCGGTCGGAAACGCACCCCATGGAGATGTTTTTGACGGCGCCGCCAAAGCCGCAGACGCCGTGCCCTTTGACGTGGGAAAGGTCGATCAGAACATCGGCATCGTGGATGTATCCGGCGACATCGACGTTCCGGAAGGTCTTGAAATCCACGCTCTTTTCATAAAAAAACGAGCCGTCGTCGCCGCAGCAGGGGATAATCGGACAGCCGAGGTATTCCTCCGTATAGCCGCGGGCGCGCGCGTTGCCGATGATGTGATCGGTGATAAATACGTCGGCGCCATAGGCCTTCAATTTGGAAATCAGAATTTCAACAAACATCGGGTGAATCGTTGCATAGCCGATGGAGCGGCCAAGGTGCATTTTGACAGCCGTCTTTTTGCCGCGAACCGCCTCGGCTAACGGCGAAGCGTCCAGCAGGCATTCGAATTTGGCAGGGAGCGTTTCGGAGGCGTGATAAGAGCGAAAGGTAATCGGCGCAAAGAGAACAGATGATTTCATACGGACAATCCTTTCTGCACGTCAGGGAAACCGACGCATCGTGGTCATAGCGTTATTATAAACGATGCGCGGCGACTTGTCAATCGGCGGCATCAAATATCAAAAACCGCGGCAGTCCGATTGGGATCGCCGCGGGCTTTTTTGTGCCTGCATTATGCGCTTGTTTGTGCGTCGTCGTTTGCAGACAGGGAAATGCGGTACAGCTCCGCATAGTGGCCGTTCTGCGCGACGAGTTCTTCATGACGCCCGTGCTCAATAATGACGCCGTGATCCAGAACGAAAATCTGGTCGCAGCCCAAAATGGTAGAGAGCCGGTGTGCAATTGTAATGGTCGTGTGGTTGGCGGAAACGGTTTGCATTGCCTGCGACAGCGCGGCTTCCGTTTCCGTGTCGATGCTGGCGGTAGCCTCATCCAATACCAAAACCGACGGGTTGACAGCCACAGCGCGGGCAAACGCAATCAGCTGACGCTGACCGGCCGAAAATTCGGAACCGCGTTCCGAAACGTGAGAGGCGTATCCATCCGGCAGACTGTTGACAAAGGATTCCGCGCTGACGGTTTTGACCGCGCGGCGGATATCGGCGTCGGAAATGCTGTTTTCATTGAGACGGATGTTGTAGTTGACATCGCCGGTGAAGAGGAAAACGTCCTGCTGCACCACGGAGATGCAGCGGCGGAGGTCGGTCAGCCGATACTTCCGGATATCAACGCCGTCGATCAGAATTTCACCCTTTTGAATTTCATAGAACCGCGCAAGCAGGGAAATGATGGTGGACTTTCCGGAACCGGTCGAACCGACGAATGCGGCGCTTTCGCCCGGGTGGATTTCAAAGCTGACATCCTTCAGCACATAGTTGTCTTTGACATAGGCAAACCAAACGTGCCGGAATTCGATGTGACCGGAGAAGGATTTGAGCGGCAGACCGCCTTCCAAATCTTCCTGCGTGTCCTGTTTGTCGATGATGTCGAAAATACGGTCGGCAGAGATCAGGGAAGACTGGATCGAGGTAAACTGCTCCGCCAGGTTTGCAATCGGGTTGAAGAACTGCTTGATGTACTGCGTGAAGGCATACAGCGTGCCGACGTCGAGCCGGTTTCCGATGACATACGGGGCGAATGCCGAGACGAAGATGGCCGTGGCGAGATTTGCCAGCGCGGTCATCAAGGGGTTGGAAAGGCTGTTCAGCAGAATTTCCACGATGCCCAGCCGGTAGTATTCCCGCCCCAGCTTGTAGAATTCTTCGTTTTTCTGCTTTTCACGGCAGTAAATCTGCACCATTTTCATACCGGTGATGTTTTCGGCCAGAAAACCGTTCAGCTTGGAGAGCTGCGCCTTCAGACGGATGAAATTCCGCCGCGACAGGTTGCGGTAGAAAAACGTGATCACGGCGACGAGCGGGATGCAGGTAAAACACCACAGCGCCAGCTTGACGTCCAGCAGCAGCATGGCGCCGCAGATGTTCAAAATCACGAGAATGTCTTTGACAAACTGGATGACAATACTGGAAAACAGATCGGAAAGCGATTCCACGTCGCTGTTGACGCGCGTCAGCAGACTGCCGGAAGAGTTGTTGTCAAAGAACGACATGTTCATCCGCTGAATGTGTGCAAACAGACTGGTCCGCATACGGTGCATGATGCGCTGCCCGAGCGAAGCGAGCGTGATGGACTGCGCATAGTCGCAGGCAGAACCCAGAAGCACCACCGCGAAATACAGCAGCGCGAGCCTGCCGATGGCGGCAATGTCGTTGATGCCAATCTCCAGATTGCGGTCAATGACAAGCTTCAAAATGTATGGTTTGACCACCTGAACCAGACTGGAGGCGGTTGCGAGCAGAATGGTCAGGAGTGTGAGTCCCTTGTGGTATCGGAAATATTTGAGCAGCCGGATCAGGGTATGGCGCTTTTTGCGCTGCGTATACTCGGCCATGCGTCCTTCCGGAACGGATGGCGCCGCTGTCTGTTTCATAAGCCCTCTTTCTCCGCCGAATTCAAAGATGCGGTATACCGGTTGTGCGTACGGCGGATTGCACATCCGGAAGAGAAATCATGCGGAAGCTTATTTGGCAGCACCGTCTTTGGATGCTTCGAGAATGGCCAGCAGGTGCTGATATTCCGGGCAGTTGGCGGAAAGCTCACTGTGTGTGCCGATGGCAGCCATGCTGCCGTCTTCATTCAAGAGCAGCACACGGTCGGCGATTCCGGCAACCGCGATGCGGTGTGTGACAATGATGGTGGTGCAGCCTTTGAGATAATCCCGCAGGTTCGCCAGAATGGTTCGCTCCGTTTCGGCGTCCACAGCGGAGAGACAGTCGTCAAGCAGCAGGAGCTCCGGCTTTCTGGCCAGTGCCCGCGCGATGGAAACGCGCTGCTTCTGCCCGCCGGAAAGCGTCATGCCGCGTTCACCGACGGTTGTGGCGTACTGATCCGGAAATTCACAGATGTTGTCATGGATTGCGGCGGCCTTGGCGGCTGCTTTTGCATCGTCTTCCGTGATGCGTTCATCATAGAAGATGATGTTGTTTAGAATTGAATCGGAGAACAAAAAGCTTTCCTGCGGGACATATGCGATGGAGCCGCGCAGAACAGACAGCGGAACCGTTTCAATCGGATGGCCGGAGACGGAAATCGCATCCGCCGGCGGATTCCACATCCGCATCAGAAGGCTCATCAGCGTGGATTTCCCGGAGCCGGTTGCGCCCATAATGGCCAGCGTTCCGCCGGTTTCCAAATGGAAAGAGATGTTTTTCAAGACATCTTTTTCCGTGCCGGGATAACGGTAAGAGAGATTCGTGATATCAATAGAAAGCGGCGCCAGCGTGGTGATGGCCGGATCGGCCTGCGCATCGTCAATCGCGGGCTTGGCAGAAAAAATCATATCCAGACGCTGCATGGAGACCAGACCCCGCTGCCAAATCTGAATAATACGGCTGATCCGGGAGATCGGATCCATCAGCAGAGCGATGTAGGTGTTGAAGGCCACGAATTCGCCGAGCGTCAGCGTACCGGCAATGACCATCTTGCCGCCAAAATAGAGAAATACCGCGAAAATCGAACCAAAAACAAGCGCAGAAAGCGGATTGATGAACGACCAGACGCGAATCATATCCATCTCAGCCTTCCACTTTTTGCGGCTGAGCGCTTCAAACTGCTTGTTTTCACTGTCTTCCTGCGCAAATGCCTTGATAACGCGGATGCCGGTCAGGTTTTCCTGCACCTTTGCAGCGATATCGGAGACCGAGTGCTGAACGATCATAAAGCGGCGGCGCATGGCGGTGCGCAGCTTGACAAGCGCAAAGAGCAGGAAGGGCAGCGGAATGACGGCAATGGCGGTCAGCTTCAAACTGGTGGTCGAAACCATGTAGCCGAGTGTAACGACGTTGATAGTCAGTACGTCAACGATGCCGATGAGCCCCATGCCGAACATCATGCGGATGGCCTGAGAATCGATGATGGCGCGCGTGATGATGTCACCGGTGTTGTTTTTGACGTAAAACTCCGGGCTGAGCACCTGCAGGTGGGAGAAAAGCGCATGGCGCAGATGCAGCTCGATGGAGCGGGTGAAGCCCATGATCAGGTACCGCCAGATGTTGCGGGTCAAAAAGGCTGCAACGGCACAGGCGCACATGAGCAGACAGATATTCCGCACATCGCGAAGCGTGGCGGACTGCGCCGGGTCGCGGGCTGCCTTGACCAAGTCAATGGTCTTGCCGAGCAGCTGGGGCAGAATGGCGTTGAAGATCGTTGCCAAAATGACAAAAACGACCCCGAACGCATAGCGCAGCCAGTGCTTTTTAAAATAATCGAGGATGATGTCCTTACAGCGCATGCTCCAGAGGTACTCCTTCCGTCAGACCGGCCCGGTAAAGATGTGCAACGTCATTCAAAAAGCCCAGCTTGGTATGCGGGCTGCCGTTGTCGATCAAATACCGTACGAGGGAGAGACCGGTGTTGTCATGAGAATAGTTAAAGTGTTCCGGCAGAGAAAACCGCAGAGCTGCCGAAATCAGGCTGGTCAAAAACGTCCCGTGTGTAACGATCAAAATGCTTTCGCTGCCGGAAAAACGGCGGCGGAGATATCCAATGACGCGATAGGCGCGTGCCAGCGTGTTGGCGGCATCTCCGTATTCTTCCGGCAGGCTTTCACCGCCGCCGGCAGGCGTCGGGATGGTGTATGCGCAGGCGGTCGGACAAATTCGGCGAAGCGCCTCCAAGGGCTGCGGGACAAATGAGGGCGGCGTGCCGCATTCCATTAGATCAGGCAGCAGCTCGACCGGTGCGGCGCCGCCGGGCTGTCTTTTCGCGACGGCATTGGCCGTTTCCACGGCACGAATGAGCGGGCTGGCAATGATCGCATCGAAATGCAGCACAGAAAGGCGCTCACCCAGCAGACCGGCCTGTGTCCGGCCGAGTTCGGTCAAAGGTGGATCGCAGCCGTTGTCAGCCGCAATGTTTCCCATAGACTGGGCATGGCGGGCAAAATAGAGATTCATGCGGAAAATGCACTCCTTCGTTGGGTCATACACGCCTCTTTTTCAGTGATAGGTTAATGATACTCCTATTTCCGTCAAAATTCAATATGGAATAGAGGCAGTGGAAATCGAAGTATGTGATTATTCGCCAAAAACATATTTCGACTAATTATCCGTCAAAATGACCAAAACGTTCTGAATCCGCAATTATTCAAAGAAGAGCGTCTGAAAGAAAGACGCCTCTGTGCGGAAAACGGCAGAAAGAGCCAAATGTTTTTTGGAGCTTTCCACAAAATCCAGTCGGCACCGTGTATAGCGTCACAAAAAGGAGCGATACTATCAAAGGACGGAAAAACGTCTGTGAAAACGAAGAAGGAGACGGAAGACATGACAAACCTTGAATGCGACGTCACGACCTGCGCTTACAATTGCAGCAACCTTTGCCGGAAACAGGCCATCTGTGTGGACGGACGGTGCCCCTCATCGAAGGCTCAAACGTGCTGCGGATCGTTTGAACCGCGGAATTACGCCTTGTCCAACCAAGTTCAATTTGATGAACC
>CAJLFQ010000027.1 GCA_905205975.1 uncultured Eubacteriales bacterium | reverse complement strand
TGCAGCCGGTGTCCCGATGGTAGCCGTCGTAGTCCACATCCCAATTTGCGTTGTAGGACATGGTTTCCGGGTCAGACGTCATCTGTTGATAGAACCACAGATCTTCCAGTTTCGGGATGTACAGTTCAAGTTTTTCCATATATTTTACACCCTGCTCTTCGTCCCGATCTGCCTGTCCTGCTGCTGTTGAGGCGCGCGGCCGTCATCAGCCCGGTATTCCCCCGGTCGGTGCAATCCTTCTGGCCGCTGCGCAGATAAGAGAAGTACCCATAGACTGCGTCCTTTCCGCATTTGCGAAAAAGGACACACTATTACATATAAATTATAGCATATAACGTCCTTCTTCTCAAGCCGCTGCGCGAAAAAACTCTCCGCTGCCTGTAAATTTTCCGGTACGTAAAGCGTGATGAAGTCAAGAATTGTCGGTATTGATAGGACGATATTGAGAGATAGAATCCGGTGAACCACCCTCAATACCGAATTTCATATGCAAAGTTCCTTCCGGTAAATTCTCATTTTCAATATCTACATGATACCGCCGAACCCGCTCTTTTTCAAGCGCCTTCGCGCGATTTTCCCGTTTCGATGCGCAGTCAGACTGCATAAATTTGCAGCGGATGCATAGAATCTCTTGCAATCGCCGTTGGTTTGTGATAAAATAGGAACGCTGCGGACGGCTTTCCCCGTGCCGCATCTTGATTTTCAGAACATTCAGAGGCTTTCTCATCATGAAGAAACCCGATTCAGCAGTCCTGTCCCCCGCGGATCCGGCGGCCGGCAGCCGGACGCCGCTTTTAGACCGCATCGACTGCCCGGACGATATCAAAAGACTCTCCAAAGCGGAGCTTTTGCGCCTTTGCGCGGAAACGCGCCGCTTTTTGATCGATACCCTTTCTCAGACAGGCGGCCATGTCGCCTCCAACCTCGGCGTCGTCGAGCTGACCGTCGCGCTGCACCGCTGCTTCGACACCGAACGCGACCGGCTGGTCTTTGACGTCGGCCATCAATGCTACGCACATAAGCTCTTTACCGGCCGCCGAAAGCAGTTTTCGACCCTCCGGCAGGCCGGCGGGCTGTCCGGTTTTCCCAAGCCCTCCGAAAGCGTACACGATGCGTTCATCGCCGGGCACGCCTCCAATTCCATCTCCGTCGCATTGGGGCTGGCGCGCGTCCAGCAGACACTGCCGCCGGACCGCAGGAACCACGTCGTCGCGCTGATCGGCGACGGCGCCATGACCGGCGGGCTCGCCTATGAAGCGCTCAACGATGCCGGCGCCGCAAAAGTGCCGCTCATCGTCATCCTCAACGACAACGGCATGTCCATCGGCAAAAGCGTCGGTGCGCTCGCCAGGCTGCTGACGCGTTTTCGCGTTCAGCCGAGATACCAGACCGCGAAAAAGACCTACCACCGCCTTTTGAAGGCGCTGCCCGGCGGCGACCGGCTCAACCGCGTCTTCAGCGGTCTGCGCGACGGCATCAAGTATGCCATCATCCCCAACACGTTTTTTGAAAGCATGGGCTTTGAATACATCGGCCCCGTCGACGGGCACGACGTCCTGGAGCTTTCCCGCATTCTGGAACAGGCCAAATCGTTCGACAAGCCCGTGCTGATCCATGTGATTACACAGAAAGGCCGCGGTTATCCGTTCTCAGAGGGCAGCCCGGAACGGTTTCACGGCGTCGACGGGTTCGACGTCGATACCGGCTGCTGTCTCCGTTCATCCGGCGAAACGTTCAGCGCCGCTTTCGGCGCGGCGCTCACGGAGCTGGCTGCCGGAAATCCGGACATTTTTGCCATCACCGCCGCCATGAAGGCCGGCGTCGGGCTGACGCCGTTTGCCGAACGGTTTCCGGAGCGTTTTATCGACGTCGGCATCGCCGAAGAACACGCCGTCACCATGGCGTCCGGGCTGGCAGCAGGCGGGAAACGCCCGGTTGTCGCCATCTACGCCACGTTTTTGCAGCGCGCATTTGACGAAATGCTCCACGACACCGGCATCATGCGTCTGCCCGTCGTGTTCTGCGTGGATCGCTGCGGCCTGATCGGCGAAGACGGGGAAACGCATCAGGGGCTGTATGACCTTTCCATGCTCAAGGCGATCCCCGGCATGACGGTCTATATGCCGTCCAACGCCTGCGAGCTGCGCGCCCTGCTGCGCCTGACCCTGCAATCGGCGGATGGCCCCGTTGCCATCCGTTACCCGCGCGGGCAGACCGCCGCATTCGCCCGCGATACCGTTTCCGATCCGCAGGACCCCGAGGCGGCCATCGTTCCGCTCAGCACCGTGCGCGGCGGTTCCGACATCACGCTGCTGGCCGCGGGCCGTCTGATCGATTCCGCGCTGACGGCGGCTGACCTGCTGGCGGAACGCGGCATTTCCGCCGGGGTGCTCAAGCTGAACCGGGTGCATCCGCTGCCCTTAGAGGCGATTTTTTCCGCCGCCGCCAAGCGGATCCTCGTTCTGGAGGAGGCTGCGGCGCACGGTTCGGCCGGTTCCGATCTCGCAGCCGCCGCCTGCAACCGGCCGTTTGACGTCTATCCCGTCAACTGCGGCGACCGCTATATCCCGCAGGCCGCCGTTGCGGAACAATTTGCGATGTGCGGGCTGGACCCGGCGTCGATTGCCCGGCTGGCGGAGGAAATCCTCGCCCGCTGACCGGCCCGTACTGCCGCGCAGATCCCGCCTGTTTTTTCGGCGGAGAACGGAGCAACGTTTCATCATGCGTCTTGACTCGGCAATTTTTCAGCGCGGCCTGACCGACAGCCGTGAAAAAGCCCAGCGCCTGATCCGCGGCGGTCTCGTCTCGGTGGACGGGCTTGTCGTCACCAAACCTTCATTTGATCTTTCGGACGGCGCAGCCGTCGCCATCGCCGACCACGATGATTTCGTCGGCCGCGGCGCTTATAAGCTGCAAGGCGCGCTCGACGCATTCGGCATCGATCTCGCCGGCCGGGTCTGTCTCGACATCGGCGCTTCCACCGGCGGATTCACCGAAATCATGCTGCGCCGCGGCGCCGTGCGCGTGTATGCGGTTGACGTCGGTACCGGGCAGCTCGCGCCCCGGCTGGCATCCGACAGCCGCGTCGTCAATCTGGAAAAGACGGACGCCCGCACGCTGACGCGCGCCAGTTTTCCGCTGCCGCCCAATTTCTGCGCCATCGACGTCTCATTCATTTCCCTCGGCTGCATCGTGCCGCACCTGGCTGAAATCTTCGACGGCGCCTTCCTCGCGCTCGTCAAGCCGCAGTTTGAAGCGGGCCGCGCCGACCTCGGCAAGCACGGGATTGTGAAGCGGCCGGAAGCGCATGAGCGCATCCTCAGCGGTGTCTGCGCCATGCTGAACCGCGCCGATCTCTCGCTCTCCGGGCTGATGCCCAGCCCCATTCGCGGCGGCGACGGCAACATCGAATATCTTGCCGCATTCAGCCGGACGGCCTGTGATTTTGTGCCGGATATCCGCGCCGTCGTGCGTTATGCGTTTCAATCCGCCCCCGGAGGTGCCGTATGAAACTCTATCTTCTGCCCAACCCGCAGCGCGACCCTGATTTTCAATACACGCATCAGGCGGCCCACCTTTGTTCGGAAGCGGGCGCCGATGTGCTGCTGCCGCCTTCCGTCCCGCTCCCGCCGGACTGTCCGGCCGTTTCCGCCCGTTCCGCCGTCTTGTCCGACATCCTGCCGGACGTCGTCGCCGTTCTGGGCGGCGACGGAACGCTGCTGCGCGCCTCCCGCGAAGCGGCTCCGCTCGGCATCCCCATGATCGGCGTCAATTTGGGCAACGTCGGCTTTTTGACCGAGCTCGACCGCCGGTCGCTCCCGCAGCTTGCGCGCGTCGTCTCCGGCGGCTATCGGATCGAATCGCGCATGATGCTGCGCGCCTCCCTGCTCCGCGACGGCTGCGAAATCTATTCCGCCTGCGCTCTGAACGACTGCATCATCACCCGCGGCGAAACCTTCCGCAACATCTCCCTGCGCCTCTCCTCCGACGCGCAGGAGATCAAAACATTCTCCGGCGACGGGCTTGTCGTCTCGACGCCCACCGGCTCCACCGCCTATTCGCTTTCCGCGGGCGGTCCGGTCGTCGATCCGGAGGCCAGCGTATTCGTCGTCACCCCCATCTGCGCGCACGCGCTGTACGCCAAGTCGTTTGTCCTGAGCAGCCGCCGCGAAATCCGCGTCGAATCCCGGAATGACGCGGGCAAGGCCGTCCGGCTTTCCTGCGACGGCGTCGATTCCATCCCCATGTATCCGGGCGATACGGCTGTCGTCACCAAAAGCGAACTGATGACCCGCCTGATCCGGCTCAACGGAAACGATTTCTTTGAAAAACTGAACTCCAAATTATCGGAGCGCTGACCGGCGCCTCCGGATTCGCTATGAAAGGGTACGGTTCAACCATGAAGTTCCAACGCCACAATCTGATCCTGAAGCTGATCGAAGAAGAGTCGATCGAAACGCAGAAGGAGCTGTCCGACCGGCTTCGTGCGGCAGGCTTTCTCGTCACCCAGGCAACCGTCTCGCGCGACATCAAGGAGCTGCGCCTCGTCAAAGTGCTCGACCACGACGACAAATACAAATACGCGGTCGCAGCACCCGAAGCGGGCGGCGAATTTGCCGCCCGCTTCCGCAACATCTTCCGGGAAAGCGTCGTCCGCATCGACTATGCCGGTCATATGGTCGTCATCAAAACGCTGACCGGCGTCGCCAGCGCCGCAGCCGCCGCCATCGACAACATGAACCCGCCGCACATCGTCGGCAGCCTTGCCGGCGACGACACCATTTTTCTCGTCATGCGGGACGAGCAGCATGCCGCTGAGCTGTGTGAAGAAATTCAGGCCATGCTGAAATAACCGCTCCGCCTGTTTTGGGGAGGATTGCTATGCTGAATCTGCTGCACATCGAAAACATCGCCGTCGTCGCCCGCGCCGACATTTCGTTTCAGCCCGGCATGAACGCACTGACCGGTGAAACGGGCGCAGGCAAGTCCATCATCATCGACGCCATCGGCGCCCTGCTTGGTGAAAGAACCTCGCGCGACATCATCCGAACGGGTGAAAAGCAGGCGTTTGTCTCCGCCGTTTTTGACGGCTGCGGCGATGCCGTCGGCGCCCGTCTGGAATCGCTCGGTCTCCCGGCCTGCGACGGCGGCACGCTGACCGTCGCACGGCGCGTCTATGCCGACGGGCGCAATCTCTGCCATGTCAACGGCATGAATGCGCCGCTCGCCGCGCTGCGTGAGCTTGGGCCGCTGCTCTGCAAAAGCCTCGGCCAGCACGACAGCCGTTCCCTGCTCGACCCGTCGGAACACCTGAAACTGCTGGACGGCTTCGCGCAGACGGAACCGCTCCTCACCGAATATCAGTCGGCGCTGCATGTGCTCAAGGCGATCCGCGCCGAGCAGCGCACGCTGCTGACCGACGGCACGGATCTGGAACGCCGCCGGGAACTGCTGACGTACACCATCAACGAAATCGAATCAGCTAACATCGCCGAAAACGAAGACGACCGGCTGCTGGAACGCCGTTTGGCGGCGCAGAACGCCGGGAAAATCGCCTCCGCCCTGTCCGGTGCGCTCCGTGCGCTGGAAGGGTTCGACGCCTCCGCCGCGGAAAGCGCGGAATCGGCTGCGCGGGCGCTGATGCCCGTCTGCGGCCGGGGATTCCCGGAGGTCGACACCGCCGCCGCTTCCCTGACCGATGCGGCGTCGCTCCTGCGCGACAGCATGGACGCGTTGGAAACCGTTCTGGAAACCACCAGCTTCTCCGAGCAGGAGCTGGATGAAATCGAATCGCGCCTTTCGCTGCTTGGCTCGCTGAAACGCAAATACGGCGGCACGCTGGAATCCGTCGCTGCGGCGCTGGCATCCGCCCGGACCGAGCTGGATCAGCTCGCCAATACGGAGGCGCGCGCGGCACAGCTGGCGGAAGCGTATGCCGCGCAGTATGAACGGACGCGCACGCTGGCGGAGCAGCTCTCCAAACAGCGTCAGCACGCCGCCGCTGTTTTTTCTGCCCGCATCTGCGAAGAGCTCGCCTATCTCTGTATGGCAGGCGCACAGTTCTCCGTCCATTTTGACCGCCGGGAACGCGACGGCCGCGTCATTTTGGGCAATGACGGCATCGATCTGGCTGAATTTTATATCTCCGCCAACCGCGGCGAACAGCAGCGCCCGCTTGCCAAAACCGCATCCGGCGGCGAGCTGTCCCGCATTATGCTCGCGCTGAACACCGTTCAGACGGCAGGCGGCACGCCGACGCTCGTATTTGACGAGATCGACGCCGGCATCAGCGGCGTCGCCGCGTCCCGCGTCGCCAAACGACTGTCTGTACTTGCACAGAAGTGTCAGGTGCTCTGCGTGACGCACCTCTCTCAGCTGGCCGTGTATGCCGACGCGCATTTTCTCATCCGCAAATCTCAGCAGGACGGCCGCACGCTGACCGAGGTTCTGCCGCTCGACTTCGCCGGACGCATCGACGAAATCGCCCGGATCAACGGCGGCGAGCTGATCACCGCCGCGACCCGTGCCGCCGCAGAAGACCAGCTCCGCCAGGCGCACGCGGATAAATCCGCCGCCTCCCGGCCGGTGTAACCATACGCAAAAAAAGCCTTCCGAAAATGGAAGGCTTTTTTGGTGTCCAGACGCTGTATTTTCGAATTTTGTACAAATCGGTTGTTTCGATATCGCCGCTGCTTCTTTTTCGTGTATCTGTTTATCACTTTTCTAATTCGCACCCATTCCATCTGGCCGCAGGCTGTTTTTTGGGTTTCAGGCGTGTTTTGCGAAGAACAGCACGATTTACTCCGTTGATTTCGTTGTTTTTCAGGTTCGCATCTTTTTTCCTCGCGTATTCGCCTATGATTCCAAGTTTTTTCTGTTTTTATGATTTTCAAAATCGTCTTTCGCGTTTTCTCTGCCCGAAAATCGGATATTCCAAACCGTATGGTATTCATTCTAAATCTTTTTTATTTTTGTAAATGATCATTGTATAGTGTGTTTTTCGAACTTTACACCGTTTTTTTTGTCGCACTTTTGCTCATTTTTTCTGTTTTTGATAAAAAGCAGGCTATTTCTATTCATTTTGACAATTTTCAACAGGCATAGTAAAATAGAAGTACCGTGATGGAAATCACAAATTTATTGTAGGAGGCACCCACATATGAGCAAAAAGCTCCGTTTGCTCGCCCTGGCGCTCGCCGTTCTGATGATCGTTCCGATGATCTTTGCCGGCTGCTCCAAAGATGACAAGAAGCCCGAAAACACCACCCCAGCACCGCAGCAGACCTCAACTGCTCCTTCCACCGATGGTTCCGACGTCACTGAACCGACCGACGATCCGAACAAGATTGACCTCAAAGGCTATGAGTTCCACATGAATACCTCGGGATACGGTCAGCTTTCCAACAACGACAACAACAGCCACAAGGGCACGGCGATTTATGATGAGCTGCTGGACATCTATGCGGCCATCGAAGCAAAGCTGAACTGCACGATTATCGCCGAACCCGCTGACAACGGTTCCGAAGCACTGCTTCCGGCAGCCGTCGGCGGCATCAAACTGGCGGACTTCATCTGCACCCGTCAGAACACGTGGATTCCGCTCGCCATGATGGGCGGCATCCGTCCGCTGGAAACCATGATTGACGCGGGTCTCGACCTCTACAACGAGAACAACTTCAACCAGGTCTACACGAAGATGAGCGAAATCAACGGCAGCATCTGGGCGCTCGATATGACCGGCAAGTTCGACAACGTCGCACTCGGCCACTTCTATGCATTCAACAAGGAACTGACCGAAGCCGCCGGCTACCCGGCCGACACGCTGTTCCAGGCCGTCCGCGACGGCAAATGGGACTACGCCATGATGGTTGAAGTCGCCCGCAAGATCACGAAAGACACCGACGCCGACGGCAACTTCGATATCTACGGCGTCGCCCTCGACTGCGACGGCAACGAAGCATGGACCAACGCCACCGGCCCGATCGTCTACAAAGACGGCAAATGGACGGCCAACCTGCTGGATCCGCAGCTTATGCCCTCCCTCGACTTCATGTATGCGATCTCTCAGCCGGATGTGACGATCCCGGTTATCGGCGATACCGCCTCCCGCGGCCAGCGCCGTACCAACTTCTACACCGGTAAAGCCGGCTTCGCCGGTCTGTACGGCTCCAACATTCAGGGCGAAGAATGCAGAGAAATGGCCGGCAACAACAAGCTCGGCATCCTCCCGATTCCGAAGGGCCCGAATGCTGACCACTACATCCTGAACATGGTTGACCTCGATACGTTCGTCTGCCAGATGGCCAACCAGGATTGGGAAACGGCCGCCATCATCATGAATGAAATCGGCGCCGGCGTCACCGACTGGGATGCCTACAAGGAACAGGTCCGCGAATACCTCGCTGACGACGAACAGTCCATGGAAATGCTCTTTGACTACGCCGTTCCGCACGCAATGATGAACATTGCAAAGTGCTCCGACGCGATGTATCAGATCACCCGTAAGGGCTTCTACAAATCCATCTATGAACTGACCCTGACGCCGGCAGCCGCTGCCGAAGCCTATCAGGATAAGGTTCAGGCCGAACTGGACGCTGTTTTCCAGCAGAAGTAATCGGTTTATCCTCCCTGTTATTTGATTTTGCCGCACAGCGGGCGATGCATCCATCGCCCGCTGTGCGGTTTTTTCGCCTGCGCGCCGTCCTGCGCAGATGCGCCCGAATCCGCTGTGCGTTTTGTTCCGCGCCCCGTCCCAGCTTGCGCAAACCGGCGCTTTCGCACGTTTCTCGCGCCAAACCCGCTCGGATGCGCCCGAATCCGCTGTATCGCGCGGATTTTGTCGAATTTTGTCGAACGGTTTAATGCTTTCTTCGGAATAATCCGACAAAACACGCCAGTTTTTTTGTTTTTTCTATGGTATCCTATCGGCAAGACACCCCCGCATGCATCCTGCTGCACCCGATGCGGTGAAACCGCCCTTCGGGGCGTTCACGATATTTTACAAAGGGGGAACCTCAAATGAAAAAACGGCACCTTCTATCCCTGCTGCTCGCGTGCTTCCTGCTCGCCGGGCTCATCCCGGTGACGCCAGCCGCCGCGACGGCCGAGGCCATCGACGTCGTCGTTGTCCTCGACCGTTCCTCCGCGATGGACGAAACCATCCTCGCCTGTGCAAAATCCCATACTCATCTTTCCGGCTGCTATGAATCCCGGATGACCGCCGCCAAGCGAACCGCCAAGGCGCTCATCACGCAGATTCTCGACCGGAACAGCAACGCCCGCGTCGCACTCGTCACCTTCGCAAAAGAAGCGGCGGTTTCCCACGCGTTTACCGCGGTCAAAACCATCCTCCGCTCCTCCGTCAACGTCACGACCCCCTCACACAAGGCTGCCAACCTGGAAGCCGGGCTCGTCGCGGCAAGCAACTGCCTGCAGCAGACCGGCCGTGCCGGTGCGCGTCAGGCGATCGTTTTAGTCACCGCCGGCGAACCGAAATACTACAACGACAAGAACGATGAAGTATCGCTCGGCTCCGGCCTTGTCACCACAACCACCTGCATCGAGCAGACGCTCGACCAGGCGCATCTGTCCCGCGATTTCGGCGCAGGGATCTATGCCGTCAGCGTCGGCGCTGCTTCCGGCTCTTCCGCCGAACATCTGCTGCTCGCGGCACAGGATCAGGGGTACTACACCGCCGATGCGAACCCCGCCGCCGCCATCGCCGCAGACCTTGCCGCAGGCGACGACCCGTTCGACTGCGCCGTCGGCACCGGCTGGACGGTCGGATTCGCCAAAGAATCCCTGCTGCCCGCCAACGTCCCCTTTATGTCGTACAAGCCGGAAGATCTGCCTTCCTCCGGTCTGCTCTACGACCGCAGCATTTTCAGCGATGACCTTTCGTTTGACGCCAGCGGCCTGCCGGAATCGCTTCAGATTCTGAACGCCAAGCTGAACACCATGACCGCGGCGCCGAACCGCTATCCGTCGTCCATGGTGCAGTCTCTCCGGAGCTTTGTGGATCGCGTTCTGCCGATCGACCCGCCGTTCTCTCCGGAACGCCTGCTTGCAAACTCCGCCACATTCACCGAAGACCTCGCCGCGTTTGAAGCGCAGTTCGGCGCTGCTGAAACGGCGCTGGCCAACGGTGAAGCGGTCGTGCTTGCCGATGCCGCTGCCCGCTATGAGACCGCCGGAATGACCGCCGCCGAAGCGGAAGCCGCAGCCGCGCAGAACCTCGCCGCATACTTCGCCACCGGCGCTTCCGACGACGCACAGCTCGACGCGGATTACCGTGCGCTGGCCGCCGAAGTCGGCGACATGGAACTGACCGACTATACGCCGGAAGCCACCCGCTACTACATGGCCGGATACGAAATCGACCTGCCGTGCCTCGGTTATCTGGACGAGCCGCACATCCGTGCCGTCTGCCTCGACGATCACACCGGACGCGGCGCAATCCTGATGGTCTCCGTCGAATCGATCGGCATGGCGCGCGCCGATGTCAACCGCATCCGCGATGCGCTCGCCCCGTTCGTCTATGAACACGGCATCCGCGAAGTCCACGTGCTCTCCGCACACAACCACGCCTCCATCGACACCATGGGCATCTGGGGACCGATTTATGCCGACGGCAAGGACGACGCCTATTTCGCGATGGTGCTGGAGCGCATTGAATCCGCCGCAGTCGCCGCCTTCAACGCGCAGAAACCCGGTACGCTTCACGTCGGGACGGCTGACGCCGCCGAACAGACCGGCTATCCGGAACCGCTCGTGGAAGACCGCCGCTACCCCTATGTCACGGAAAACGCCAGCCTGATTACCCGGTTCCGTTTTGCCCCGTCCGACGGCTCCAAAGAGCTGTATCTGATCCACTTCGGAACGCATCTGGAAGCCCTGCAGGATATGAACCAGTACATCAGCGCCGACTTCTTAGACCCCTTCCAGGATTATCTGGACGCACAGAATGACGACGCCGATTTCATCTTCTTCACCGGCGCCATCGGCGGACAGATCCGGACGAAGCGCAATCAGACGCTTCCGGAAGGATATGAACCGCGCAATACGCGTCAAAACTACTGGAAAATCACGCAGATCACCGGTCAGCGCACCGGCGAACTCGTCTGCGGCATCACGGCGGCCGACGAAATCGAGCTTTCCGCCAAGCTGAACACCGTGTCGACCAGCTTTGAAGCGAAAATCGACAACTATGTGCTGGCACTGCTCGCCCAGCTCAAGATCATCAACACGCGCACCTACCTCAAGGATCTGAACACTGGTCTGCGCGGCACGCTGGCTGGCGTCTCCGATTTGCAGACGCTCGGCACAGCCGCCGCCAACGCGCTGACGACCTTCCTGCGGCTGAAGGGCGATGGCGGCGTTTCGGACAAGGACATTGCCGTCCGCACCATGCTCGCCTTTGGGCGCACCTATTATCAGGTGCTCTCTGAAAACCTTGGCAACTACGCCTCCACGGAAATGCACTACTTCGAGTTTTATCAGAAGGAAGGCAGCCGCGTCAAAGGGCTCGTGCTGATGCCCGGCGAAATTTTCCCGGAACTCGTCTACGGCGGCATGCTGGAAGGCGGCACCGGCGACTACTACCTGGATCCGCACAACCCGGATGCAGAACCGATTGATCTGCTGGCTGAAATCGCCGAAGCCACCGGACGCGATTACGGCGACCGGTTTGTCGATCTGCTCGTCTTCGGTCAGGCCAACGACATGATGGGCTACATCGTCGCACCCAACGATTTCCTGCTGAACCCGAACCTGCCGTATATCGAGCAGTATCCGCAGGGTTCGTGGCGCCACCACTATGAGGAGACAAACTCCTGCGGCCCGCAGACGGCATACACCGTTGCGGAAGCCTTCCGCGGTCTCATGGCAAAAGCCCGCTGACGCATCTGCTCTTTCCGCGCCCGTCCAGTTCCTTTGGAGCTGGACGGGCTTTTTTCAGAGGCGATTTCGGATGACATGCCGCTTCGTTTTGGAATTCTGTATGGTTTGGCGCCGGACATGCTTGACAATCATTTTTTTCAGATGCTATAATAAAGATAAAGCAGACGCTAGGGCATGATGCCCGCGCCAATTTGATTGAGGAGGTCTTTGACTGATGTGTAAACCGTTTCGTTTGCTCGCTTTGACGCTTGCCGCGCTGATGATCGTTCCGCTGATCTTCGCCGGCTGCACCAAAGACGGCGGCAGGAAGCCCGACGCCACCACCCCGGCTCCAATGCAGACCTCGACAGCGCCATCCACCCAAGACCCCGACCAAACCAAACCGATCGATCCCGCAAACCGAACCGACCTGGACGGCTATGTATTTCAGCTGACGACCTATAACTACGTCGGTCTCTCCAATACAGATGCCAGCAGCCACAAAGGCACAGCAATTTTCGATGAGCTGCTTGCCATCTACGCCGACATCGAAGAACGGCTGAACTGCACGATCATTGCTGAACCCATTTACAACGGAACCGAGGCCATGCTGCCGGCAGCCGTCGGCAATCTCAAGCTGGCGGACTTCATCTGCACCCGCCAGAGCACGTGGATTCCGCTCGCCATGATGGGCGGCATCCGCCCGCTCGAATCGATGACCGGCGCCGGACTCGACCTCTTCAACGAAGACAATTTCAACCAGGTCTATACGAAAATGAGCGAAATCAACGGCCATATCTGGGCGCTCGACGTAACCGGCAAATTCGGCTGTACGCGCCTCGGCCACTTCTACGCCTTCAACAAAGAGCTGACCGAAGCAGCAGGCTACCCGGCCGACACGCTGTTCCAGGCCGTCCGCGACGGCAAATGGGACTATGCGATGATGGTTGAAGTCGCCCGCAAAATCACAAAAGACGTTGACGCCGACGGGAACTTTGACATTTACGGCGTCGCGCTCGACTGCGACGGCAACGAGGCGTGGACGAACGGAACCGGTCCGATCGTCTACAAGGACGGCAAATGGGTTGCCAACCTGAACGACCCGCAGCTGATGCCATCCCTCGACTTCATGTACGCGATTTCGCAGCCGGATATCACGCTCCCGGTCATCAACGACACTGCATCCCGCGGCCAGCGCCGCACCGACTTCTTCGCCGGGAAATCCGGCTTCGCCGGTCTGTGGGGCGGCAACTTCAGCAACGAATTCAAAGAAATGGCGGGCAACGGCAAGCTCGGCATTCTGCCGATCCCGAAGGGACCGAATGTGGACCACTACACCTTGAACATGGTCAACCTGGACACCTTCGTCTGCCAGATTGCCAACCAGGATTGGGAAAAAGCCGCCATCGTCATGAACGAAATCGGCGCCGGCGTCACCGATTTGGACGCCTACAAAGATCAGATTCGCGGCAATCTCGCCGACGATGAAGATTCTATGGAAATGCTTTTCGACTACGCCGTGCCGCATTCGATGATGAACATCGCAAAATGCAGCGACGCGATGTACCAGATCACCCGAAAGGGGCTGTACAAGTCCATTTACGAACTGACCCTGACGCCGGCAGCCGCTGCCGAAGCCTATCAGGATCAGGTTCAGGCCGAGCTGGACAACGTCTTCCAGCAGAAATAGCGCATTACCGGCGCGGGCGATCCTGGATCATTCGCCTGCACCCGTCTTTTCACGAAATGATGCAGAACGGGCCGCCCTGTTTGGATACAGGGCGGCCCGTTTTTTTTGCGGCGCGGATTCAGAACTGTTCTGCCCACGCTGCCAGCGTTTTCTCGTTGGTATTGGAGCGGAAGACGCGGCCTTCCGCCAGTTTTGCACCGGTCACGCTCGGCAAAAGGTGTTCGTTGGTCTTGCCCATGCCGCTTCCGCCGGACGTTGCAAACGGTACGACGGTTTTGCCCGCCAGCCTGCAGGACGCTAGGAAGGTGTTCACGATGGTCGGCGCGACATACCACCAGATCGGGAAGCCGACAAAAATCCGGTCATAGCCCTGCACGTCGCAGGTCTCCGCAATTTCCGGGCGCGACGCCGGATTCTTCATCTCGACAGTGCTGCGCGACTGCGGATTGCGCCAGTCGAGATCCGCATCCGTATACGGCACAGCCGGGCGGATTTCAAATAGATCTGCGCCGACAGCCTGCGCCAGACGCTCCGCAAGCGCCTTTGTGACGCCGCTCGCCGAAAAATAAGCGACCAATGTTTTCTTCATTTCAAATACCTCCTGTATGAAATGGATCTATGACCATGTTCAAATGCGGATGGCGATCATCCGTATTTGAACGTTATCCGACTGAAATTCTTGCCAGCCTGCCCCACGGCGGCGTATGGGTCTCGTTGTTGATCAGCCACAGCACCGGGACGCCGTTTGCCGCGGATTCCGGCGGATAGCGGCACTCGCCGTCCGTCAGGATGACAATGGAGCTTAGCTCGTCCGGGTCGAACGCCGCCGCCAAGGCAAACACAGCGGCAACATTCGTTCCGCCGCCGCCATGCGGCCGGATGCGAAGCAGATCGTCGACGCTTTCAAAATCGATCGGTTCCGTCACGTTGGACTCAAAAAAGCAGAGCTTGCCGGACAGCCGTCCGTCAAACTGGTCGATTGCGCCCTTGATTTCGGAAAATGCAGCCGTCAGCGCTTTGTCGCCGATGGAACCGGACGTGTCCACCGCAAACAGCAGATTGCGTACCGTATCGCTCGGCTGGTTGAAATCCGGCAGAAAGAAGTCGCCGTCGAACCGCCGGTCCGGCGGTTCAAACGAATAGTCGGTGATTTCCTCCTGCACGAAGTTGTTCAGCAGTTCCCGCCAGTCGCTCTGCGGCGGGCGCAGCTCGCCCAGCAGCCGCCGGAGCATGGCCTCCTCCGCGCCGATGCCCGTGCCGCCGTCGTTCCGGGCGGCAACCGCCGCATTCCGGACGGCACGCACCCACCGGTCGTGGAGAAACGACTCGCTGTCGCCCTGACCCCAGCGGTCATGGCTGTCGATTCGCCCGCGCTGCCCCTGGCTTTTTCCTTTGCCTTGGCCGCGGCCTTGACCTTTGCCGCTCCCGCGGCCTTTGCCTTTTCCGTCGCCGCTGCCCTCGCCCTGACCGTTTCCCTGACCGCTGCCGCTGCCTGTTCCTTCGTCTTGATCCTCGCCCTGGCCCTTTCCTTTGCCCTGACTTTTTCCCTTACCTTTTCCGGCTTCCTGCTTTTCTGTTTCGCCGCCGGCGGCAGCGCCGTCAGCATCCGCCGGCATGCCGTCTGCCTCACCGGCGTCACCATCGTCTGCACCGCCGCCGAGCAGCGCGCAGAGGGATTCCAGCGTAAACAGCGTGCCGTCCCGCCCGTCCGGTGCCAAATGCTCCGGCCGGACGCCGCCGATCAGCGGCGCCTCCTTCATGCCGAGCGCCGCCATCAGGTTGGCGTTTGCAATGATGTCCGCCGCCTCATCCAGCCGCTCCGACCGGATGGACGCGCCGCGCACTGCATGACGCAGCGCAAGGTGCATCACCTCATGGTACAAAAGAAAATCCAGCGCCGCATCGTTCAGCGTTTCCACAAACGCCGGGTTCAGATAAAGCCGCACGCCGTCGGTGCCCACCCGCTCAACCTCGGTATCCGCCGCAAAACGCAGCTGCAAAATCAGCGATCCAAAGAACCGGCTGTCGGCCAGCATCCGCATCCTTGCCCCGGCCAGCCGGGCAGACAATTTTTGGAGGGCGGCCGGATCCATCCCGCTCATCGGTTAAAAAACCGGCCGTTTTTGGACAGCCATGTATTGAATTCCGGCATCGTCATCATGGATTGTTTCAATTCGGGCGAAATCGTGCAGAAATCCCGGAAAAGCACGGCGGCAAAATCCGGCGGCATCTGCACGGCGTAGGCGAGCGCGTTTGCAATCGACGTCCGGTCGCCGGCATGCGCACGCGCATGGGCGGCCATCGCCGAAATCGTCGCATACAAGACGTCCGCTTCTTTCGGGACAGGGACACGCTTCCCGGCGAAAATGCCCGGCACATCCGGCAGGCGTGCATACAAGTCGTTCCACGTCCGGAATTCCAAAGCGGCGCCGCAGCCGATACAGCCGGAAATCATCGGGTAGACGACTGCAATGTCGTCGGAAACGATGTTCAGCAGGTTGGAAACCATCTCCCACGCGCGCGGCGTGGCAAACGCCAGCTCGTCATTGTCGGTCGAAAACTGCATCAGCAGATCCGGGCGGCTCGACAGAAAGGCGATCACTTTTTCATGCACGCCGCTCTGCACGGCCCAGCGCCGCCAGCTGGAAAAATCGTCGTGAATTTCGAGGTGACAGAGCCGGTTTGCCAGCGCTTTCGGCATTTTGACCGCGACGCTCTTATCGGTGACGCGGTTGCCTGCCGCGATGACAATGCAGTTTTCGGGCAGCGCATGTTCACCGATTCTGCGGTCCAGCGTAATCTGATATGCTGCCGCCTGCACGGACTGCGGCGCAGCTGAGATTTCATCCAGAAACAGGATGTTGACGACGTCCGGCGCGTCGCTCATTTCAAAAATCTGCGGCCGCAGCCAGACGGCCAGCGTTTTGTCAGCGTTGGCGGTTGGAATGCCGCGGAGGTCGATCGGGTTAAAGAGCAGCAGGCGGACGTCTGTGATCCGCACCTGTTTGCCGCATTCGGCTTCTATGCGTTTGCCGAGCTGACGGACGCCCTGCGACTTGCCGACGCCCGGCGGCCCCCACAGCATCACGGAGGGCAGCATCCGCATCGGCTGACCCGATCGGATCAGCGCTCCATAGGCGTCCGCCAGCGTATCGACGGCCTGTCCAATGCTCATGGTCGTCAGATTTCCCAGTTGAAGGGCTTTTGGCATGGTTTTCCCGCTCCTTTCATCGATTCACGCCGCTTTATTTGTGTTTCTTTTCGTTTTGTTCGCCGACGCCGAGCTTCTTGTCGATTCGTTCGAGCCGCTTCGTCAGCGTTTCAATCTCTTCGTCGTAAGATACGGGGTTGGCCAGCGCCCGTTCCATTTCATGGCACCGATCCGCCATAGCGTCCGCCTGCTTTGTCAGCGCCTCCGCACGCAGTGCCAGACCGTCCAGCATATGATCCAGGCGAACCATCGCGCCGAGGTCGGATCCGCCGATATCGACGTAATACCGGCCGCAGCCGCAGAGCCAAACGCCCGCCTGCTCCGGCAGCATATGCGCGGGCAGCATCACGTCAAACCCCTGATAGCGGAAGAGGAACGTCTCTTCCGGCAGCATTTCGTTGGCCGCGAGCGCTTCTATGATGTGCGCGCCCATTTCCCGGCGATCCGATCGGTTCGGTTCTTTTGCGGCTGCATATCGTTCGGCGTCCATCTGCGTCGTTTCCGCCGCCATCCGCGCATTGGCCACGCGCTGCGGCATGGCCGCCAGCGAGGCCCGCAGTTCCGACGCCGTCTCTTCCTGCCTGCGCCGCAGCAGCTTCAGCCGCGACAGCTCGTTGCTGACTTCGACCCGCTCCCGGATCAGCGGATTCCCGATGGCCAGCGCCTTGACCTCTGCGTAGGAAAGCACCGTATCGTCCAGATCGGTTCCGCTGCGCTCCGTGACGGAATTCGTCAGCAGCTGTGCGATAAAGCGCTGTTTCGTCTCCAGCAGCTGCCATGAATAGGCGTCAAAGCTGCCGTCTGTGATATAGCGGAACATTTCAATCGACGCATTCTGGTTGCCCTGCCGCAAAATGCGCCCTTCCCGCTGCACCATATCCGCCGGGCGCCACGGGATATCCACATGGTGCAGCGCGTACAGCCGGTTCTGCACGTTGACGCCGAGCCCCAGCTTGAATGTCGAGCCGATCAGCACGCGCAGTTCGCCTGCGTTCATCCGCGCAAACAGCTGGTCGCGCTTTTTCTCCGTCGTCGCATCGTGGATGAATTCAATCTGTTCCGGCGGCATGCCGAGCTTCGTCAGCAGCATTTTCAATTCGTCGTACAGGTTGAACGCGTCTTTCGGCGTCGACGTGTCGCAGAAGACGAGCTGCGTCGCCGTGGGCTGTGTCTGCCAGATCCGGAAAACCTGTTCGGCGCACGCCACCGCCTTGGAGGACGATGCCGGAGGCGCATCCGGCTCGACCAACCGGATATCCAGCGCCGCTTTGCGGCCGTCCGTCGTGATTTTCAGCATGTTGTCTTCCTTGCGCTCCACCTTGCCCGCCCGAATGCGTTCCGCCCGCTCCGCAATGGCCCGGATGTAGGCCGCCTGCTCCGGCGATTTCTTCAGCACGCAGTCGGTATAGCCGCCGAAATACGGCAGACCGGCCGCTGCCGCATCATTCCGATGGAAATCGGCGACCTGCGCAAACAGCGCCGCCAGCTCCGGCAGGTTGTGGAACCGGGCAAACCGCGTCGCCAGCCGGTATCCGGAGGCGTCGACGTCGATCTCGAAGTTGGTCGTCAGTTCGCCGAACGTCGCCGCCCAGCTGTCGAACCCGTCGATGTTCAGGAAGCGCAGCTCGCCCCGCTGGAGATACGTCTGCATGACGAAGAGATCCGTCACCGAATTGGTGATCGGCGTGCCGGTTGCAAAAACGACGCCGCGGCCGTTGTTCTGCCCCTGCACGAGCTGCACGCGCTCCATCATCTCCTGGCACTTTTTGGACCCTTTTTTGTTGATGCCCAAGACGTTTTCGGATTTCGTATCGATCGGGATGTTTTTATAGTTGTGCGCTTCGTCAAGGAAGAGCGTTTCGACGTTCAGGTCGTCAAAATAAATCGCCGGGGCGCTCTGCTGAATCTCCGCCTGTAAAACGGCGGCCTCTTCTTCCAGCTTGTCCAGCATACGGCGCAGTTTTCTGCCTTCGCCGCCCCTGCCGCGCCGGTTCTGATTCTGCTCCGCCGCTTCGACTTCCCGGATGCGGCGTTCCAGACAGCGTTTTTTCCATGCAGGCGAAACCGGAATCATCTCCAGGCTGGAGTATCCGATGATAATCGCGTCATATGTGCCGTCCCGCATGGTCTCCAGCACGGCGCGCCGCTTTGCCGGGACGAATCCGGCAGGCGTCACAGTCAGCACGCTGGCGCCGGGGTACAGCTCCTTGAACGTCCGCGCCCACTGCCCGATGATGTTGTTGGGAACGACATAGAGATTTTTTTTGGAGATGCCCATGCGGCGCAGCTCCATCCCGGCGGCAATCATGATATACGTCTTGCCTGCGCCGACTTCATGGGCCAGCAGCGTATTCTTCGTAAACAGGATGCGCGCCACCGCGTCCTTCTGGTAATCGTACAGCTGAATGTTCGGATTCGCGCCGGGCAGCGTCAGAAAGCCGCCGTGAAACGTCCGCGGCCGGCAGCAGGCGTACCGCTCGCTGTAAATTTTTTCCAGCTGCGCCCGCCGCTCGTCGTCCTGAAAGATCCATTTCCGGAAGGCCAGCAGAATGTCGCGCTGTTTGTCCGACGCTTCCATCGTGTCGTCGCGGTTCAGCGTGCGCGTTTTATGCGTCCGGTTCGTCGGAGAATAGTGCGTGTCATAGATGCGGATCGGGCGCATATTCATCGTCTGTTCGATGATATCCACGGCGTTGATCCGAACCGTCCCGTAGGTGCGGATGGCGCGGATGTTGTATGTATAGGCGGACGCATACGGAATCACCCACTCTTTGGTGATTTCGTTGTAGGAGGTGCAGTTGTTGCCCACACGCCTTCTGTCATTGCCCAGCAAATGCTCGATGAACGCATCAATGAGCCCCGGCGGAATCCATGGCGACCCCAGCGTCGCATAAATTTGTCCGGCCGGGATGTGCGGCGGCAGAACCGCTTCCAGCGCCGAAACATTTTCGGCGAAAAAGCCGTTATAGCGTTCGTTGGCGGCAACCGCCGCAGTGTATTTCGGCATCAGGTTGCCGGAGAGATATTCGTCCGCCGTTTCAAACCCGCGGTAAAAGCACTCGCCCCATGTCTCCGGGTTCCGGTAAATCGACCCGCGCAGCGCCTCGATACAGGCCGGAATCGGCTGTCCGCACGCATGCGAAATGAATTCCAGATCCACATGCCCCAGCTCCGTCAGGGAGAGGATCAGCGCGTCGCCCGGCGAATCCGCCCGGCATCCGGCATACTGTGCGTCACCGTCAAACGCGTTTTCAAAGTCGAGCGGCAGGTCCATGCACGTCACTTCGTCGATGTGCGCCTGTTCTTCCGCCGTTTTGCGATCCGCCTCTGCTTTTGCCGCCGCTTTTGCCTTTTCCTCTTTTTCAGCCCGCTCGGCTTCTTCCTGCTTTTGTTTTTCGTCTTTCTGTTTTTTTCGGATTAGGTCGCGCTTCCGAAGCACGTTTTTATACAGCTCAACCAGATCGTCTTTGGACATGGCGTCGTCGTTGACCAGCATTTGCAGCAGGTCTTCAAACAAGCCCATTTGTTTTTGGGATTCTTTTGATTCCGTCTGTTTGGATGCATCCGCCATGTGTTTCCCTCCTTCTGCCGCGTGTTTGTCCCCCGCTGTGATTTCTACTCATATTATACCACACTCCCTGTCCAATAAACCGGTCAGCACGGTCGGAATCCCGAAAAAGAAGGGGCAGAAGCGTGTGGTTTCGCTTGACAAAGCTGCACGTTTATGGTATCTTTTATGGTAGAAAATTGTGCCTGCGCTTTTTCCTGTATGCGCGGCCGTTTCGCCCAATTGAAAAAAACTGATTTGAGAGAAAGGAATTTCCTCCCATGAAAAAATTACGCGTCGCCATCATCGGCAACGGCGGCATCTGCAACGCCGTCCACGTCCCGCAGTACCTGAAAATGACCGATACCATCGAGGTCGTCGCCCTCTGCGATATCATTCTGGAACGTGCAGAAGCGCTTCGCGACCGCGCCTTCCCGAACGCTGACGTCTACGCAAACTATCAGGACATCATCGACCGTACGGACATCGACTGTGTCGACGTCTGCACGCCGAACTACCTGCATTCCATCATCGCCGTCGCCGCGCTGAAATCCGGCAAACACGTTTTTACCGAGAAGCCCGACGCCATCAACGTCGAAGAGGCCGAAAAGATGAAGCGTGCTGCGGAAGAATCCGGCAAGGTGCTGATGGTCATGCGCAACAACCGCCATGTCAACACCTCGCAGTATCTGAAAAAATACATCGCCGACGGCAAGGCCGGCGAGCTGTACGCCGGGCGCTGCGGCTGGATCCGCCGCCGCGGCATTCCGGGCAAGGGCGGCTGGTTCACCACCAAGGCACAGTCCGGCGGCGGCCCGCTGATTGACCTCGGCGTCCACCTGATCGACCTCTCCATTTGGCTCATGGGCAACCCGCGTCCGGTCGCTGTTTCCGGCTGCACCTATGCAAAATTCGCCGACAACGACACCAAGGCTGACTCCGAACACGCCAAATTCGGCGATGCGAAGAGCGACGGCATCTTTGACGTCGAAGATCTTGCCATCGGCTTCATCAAGTTTGACAACGGCGCGTCGCTGCAAATCGAATTCTCCTGGGCATCCAACATCGAAGAGGAACGCCGCTTTGTCGAGCTCCGCGGCACAAAGGCCGGTTTCTCCTGGGTCAACGACCACATCAAGATCTTCACCGAAGAAAACGGACTGCCCGTCGATCTGATTCCGCAGTACGGCGCCATCACCGGCGGCCACGGCCCGAACCTTGCACACTTCTATGACGTCGTCGCCAACGGCGCCGAACCGGATTTCGTCCCGCAGCAGGGCGTCAACATGATCAAAATCCTGTCGGCCATCTATGAATCGGCCGAAACCGGCAAAGAAGTCCGCCTGTAAGGTTCCATACAAGCCAGACCTTCATATCATGTTCTCAAAGGGGTGAAAAACAACATGTTTGATCAACTGAAAGCGGACGTCGCGCGGATTCGTGCCGTTGACCCGGCCGCACGGAGCAACCTTGAAATCTTTTTGCTCTATTCCGGGCTTCACGCGCTCCGAAGTCACCGGCGCGCCAACTGGCTCTATCGCCACAACCTGCCGTTTTTCGCCCGTGCGGTCTCTCAGCTGTCGAAATTCACAACCGGTATCGAAATCCACCCGGCCGCACAGATCGGCCGCGGCGTTTTTATCGACCACGGTTCCGGCGTCGTCATCGGTGAAACGGCCGTCGTCGGCGACGACTGCGTGATTTATCAGGGCGCAACCCTCGGCGGCACCGGCAAGGAAACCGGCAAGCGCCATCCGACGCTCGGTAAAAATGTCATGGTCGGCTGCGGCGCGCGCGTGCTTGGCCCGATCACCATCGGCGACAACGTCAAAATCGCTGCCAACGCCGTTGTGCTCTCCGATCTGCCCCCGAATTCGACGGCTGTCGGCGTGCCTGCGCGCATCGTCAAACGGGATGGTGTGCGCGTCAAAGACGATATGGTCGATCAGATTCATATCCCCGACCCCGTTTCACAGGAGCTGTGCCGTCTGCGTCTCCGGATCGCAGATCTTGAGCGCCGTCTGGAAGCACAGGAAGGCAAAGCGTCCGGCGCCCGTCACGACTGACTGCTTCCGAAAACGGCATTCATCCTCACCCCCCATGCAAATGACAAAAAGGAGGCTGCCCCAATGCAAAATCTCCCGTATCGCGTCTTCTACAAACCAAAAGATGCCGTCGCCGCCGACTTTATCCCATTTGCTTATGACGGTAAATTCCGCATTTTCTACCTGCATGACTGGCGAAATGCCAGCGTTTACGGCGAAGGAACACCCTGGTTTCTGATCGAAACCGACGATTTTCTCCACTTCGAAGAACGCGGTGAGGTCCTCCCGCGCGGTTCAGTCGACGATCCGGACCTCTATGTCTTCACCGGCAGCGTCCTGCGTGCGGAAGGTCGTTTTCACATCTTCTACACGGCACACAACCCGTACCTCGCAAAGCGCGGGCGGCCGATGGAGCTGATTGCCCATGCCGTCAGCGATGATCTGGTGCATTGGACCAAGCTGCCGGAGGACAGTTTTGCCGCCGAAGAAGGCTTCGACCCGGACAACCTGCGCGATCCGTTTGTCTTCCGCGACGATGACGCCGGCGTCTGGCGGATGGCCTGCGTCAAACGGCCGCTGAACGGCGTTCTGCCGTCCGGCGCAACCGGGCAATACATCTCGGACGATCTCAAAACATGGCGTCCGGCGCCGGATTTTTGGGCGCCCAACCTGTTCCACACGCATGAATGCCCGGATCTCTTCCGGATGGGCGACTGGTGGTATCTGATTTACTCCGAATACAGCGACCGCTCCCGGACGCGGTATGTGATGTCAAAGGATCTCATGGGGCCGTGGCAGATGCCGGATGACGACGTTTTTGACAGCCGCGCCTACTATGCGGCAAAATCGTGGGCGGACGGCGGGCGCCGCTATCTGTTCGGCTGGATTCCGACGCACGAAAACGATACGGACGGCGGCAACTGGCAATGGGGCGGCAATTTGGGCGTTTTGGAGCTGGTGCAGCGCCCGGACGGCACGTTGTCTGTCCGTATGCCGGAATCCATCGACAAAGCCTTCCGTGCTGAAGCGGTCTGTCCGCCCTGCTGCATGGAAAACCGTTCCGGCTATGCGGAACAGCCGCTGTTTGACAATCTGTCCGGCACATACCGGATCGACACGGTGCTGACCGCCGAACCGGGGACGCACGCCTTCGGCATTACGTTTGCACGCGATGCCGCATCGCGTGCCGGATACCGGTTCGAGCTGATTCCGTCGGAGAACCGCATCATGTTCGGGCGCATGGAAGGCATCCGAACACGCGACCTGACGCGCTCCGTCCGACTGACGCCCGGTCATCCGGTCATGCTGCGCATCATCGTGGACTGCGACATCTGCGTCGCCTATATCAACGATGAATACGCCTTTTCCGCACGGATTTTGGAACCGGCGGGCACAAGCGTGGCCCTCTATTCCGTCTGCGGCGCCGTATCAGCCGGAGAAACTACCCTCTTCCGGCTGCCGTAAGCATCTCACGTTCCCGTTTTTCGCAGTCAAAAAACCTGCTGTCTGCATATGCAGACAGCAGGTTTTTTTCATCGCATTCGTTTGCCGCGCACAGTACGGCAAACGAAAACAGATCGCAGAAGGCGTTCATGGCGGCGTTGCATCCGGAAAACTGCCCGTCATGACAGCATTCTTCGCCTCACAAAAGCCCGCTTTTCCACGAGAAGATTTTCTGCGCGTGAAGCGCCTTGATCGCGGACTGCTCTTTTTCGATGTGCACCAGAAATTTTGCCGCGTATCCCTTTCCGTGGTGCGCGTCAGAAATGACGATTTCATCCAGATAAAATCCGGCGAGGGCGACGTCGTCATTTTTCTGTATCGCATCGGCGTACTGGCACCGTTTTGCACAGGTTTGTCTTTGTCTGCAAAAACGTCTTCAAAGCATAATCAGCCCAAAAAATGTCACGGTATTCGCGCCGTTTGTGTAGCGCAGAGGCGTCGAAGCGGTTGTCCGGGCGACATCAATGCCGCAGGCTTCCAGCGAGGTCATGGCTTTCTCCGGGAAGCGGCATGGCAGATTGTCGCGTTTTGCACACCGTTCACAAACCCGACACCCGCCGCAGCTCAGGTGCATCGCCTTTGGCGGCAGGAGCGGCTGAACGGCCTGTGAAAGCCGGACGTGCCGCGCGGATGCCTCATTGATCCCCTCCAAGTCGAAGCTGTCTTCGAGCGGTGAAATCGTCTGATAAAGAACGCCATACTGATAGCCCCGGACTTTGCGCATCAAATCAAAAATATCGCCCGCATCCGGCGGACACATCCAGCACTGACCATATCCGCCGCAGGAATTTTGTGCGCAGACGGCACGGAATTCCGGATTCAAAACGATGGACGACTGTTGGATAACGGCAGCATTATCGGCGCCATGCGCAAGCATCCACGCGCGGATTTCTTCTTTTGTCATATGAGCCCGCCTCACTTTTCTGTCAGCTGTTTCGCCGGCCTATGATATCACGAAACCTCCGGCCGTGTCTTGTCTCCCCGCCCTGTTTTTTGCCGTTTTTTCAGATATATGGTCATTTTTCATATGCGGTCATATGCAAAAAAAGCTCAGACAAATCGTCTGAGCTTTTTTGTGTAGGCGCCAACCTATTTTTCCGGGCCGTCTCCAGCCAAGTATCTTCGGCACAGCTGAGCTTAACTTCCGTGTTCGGGATGGGAACGGGTGTACCCTCAGTGTAATCAACACCTACTGTGCAGGGTATATACCCTGAGAACTGAATACGAGAAAGAAGAGAGGAGAAGCAAGCATTGGAAGAACCTGACAATTGTCAGTCACTCTCAGAAGTCAAAA
>CAJLFQ010000026.1 GCA_905205975.1 uncultured Eubacteriales bacterium | reverse complement strand
AGAGCTCTTCCGCAGCGTATGCGGCTGTTTCGCCCGCATCCGGCTGGATGCAGACGGAAAACGCGTCCAGCGCGGTGCCGGCAATTGTCAGGGATTGGACCGGCGGCTCCGGAGCCGGTTCCGGCGCGGTTTATGCGCCAGCCGGATCACAGAACCCGCCTGCAAAAAGAGAAGCGCACGGCGGGTTGCGCCAAACGCCGAAAAACACCCCTCCGCAGGGCAAGTCCTGCGGAGGGGTGTTTGCTCAGTTCATGTGCTTTCGAAGCGGAATTACTTCTGCTTAAAGATGCTGTCGAGTTCGGCCTGAACCTGATCCTGGTAAGCTTCAGCAGCTGCCGCCGGGGTCAGAGTCAGTTCGTAAATGGCTTTGTAGAAGCCCTTACGGGTGATCTGATACATGTTGTCGGAGCACTTCGCAATGTTCATCATCGCGTTCGGCAGAGCGATGTCGAAGAGCATTTCGACGGACTGTTCGTCGCCGCCGCAGGCGTCGAGGATCTGCTGACGGTAGTCAGCCATGCTGGTGACCTTGGAGCCGATGGCGTTCATGACCTTGGCGCTCTTTTCCCAATCCTGGTTTGCGGCCTGGCAGTAGAAGGTGTCAACGTCAACGAGGTTCATGATGTACTTGTCAGCGTTCGGGCCCTTCGGAATCGGGAGGCAGCCAACGTTGCCGTTGCCGGCCATTTCCTTGAATTCGTCGCCGAAGTTGCCGCCGTACAGACCGGCGAAGCCGGCCTTACCGGTGTAGAAGTTGGTACGGCGCTGGCCGCGGGAAGCGGTGTCGCCGATGACCGGGATCGTCATATCCGGCTGGGAGAGGGCATACATGAAGTCGAGTGCCGGCATAAGCTGCGGATCCAGCAGGTTGGCAACCCATTTACCGTCTTTGTTGACGATCGGGCCCGTGCCGTTGGTCCAGGCTTCGTTGCCGTCGCAGTCGAGGGCGATGCCGTAGATGTCGTACTGACCGTCACCGTCGGTGTCGTCCGTGATCTTGCGGGCGATTTCGAGCATCATCGCATAGTCCCATTTACCGTCGCGGACGGCCTGGAACAGCGTGTCGGCCGGGTAGCCGGCGGCTTCGCACAGTTCCTTGTTGAATGCATAGTAGTGGCCGAGGGCGACGTTGTCGAACTTACCGGTCATATCGGTGGCCCAGATGTGGCCGTCGATTTCGGTCATCTTCGTGTAGACCTGGTTGAAGTTGTTCTCGTTGTAGAGGTCGAGACCAGCGTCAATCATGCTTTCCAGCGGGCGCAGGGCGTTCATCATGGCCAGCGGGATCCATGTGCTCTGACGGCCGTGGACGAAGTCAGCGACTTTGATGCCGCCGACTGAAGCGGCAACCATGGCTTCCGTGTCGTTGGTGACGTTTTCAGCGACGATCGTGCAGTTCAGGTCAGCTTCGATTTCTGCATAGATGTCAAGCAGTTCATCGTAGATGGCCGTACCGTAGTGGGTGTTCTTGTCGTCGACGTTGGTCAGACCGCCGTAGCTATTGGTGGAGAGATGGAACTCATAGCCTTCAAGGTCGATCTTTTCCGGGGTCGTTTCGGACGAATCGTCCGTGTTGTCGGTCGCCGGTGCAGACGTGTTGTCCGTTGCGGCCGGGGTGGTGGTGTCGGGCTTCTTGTCGTCGTCTTTGGAGCAGCCGGCGAAGATAGCCGGAACCAGCATCAGAACGGCGAGCGCAAGCGCGAGCAGACGGAGCTTTTTGCTCATGGGTGGGGTGCCTCCTGTAAAATGATTTGTGATTTCAAAAATCACGCTTGCTCATTTTACTATATTTCGCGGAAAAAGTCAACAAGCATAAAGTTGAAAACCATGCGCTTTTATCATGTCGAATGCGCACGATTTGAGCGAATTCAGAAGGAAACATGCTGAAATATGCTGAAAAAATCAAAAACATCATCTCAAACCACTCGTGTCGATTATTTTCAAACAGCAAAACTGCGCAGTCGAATCAGCAGATTCATCCGCGTAAATCGGTTCCATATTTATGAATCAACAAATTGTCGTTTTTGAGCGCGTATCAAAAAGTTGCCTTTTTGCGGTCTTTTGCCGCAAATGCGCGTTTTTCAGTGCAGAAAAGAAAAATGCTGCACAAGCGATGGATCCGTCATCACCTGTGCAGCGGCCGTAGGAGGGATAAGCTTTCAAAACGACATGCGGTGCCAGGCGCTCCGTTGCCTGACACTGCGGAAATTTTCGAACTCGAAAATCGATGTGCCTTTATTATACCGGATCATCCGCCATCTGTCAACACCGCTTCATGCGTTATTTTGTTCCGATATTCATCCAGTTTTCCGTTATATGCATCATTTACGCGTTTTGCAAGATGTAAAAACTATCAAAACGGCCTGGAAATCATATATTTTACAAAAAGCAAATGTCATAAATCCACATGGCTGTTCTTTCCTCTTTCGTACTGAATTGCGTTTGTTCATTTTCGAAATACAAAATGATTCAGCGTTCCTTTGCCCGGCTCGGCGCGCAATTTCTGCAAGCCGCCAAAACACGCTTTCTTCTCGGCGTTCCGCCGAATACAAAAGAGGCCGCCCCGATTTCAAATCGAGGCAGCCTCCTCTTTTCAGCGGTGTACCGGCGCATGACGAATATGTGCGGCATATTCAGCCGCGGTGATTTCATAGCTGTCAAAATGCAGATAGTCGCCGCCATGCAGGACGCGCGTCTGGCTCCGCCCCTGAAACTGCATGCCGCACGCCAGCAGGACATAGCCAGAACGTTCGTTCCCTTCAAAATGGCAGCCGTAAATTTTACGGAAGCCGACGCGGCCAAAGGCAAACGCCAGCACCGTTTCAGCAGCTTCATGCGCATAGCCCTGCCCCCACCAGCGCCGGCCGATGGAATACGCCAGATTGGCCGTTTTCGCCCGCGGGAGCACCTCGGTCAGCGTCGCCATGCCGATGATTTCGCCGGTGTCGCGCAGGAAAACGCCCCAGTAATAGGTGTCCGGGTTTTCATAGTCGATGCGTTTTTGCGCGATGAAGCGTTCGACGTCGGCCACTTCCGGCATGATCGGCGACGTCATGTAGCGGTAGACCACCGGGTCAGACGCCCAATTGGCATGCATCTGCACAGCGTCGCCCGGTTCGAGCCGGCGAAGCAGCAGCCGGGGAGCGGTCAGCGTGACCGTTCCGCAGCGGTGAATCGTAAACATTATGCCTGCGGGCGCGTGATGACCTCGATCCCGCCCAGGTATTTCCGCAGCACTTCCGGAACGACGACATCGCCGTTTTTGAGCTGGTTCTGCTCGACCAGCGCAGGCAGCACGCGTGACGTCGCAAGGCCGGAGCCGTTGAGCGTATGCAGGAATTCCGTCTGTTTGGAGCCGTCGCGGCGGAAACGCATCATGCCGCGGCGTGCCTGATAATCGCGCGCGTTGGAGACAGACGAAACCTCTTTGTAGCCGTTCATCGACGGAATCTGGATTTCAATGTCATACGTCCGTGCCATCGACGCGGAGCAGTCCGCCGCGGCCAGTTTGACGGTGCGGAAGTGGAATCCAAGCCCTTTGACCAGTGCTTCCGCCTTGCCGACCAGTTCTTCAAACGCCTCATCCGAGCGTTCCGGCAGCGTATACTGTACCATTTCAACCTTGTTGAACTGATGGCCGCGCACCATGCCGCGTTCATCCGCGCGGTAGCTGCCCGCCTCGCGGCGGAAGCAGGGGGTATAGGAGATGTATTTCTTCGGCAGATCGGCTTCGGTCAGAATTTCATCGCGGTGGAGGTTGACCAGCGCCGTTTCCGCCGTCGGCAGCATAAAGCGGCGCATATGGTCTTCGGCGTCCGCCATCCAGTAAACATCGTCTTCAAATTTCGGGAACTGACCGGCTGTCAGGCCGCATTCATAGCCAAGCATGTGCGGAACCAGCACCAGCTCATAGCCGTCGGCGATGTGGGTATCGATGAAGTAGTTCAGCAGCGCCCATTCCAGCCGTGCGCCCATGCCGCGGTAGATCCAGAAGCCGCTGCCGCTGAGTTTTGCGCCGCGCGGGTAGTCGATCAGGCCGAGGCTCGTGCAGAGGTCGACATGGTTCTTCGGCTCAAAGTCAAACTTGTGCGGTTCGCCGTAATAACAGAGCGGTTCGTTGTTTTCTTTGCCGCCCGGTTTGAGATCGGGGTCGGGGAGGTTCGGCAGCGCCAGCATCAGCGTGCGCCATTCCGCATCGACGTCTTTCAGAGCGGCGTCCGACGCCTTGATCTCATCGGAGATGGTTTTCATTTCCGCCAGCAGCGGCGCGACATCTTCGCCGGCCTTTTTGCGCGCGGGGATCTCTTTGGAGGCTTTGTTCTGACGCGCTTTGAGCTGTTCGCCGTCGTGAATCAGATCGCGGCGTTTGGCGTCCAGTTCCAGAATCCGATCGATTTCTTCGGAGCAGTCGCGGCCCTTGGCTTCGAGGCGCGCTTTGATTTCTTCCGGGTTTTCCTTAATCAGTCTTATATCCAGCATATTGTTCTCAATCCTTTTGTTTTTGATTGTTTGTTTGATTGTTTCGCAGTATTTTCTTGCAGTTTGTTTTATCTGCGCCGTCAGTTCTGACGGTTGCGGAGCAGGCGGAGCAAGTCGTCCAGATCGTCCAAGCTGTAATAATCCAAGACGATGCGGCCTTTGTTTTTGCTGTTCGAGGTGATTTTGACGCTTCGTCCAAGTGTCGCCGACAGTTCGCGCGCCAATTCGCCGACGTAGTCCGGCTTCGGCGGTTCGGCAGACGGCTGTTCAGCCACTTCCTGCGCCGTCTTCAGGCGTTTGACAAGCTGTTCCGTCTGACGCACGGAAAGTTCCTCGGTGATGACGGTTTCAGCCGCTTCAGCCTGCATTTTCGGGTCGTCGAGCGCCAGCAGCGCACGCGCATGTCCGGCGGACAGGTCGCCGTCCACCACGTGTTCGGCGATGGCTTCCGGCAGGTCGAGCAGGCGCAGCGCGTTGGCAACGGCACTGCGGCTCCTGCCGACGCGTTCTGCGACGTCTTCCTGACGGAGGTCAAACCGGTCGATCAGTGAGCGATATCCCTCGGCTTCTTCCATGGGATTCAGGTCGGCGCGCTGTAAGTTTTCAACAAGTGCCAGTTCCGTGGCATGCAGTTCGTCTGCATCGAGAATGATGACGGGGACTTCCGTCAGCCCCGCGCGGCGGGACGCGCGATACCGGCGTTCGCCTGCGATGATTTTATAGCGTCCGTCGGCAATTTTGCGGACGGTCAACGGCGTAATGACGCCGTGGCGGGCGATGCTTTCCGCCAGCGAAGACAGCCGGTCTTCATCAAAATAGCGCCGCGGCTGATCGCGGTTCGGCTCCAAGGCATCGATGTTCAGCATGGTGACCGGGCCGGCGGATTGTTCTGCCGGCTGTTCGCCGAACAGTTCATCCAGACCCCGTCCGAGTCCTGCGGATTTTGACATGGTATCCTCCGATTTCTGCCGTCTTCTGCGGTTGCATGCCAATTAGACGGCGTCTTGGCTGTGTTACGGTTTTCGCAGGCCGTTTCGCGCGGCAAATTCTGCGGCAAGGTTATTGTAGGCATGGGCGCCTTTGGAGTGTTTGTCGTAGAACTGCACCGGTTTGCCGTGGCTCGGCGCTTCGCTCAGCCGGACATTCCGGACAATGACAGTCTTATAAATCTTGTCAGAAAAGTATTTTTTGACCTCCCGCACCACCTGCGCGGACAAATTCGTCCGTCCATCGAACATGGTGAAGAGGAATCCGTCGATTTCCAGGCGCGGATTCAGCCGTTTTCGAACGGAGCGAATGGTGTCAACCATCATGGAAAGCCCTTCCAGCGCAAAATACTCGCACTGAAGCGGAATCAGCACGCCGTCGCTGGCCGTCAGTGCGTTGATCATGAGCAGTCCAAGACCCGGCGGGCAATCGATGAGAATGACGTCATATGCGCTGCGCAGCGGGTCCAGCGCCTCTTTGAGGCAAAATTCACGTCGTTCCTTGTTGACAAGCGTGATTTCGCTGCCCGCCAGATCGAGGCTGGACGGAATCACGTCGCCATATTTGGTGTGCCGGACGGCTGACGCCGCGTCTGTTTCACCGTCCAACAGGTCAAAAATATTTGGGCCGCTGTCGCGCTTGCCTACGCCGAAGCCGGAGGTAGCGTTGCCCTGCGGGTCAAAATCGACCAGCAGCACCTTGTATCCCGCAAGCGTCAGCCCGGCGGACAGGTTGACCGCAGTCGTTGTTTTGCCGACGCCGCCTTTTTGGTTTGCAACGGCGACAATCAGCGCGCCGGTAGATTCTTGTGACATCTGTCCGCTCCTCTCAAGCCGGTAGATTCCGTTCACGCGGCTTTCTTCTATATATTATAGCACATCTTGCTGTAATTTCAACCTCTTTTTCCGTTTTCTCTCAAATGTTTCACGTGAAACATTTGGCTGTTGGTGAAGCCGCGCATCAATGTTTCACGTGAAACATTGATGCAAAGTGCAGTTTTTCCGTATGCCCCCTTTTCATGCAGGCAAAAATGTGGTACAATAAAATAGGTTTTCTGTGAGCCGTCGCCGCACATCGCGGCGTCCGTCTGCACAGTAGGTTCGATATCATATATGATAGAAAAAGTCCGCACAAAGAGGGGCGCGCCATGAAACAATCGGAAACCGCAAACGAACAGGATTTGCAGGCCATTGCGCAGGAAATGCACGCACTGACCGAAGAGGTCCGCTATCACGCAGAAAAATACTATACCTACGACGCCCCGGAAATCACCGATGAAGCCTATGACGCGCTGACGCGGAAGCTGCGCGCTTTGGAAGCCGCACACCCGGAGTTGGCCGACCCGTCGTCGCCGACACAGCGCGTCGGCGGAAAGGTGCTGCCGTTTTTTGAAACCAGAACGCACGCATACCCCATGCAGAGCCTGATGGACGTCTTCAGTGTGGAAGAAGTCTATGCGTTTGACAAGCGCGTCCGCGAGGCAGTCGGCGACGTTCAATACGTCGTCGAACGGAAATTCGACGGGCTGAGCGTCGCCGTCACCTATGAAAACGGAATTCTGACCGAAGGCGTGACGCGCGGAGACGGTCTGGTCGGCGAAGACGTCACCGAAAATCTGAAAACCATCCGTTCGCTTCCGCTGGCGCTCTCCGACCGCAGCATTCCGAAGCTCGTCGTCCGCGGGGAGGTCTACCTTTCAGACAAGCGTTTCAACGCATTGAACGCCCGGCGGGAAGAGGCCGGCGAGACGCCGTTCGCAAATCCTCGCAACGTGGCCGCCGGATCGCTGCGTCAGCTCGATTCGCGCATTGCCGCTTCGAGAGGGCTGGATATCTTCATTTTCAACCTGCAAAACATCGATGATTTTGATTTTGAAACGCATTCGGCGTCGCTGGCATGGCTGAAAACGCTCGGTTTTGCCGTCACGCAGGGATATACCGTCTGTCAGACGGCGCAGGAAGCGGTCGCAGCGATTGAAACAATCGGCCAGACGCGCGCAACCTTCGGCTATGCGACGGACGGCGCCGTCGTCAAAGTTGACAGCCTGCGCCAGCGGGAGCAGCTCGGCAGCACGGTCAAAGCACCGCGCTGGGCGGTTGCATATAAGTTTCCGCCGGAAGAAAAAGAGACAAAGCTGCATGAGATCCTGATTCAGGTCGGCCGCACGGGCGTTTTGACGCCGAATGCCGTGTTTGACCCGATCCGTCTCGCCGGAACGATGGTCTCCCGCGCCACGCTGCACAACGCCGATCTGATTGCCGCCAAGGACATCCGCATCGGCGATACGATCCTTGTCCGCAAAGCGGGCGAAATCATCCCGGAAGTGCTTGGACCCGTCAAAGAGAAACGCACGGGGGCAGAGACGGCATTTGTCATGCCGGAAACCTGTCCGGTCTGCGGCGGGAACGTCGTTCGGGAGCCGGGTGAAGCGGCATACCGCTGCGTCTCCTGCGAATGCCCGGCGCAGCTTCTGCGCGGGCTGGAGCATTTCGCGTCGCGCGGGGCAATGGATATCGAAGGGCTCGGCCCGGCGCTGGTCGAACAGCTCGCCGCATCCAAGCTCGTCCGCTCTGCGGCGGACCTGTATGCGCTGACGGAAGCCGACCTCATGGGGCTGGAACGCATGGGGCAGAAATCGGCCGAAAAGCTCGTCCGCGCGATTCAGGCCTCCAAAAATCAGCCGCTATCCCGGCTGCTCTATGCGCTGGGCATCCGCCAGGTCGGGCAGAAGGCCGGCGTTACCATTGCGCGTGCGCTGAAAACGCTCGACGCCGTCGCATCCAGCTCGCCGGAAACGCTGGCAGAAATCCCCGACGTCGGCGCCATTACGGCGCAGAGCATCTTAGAATGGTTCGCGCAGCCGTCGTCCGTCCGCCTCATTGAACGCCTCAGAGCGTTCGGCGTCAATATGACGGAGCCGGAAACCGAATCGACCGGGAAGCTGAATGGGAAAACGTTTGTTCTGACTGGAGCACTGCCCAACCTGAAACGAAACGAAGCGGCTGCAAAAATCGAACAAAACGGCGGAAAAGTGAGCGGTTCCGTCTCCAAAAAGACGGATTTTGTCGTCGCAGGCGAAGAGGCGGGCAGCAAGCTGGACAAGGCGGTGCAGCTCGGCGTGCCGGTCATCGACGAAGCGGAGCTGCTCCGCATGATCGAAAGCGTATAGAACTGCAAAAACTGCGGCCCACAGGCGAAAAATTTACAAAAAGGGCTATGCAAAACGGCGGTTTTGTATTACAATAAAAGAGGCGGATTCCCGCTCTGCAAGCTGGGAATGCGCCCGGAAACTGAAAGCGGAGATGGTATTTTGAGCGATATCAAATACAAGCGCGTGCTGATCAAAATCAGCGGGGAAGCGCTGGCCGGAGAAGAAGGCTTCGGCCTGAATCACGAAGTCGTCAACCGCGTGGTCGATGCGATTGCCGAAGCGTCCAAGCTGGGCTGTGAAATCGGCATTGTCGTCGGCGGCGGCAACTTCTGGCGCGGCGTCAAGAACGGCGTCGGCATGGAGCGGACGCGTGCCGACCACATGGGCATGCTCGCCACCACGATGAACAGCCTTGCGCTGGCCGATGCGTTTGAAAAGCGCGGCGTGCCGGTACGCGTGCAGACAGCGATTGAAATGCGCGCCATCGCGGAGCCCTACATCCGGCTGCGTGCGGTGCGTCACTTAGAAAAGGGGCGCGTCGTCATCTTCGGCTGCGGCATGGGCAGCCCGTACTTCTCGACGGATACGGTCGCCGTCCTGCGCGGCGCGGAAATCAACGCCGAAATCATCATGATGGCCAAAAACATCGACGGCATTTACGACAGCGACCCGCGCAAAAACCCGAATGCGAAAAAGTTTGACGAGCTGACCTACAAGGAAATCCTGAGTCGCGGTCTGGCGGCGCTCGATTCGACGGCCACGTCGCTCTCGATGGACAACAACATCCCCGTTCTGCTCTTCGCGCTGGAAGACCCGATGAACATCGTCCGCGCCATCTGCGGCGAAAAAATCGGCACCATGATTCATCAATAACCGCGGGCGCCGCGCAGAAGCGCATGCCATCGCTTCAAAAACGATTCAATGACAACCCTTGAACGCATCATCAGGAGGTAACATTCATGAAAAACTCGTATCCCGAACTGGAAACCAAAATCACACAGCGCATCGACGCGCTGGCACTCGAGCTTTCCTCAATCCGTGCGGGGCGCGCCTCCGCCGCCGTCCTTGAAAAGGTCATGGTGGACTACTACGGCGCTCCGACGCCGATCGGTCAGGTTGCCGCCATCACAACGCCGGAACCGCGCACGCTTCTGGTGACGCCGTGGGATCCGCAGGTGCTGCGCGCCGCAGAAAAAGCCATTCAAAAATCCGATATCGGCATCAACCCGGTCAACGACGGCAAATCGCTCCGCCTGAACTTCCCGCCGCTCACGGAAGAACGCAGAAAAGAGCTGGCCCGCAACGTCAAAAAATACGGTGAAGAGGCCAAGGTCTCCGTCCGCAACCTGCGCCGCGACGCGCTGGACGTCTATAAGGCGCAGAAGAAAAAGAGCGAAATCACCGAAGACGATCTGAAGATCATTGAAAAAGACATCAACGAACTGATCGACAAGTATATCAAAGAAGTCGATAAGGTCTGCGACGCCAAAGAAAAGGAAATCATGGAAGTCTGATGAAACTGTTTGGCCGGCGCCGGGTACAGCTCCCGCCCAAGGAGAAATTCCCGCGCCATATCGCCATCATCATGGACGGAAACGGCCGTTGGGCGAACCGGCGCGGCATGCCGCGCCGGTTCGGGCATTCCGCCGGCGCAGAACGCTTCCGTGAAATCAGCGAATACTGCGGCGAACTCGGCATCGAAGCGCTGACTGTATTTGCGTTTTCCACGGAAAACTGGAACCGCCCGCAGGATGAAGTGGACGGCATCCTGAACCTCCTCCGGAAATACCTCGACGAATCGTGCGAGACGCTGGCACAGAAAAACGCGCGGCTGCGTTTTCTGGGGCGGCTGGACGTCCTGCCGGACGACATCCGCGAGAAGATCGCGCGCATTGACCGCATTTCCGCTGCGCAGACGGGCATCATCGTCAACGTCTGCATCAACTATGGCGGCCGGGCGGACATCATCGACGCCGCCCGCGCGTTTGCCGCGCAGTGCGCAGCCAGGGAAACCGATCCCGCAGCGTTGGATGAAGCGGCTTTTTCGTCGTATCTGTATACCAAAGGCGTCCCCGATCCGGATCTTCTGATCCGCACGGGCGGTGAAATGCGCATTTCCAACTTTTTGCTCTGGCAGTCCGCCTATGCGGAACTGTATTTCACCGATGCGCTCTGGCCGGATTTTGACAAATCCGAACTCAATCAGGCAATTGCGTGGTTTGCACAGCGCAAGCGCCGCTTTGGCCGCGCCGAATAGCGGCCGGAAAATCAAGATAAACAACCAGACGGCGGCACCCTTCTTCCCGTTGCGGCTGTGTCGCCATGGGATGAAGGGGATTTTTTTATGCTCGTCCGCACAATTGTCGGCGTCGTCGGCGTTCCGCTGATGCTTGCCATTCTGTTTCTCTGCCCGCCGTGGGTTCTGCCTTGCTTCTATGCGCTGCTCGGCATGCTGGCGCAGCATGAGCTGCTGTTTGCGACCGGGTTCGTAAAAAACAAATGGATCGTCGCTATCTGCGCCGTTTCTGCCGCTGCGATTCCGTTTTTGCTCTATTTTTCATGCCTGGCCGCGGCGTGGGTCGGCGTGCTGACCGTTTTGGTCGCCGCGTTCTTCCTGATCGCCATGAACACGCACCGCACCATCGGCTTTGAGCAGATCGCCATGTCGCTCTTTTCGGCGTTCGTCGTGCCGCTCTTTCTCTCCATGGCGGTCACCATCCGGAACGACAGCTACGGCGTTTATCTGCTCGTCCTGCCGTTTCTGGCGGCGTGGATGTCGGACACAGGCGCCTACTTCGTCGGCTCGTTTTTCGGCCGGCATAAGCTCTGCCCGAACATCAGCCCCAAAAAATCGGTCGAAGGCGCCGTCGGCGGCGTACTGGGCGCCGTCCTCGGCGGCGTGATTTACGCGCTGATCATGACATACTGCTTCGATTTTTCCGTCAACTGGCTGTCGCTGGCCGTCGTCTGCGTCGTCGGCAGCGTTTCCGGTCAGTTCGGCGACCTGATTTTCTCCTACATCAAGCGTGAAGCCGGCATCAAGGACTACGGCCATCTGCTGCCCGGTCACGGCGGCGTCCTCGACCGGTTCGACAGCATCTTCCTGACGACGCCTGTCACAGCCGCGCTGCTGCTCCTTCTGCCTGCGCTGCTGCGCTGAGCGCGCCATTTCACCGTGAATGAGGGCAGACCCATGACAAACGAAACGAAAACCATCACCGTCCTCGGCGCAACCGGCTCTATCGGCCGTCAGACGCTTGACGTCGCCGAACGGATCGGCATCGGCGTCCGCGCCATTGCCGCCGGACGGAACGTCAATGCAATGGAAGAAGCCGCAAGACGGTTTCACCCGGCGTTCGCCGCCATGCAGGACGAAGACGCCGCCCAGGCACTGAAAGAGCGCCTGCGGGATACCGGCATCCGCGTCGGCGGCGGGGAAGCGGCCGTGCTGGAAGCGGCGCGCATGGAAGCAGACAAAACCGTTGCCGCCATTGTCGGCATCGCCGGGCTGCGTCCCTGTCTGGCCGCCATTGAGGCCGGGCGCGACGTCGCGCTCGCCAACAAAGAAGCGCTCGTCTGCGGCGGCGCGCTCGTCACGGCGGCGGCGAAGCGCAGAAACGTGCGGCTGATTCCCGTCGATTCCGAGCATTCCGCCGTATATCAGTGCCTGCAAGGGCATAAAAATAAGAAGAGAATCCTGCTCACCGCATCCGGCGGCCCGTTTTTCGGCCGGACGCGCAGCGAACTGCGCAGCGTCACGGTGGAGCAGGCGCTGGCGCATCCCAACTGGCGGATGGGCGCGAAAATCTCCATCGACTCTGCGACGATGGTCAACAAAGGGCTTGAACTGATCGAAGCGTCCTGGCTGTTTGACGTCCCGGAACAGAACATCGACATCCTCGTCCACCGGCAGAGCATCGTGCACTCGATGGTCGAGTTTGAAGACGGCGCCATTCTGGCGCAGCTCGGCGTCCCCGATATGCGCGTGCCGATCGCCTACGCCCTGACCGGGTCGGAACGCGTCGATTTCGGCGCAGAACGCCTCGACCTCCGGCGGCTCGCATCGCTGACGTTTGAAGCGCCGGACGAAGAGACCTTCCCGGCGACGAAGCTCGCCCGGGCGGCATTCCGCACGGGCGGAACGGCGCCGGTCATCTTCAACGGCGCCAACGAAGCGGCGGTGGCGCTCTTCCTGGCCGGACGCATCGGCTTTTTGAAAATCACAGAGCTGATCGAAGGCGCGCTCGAAGCGTGCGCCGCAGAACCGCTCACCGGTGTCGAATCGGTGTTTGCAGCCGACCGGCAGGCAAGGGAAGCGGTCGAACGATTGGCACTCCGGCGCTGACCGGAGATCAAACGGGTTTCCCCCCGGGAAAAGAGGACAGAACCTATGGTCTGGCAGATTCTGCTTGCAATTCTGATTTTCGGCGTGCTCGTCGTGGTCCATGAGATGGGGCATTTCCTTGCCGCAAAGGCCGTTGGCATCCGCGTCAACGGCTTTTCCATCGGTCTCGGCCCGCGTCTGTGCGGCTTTCAGATCGGCGAAACGGATTTTTCGCTCCGCGCTTTCCTGGTCGGCGGTGCCTGCATGATGGAGGGCGAAGACGAAGATTCAGACGACAGCCGTGCCTTCAACAACAAGCCGGTGTGGGCGCGCTTCATCGTGCTGTTTGCCGGGGCGTTTATGAACTTCCTGTTCGGGCTTGTGATCATCCTGCTGCTGCTCATCCCGAACAAAACGCTGACGACAACGACGGTTGAAGGCTTCCCGGCGGAGCTGGGCGGCTCCAACGGCGGCGTGCTGGCGGGGGACACCTTCGTCAAGATCAACGGCGAACGCGTCTACACGGCGGACAACATCGCCTTCCTCTTTGAACGCTATGCAGGCAAACCGTATACGATCACCGTGGAGCGGAACGGGGAAACCGTCACCCTGCGCGACGTCTCGCTGACGCCGCGGACGTTTGAAGGCAGCGACCAGCTGCGCTACGGCTTCAACATGAAAAACGAACGGGCAGGCTTTTTCACCAAGATCCGCTACGGCTTCGCCGTTTCGGCGGATTACGTCCGCCTGATCCGCATGAGCATCGTCGACCTCTTCAAGGGGCGCGTCAAGACGGGCGACCTGAACGGCCCGGTCGGCATCACCGCCGCAATGACAACGGTGGCGAAAACCGGGCAGTACCGCGTGCTGTGGACGTTTGTCGCGTTCATCGCCATCAACCTGGCCGTTATGAACCTGCTGCCGCTTCCGGCGCTCGACGGCGGACGCATTTTCTTCCTGCTGATCGAGCTCGTTCTGCGCCTGTTCGGGCGGAAACGGCTGAACCCGAAGTATGAAAACTACATCCATCTGGCCGGGCTGCTGCTCTTCCTGCTGCTGATGGTCTACGTCACCTACAACGATATCGCCCGGCTGATCCACAAATAACATCCGAAACCAGAACAAAGACGGTGAAACAAAACAAATGACAGACTTTTCAAAGCGGCAGACGCGGCAGATTCACGCAGGCACGCTTGCCATCGGCGGCGGCGCGCGCATCTCCGTCCAGTCGATGACGAATACGAAAACAACCGATGTCGAAGCATCCGCCGCACAGGTGCGCGCGCTGGCAGGCGCCGGGTGCGATCTGGTTCGGCTCGCCGTGCCGGACATGGCGGCTGCCAGGGCGTTCGGCAGAATCCGGGAGCAGTCGCCTGTTCCGCTCTGCGCCGACATCCACTTTGACTACCGGCTGGCGATCGAGGCCGTCGCCGCGGGCGCCGATAAAATCCGCATCAACCCGGGCAACATCGGCGGGGAAGACCGTGTCCGGGCGGTTGCAGCCGCCTGCCGCAGCCGCGGCGTGCCCATCCGCATCGGCGTCAACAGCGGTTCGCTGGAGCGTTCGCTCGTCGAACGGTACGGCGTCACGGCGGAGGCCGCCGTGGAAAGCGCCGCACGCCACATTGAAATGCTCGAACGGTGCGACTTTTCAGACATCTGCCTTTCCATCAAGCTGAGCGACGCCGGACGAACGATCCACGCCAACCTGCTGGCGGCGGAACGGTTCCCGTATCCGCTCCACATCGGCGTAACCGAAGCGGGGCGCGGCGAACGCGGCCTTTTGAAAAGCGCCGCGGGCATCGGCGGCCTGCTCGCCATGGGCGTCGGCGAAACGATCCGCGTCTCGCTGACGGGCGACCCGCTCGAAGAGGCGCGCGCCGCCTATGAGATTCTCCGCGCCGCCGACCGGCTGGAGAGCGGTGTGCGCGTCGTCTCCTGCCCGACCTGCGGGCGGACATGCGTCGATCTCGAATCCGTCTGCGCCGCCGTCGAAGCGCTCGCCGATTCGATTCAAACGGACAAGCGGTTGACCGTCGCCGTCATGGGCTGCGCCGTCAACGGCCCGGGGGAAGCCCGCGAAGCCGACGTCGGTCTGGCCGGCGGCAACGGCGATTTTCTGCTGTTTGCCGGCGGCGAAACAATCGGCCGGTTCCCGCCGGACGAAGCATTCCGGCGGCTGGAGGCCGAGCTGCGCCGGCGCGCCTGAGCGCGGCCCGTCATCCCCCGCCTTCAAAAGCCGAAAGAGCCCGAAAGGAGCTTTCATGCAGACCAAAGCATTCAAACTGGCGCTGCCGCGCTATACCCCTGAAACACAGGAGCTGCGCGATTTGATTGAACCCGCGCTGATCGAGCGGCTTGCGCTCTACAAAGAGAAAAAACAGATCGCGCTGACGATCCGTTTCGATACATACTGCGACGCCGAAACGCTGCACCAGCTTTCGGCGGGCATTGCAAAAGCCTACGGCTGTGACGTCCGGATTGCGCCGGTCTTTTCGCCGTCGGCTTATTCGATTGCCGGGGTGCAGGCGCTGCTCGACGAGCTGGCGGAAGAATCCCCGGCCTGCGCGCACGCCTTGAGCCGGTGCAGCGTCACCGAAACCGGCGGCAAAGTGCAGCTGATCGCCGAGGGCGGCGCCGAGGTCATTCTGGCATCGCTCGGATGCGTCGAAGCGTTGGCGCGCAAAATCGGCGAACGCTTCGGCGTTCGCCGCGAGGTCGTCTGCGTGGCGGGCACACAGCAGCAGGACGAAAAAAAGCTCAAGGATTATGAGGCGAAGCTGCTGGCCGAAGAAAAACGGGCTGCACCGCCGCCTCCGCCGCAGCCGCAGCAACAACAGCAGCACAGCGCCCCGAAGCGCGACCGCGCACAGCCGCAGCGCAGGACGCCGCGTCCGCCTGCGCCGACCGACATCCCGGAAGAAAACATCCTGATCGGTCAGCCGTTCGGCGAACCGAGCATCCCCATCAGCGACCTGCCGAATCAGACCGGGCGCATCGCCATCGAGGGCAAGGTCTTCGCCATCGACACGCGCGAGATTCAGGAAGGGCGCTCCGTCGTCATCAACATGGACGTCACGGATAAAAAAGGCTCCGTCCGCGTCAAGCGCATCCTCCCGAAAGAGGACGCCGACCTGCTTTTGCAGAAAGTGGATGCCGGGAAGACGTATCTCCGCATCCGCGGCGAAATGGAATACGACCGCTTCTACGAAGACTATACGATGAAGCCCATCGACCTCTACATCGCCAAAGAGAAGATCCGGCCGGACAACGCGGAGAAAAAGCGCGTCGAGCTGCATATGCACACGTCCATGAGCCGCATGGACGGCGTCTCCTCCGCGCACGACCTGATCGACCGCGCGATGAAGTGGGGGCATACCGCCATCGCCGTCACCGACCACGGCGTGACCCAGGGCTATCCGGAAGCGCTCCACACGGCGAAGGGCATCAAGGTCCTCTACGGCATGGAGGGCTATTTCGTCAACGATATGCAGGACATCACCATCGTCCGCGGTTCGGCGGATGAACCGCTCGACGGCGAGTTCATCTGCTTTGACATCGAATCCACGGGGACGAACCCGCAGAACGACGCCATCACCGAAATCGCCGCCGTTCTGGTGCGGAACGGCGAAATCGTGGACACGTTCCAGACGTATACAAACCCCGGCCGGCCGATTCCGGCGTTTATCACCGAGCTGACCGGCATCTCCGACGCAACCGTCGCCAACGCCGTCAGCCCGGCGGAGGGCGTGCGGGCATTCCGCGCGTTCTGCGGCGACCGCATCGTCGTCGCGCACAACGCGCAGTTTGATACGTCGTTCGTCGAAAAAGTCGCCGCAGAAGACGGGAATCCGTGGGACATGACGTTCATCGACACGTTGGAGCTGTCGCGGACGCTGCTGCCGGATCTGCCGCGGCACAAGCTGAACGTCGTCGCCGAAGGGCTGAAGCTGCCGGAATTCCGGCACCACAGCGCCTCGGAGGACACGCGCATTCTGGCGCTGATTTTCATCGAATTTCTGCGGCGGATGAAAGACATGGGCATCGAACGCGTCCAAGCCATCAACACCCGCATGTCCGACCGGCGGCGCGAGAACGTCTACGGCGGCGCCGGGCTGAGCGCGCTGCCCGTCCGCCACATCATCCTGATCGCCAAAAACCGCACCGGTCTGGTCAACCTGTACCGGCTCGTCTCCTACGGGCATCTGAAATACATGAACCGCCGGAAGCAGCCGATTGTCCCGCGCCATGAGCTGGACAAGTACCGCGAAGGGCTGATTGTCGGCAGCGCCTGTGAAGCCGGAGAGCTTTTCCGCGCCATGCTCGACGGCAAGTCGCATCAGGAGCTGAAAAAAATCGCCCGATACTACGACTTCCTCGAAATTCAGCCGCTCGGCAACAACGAATTCCTGACGCGGAGCGGGTATAAAAAATCCAAAACAGAGACTGTCCGCTTCACGCACGACGATCTCATCAACTTCAACCGGACAATTGTCAAGCTCGGCGATGAGCTGAACATCCCGGTCGTCGCAACCGGCGACGTCCACTTTCTGGATCAGGACGACGCGATTTACCGCGCCGTCATCATGACGAACGAAGGCTTCCCGGATGCCGACGAACAGGCTCCGCTCTACCTGCGGACGACGGAGGAGATGCTGGCCGAGTTCGACTATCTGGGGCCGAAGAAGGCATACGAAGTCGTCGTTGAAAACACGAACAAAGTCGCCGACTGGTGTGAAACGGTCAAGCCGTTCCCGGACGGGCTGTATCCGCCGGAGCTGCCCGGTTCCGCCGAGGAACTTCGCAATCTGACGTGGACGCGCGCGCACAAGATGTACGGCGACCCGCTGCCGGAGATCGTGCAGAACCTCGTGCAGAAGGAGCTTGACGCCATCATTGGCCACGGGTTCGACGTCATGTACATGTTCGCGCAGAAGCTCATCGCCCGCAGTGAGGAAAACGGCTATGTCGTCGGCTCCCGTGGGTCGGTCGGTTCGAGTATCGTCGCGTTTTTCTCCGGCATCACCGAGGTCAACGCGCTGCCGCCGCACTACCGCTGCCCGAACTGCCAGTATTCAGAGTTCCACCCCGAATGCGACTGCGGGCCGGACATGCCCAACAAGGATTGTCCGAACTGCGGCACCCGCATGATTAAAGACGGCTACGACATCCCGTTTGCGACCTTCCTCGGTTTCGACGGCGACAAGGACCCGGATATCGACCTGAACTTTTCGAGCGAATACCAGGCCAAAGCCCATCAGCACACGATCGAGCTGTTCGGCGAAGACAACGTCTTCCGCGCAGGGACGATTTCGACCGTCGCAGAGGCGACGGCATACGGCTATGTCAAAAGCTATGAGGAAAAAACGGGCAAAAAATTCTCCAAAACGGATGAAGCGCGCATTGCAGCCGGGTGCGTCGGCGTCAAACGGACGACCGGCCAGCACCCCGGCGGGCTGATTGTCGTGCCGAAGGGCAAGGAAATCTATGAATTCTGCCCGGTCTGCCACCCGGCGGACAAAACCGACGCCGACACGATCATCACGCACGTCGATTACCACTCCATCGATACGAACCTGCTGAAATTCGACCTCCTCGGCAAAGACGACCCGACGGTTCTCCGCTATCTGGAGGACAACTCGGGCATTCCGTTCACAGACGTCCCGCTGGACGACCGTCAGGTGCTGGACCTGTTCACGACAAACGCGCCGCTGAAGATTCAGGGCGACGCCATCACCGGCAAGAACGGCGCCTTGGGCATCCCGGAATTCGGGACGAGCTTCGTCCGGGCCATGCTGGACGATGCAAAGCCAAAGTCCGTCGGCGACCTGATCCGCATTTCCGGCATCTCCCACGGGACAGACGTCTGGCTCGGCAATGCCGAAGTCCTGATCAAAGAGATGGGCATGACGCTGGAAGACTGCATCTGCTGCCGCGACGATATCATGAACTACCTGATCAGCGTCGGCATGGAGCCGAAGCTGTCGTTTACGATCATGGAAAAAGTCCGGAAGCCGAAACGGCTGCCGGACGGCAAAAAGCTGACCGCCGAGTGGGAGCAGGCCATGCTCGAACACGGCGTGCCGCAGTGGTATCTTGACTCGTGCAATAAGATCAGCTACATGTTCCCGAAGGCACATGCCACGGCCTACGTTCTGATGGCCATCCGGATCGCTTGGTATAAAGTCTATCACCCGCTCGCTTACTACGGGTCGTTCTTCTCCATCAAAGCGGTCGCCCTCGACAATGAGGCCATGATCGGCGGCGATGACGCGGTTCTGCGGAAGCTGGCGGAAATCAACCAGATTCCGTCGGGCAAAATGACGCAGAACGACAAGGAACTGCGCCGCACGCTGGAAATCGCGCACGAATACTACCTGCGCGGGTTCAAGTTCCTGCCGGTCGATATCTACGATTCGGAACCGGCTTATTTCAAGGTCTATCCGGCGGAGAACGCGCTGCGCCTGCCGTTCCGTGCGATTCCCGGCCTCGGCGACATCGCCGCCGCCGAAATCGCCGAGGAACGGAAGAAGGGTCCGTTCTCGTCGATCGAAGAATTTTCCGCCCGGTGCCGCCGAAGCTCGCTGGCGATCACCGACGCCCTCCGCATGGCCGGCGCCTTCGGCGCCATCCCGTCCAGCAGCCAGTTTTCGCTGTTTGAGCTGTAAACGGGCTCTTGCAGTAAAGCGAAGGCAAAAGGGAAGGTTCATGAGCCAGCGGGCTTTTCGCAGGAATGCCTGCGCCCCCTGAGCAGGGGAAGGCGGGTGAGCGAAGCGAACCCGGATGAGGTCGAAGTTCGGGGATGCGCCGAGGGAAAGGTGCATTTGACGCCCGCGCGTTTTTTCGAGCGCACCGATGGGTGATCTGTCTTCCCTTCATCGATTCAGTATTCTATCCCAATCCCATCCGACCGTCACAGAATTCCACAAAAAATGCCGTACAGCGCGCGATCAAATCTCGCGCACTGTACGGCAAAATCATTTTACAGGTTGTTGGATAATCGAAACTTACTTCTGCTGGAAGACGTTGTCCAGTTCCGCCTGAACCTTATCCTGATAGGCTTCGGCAGCGGCTGCCGGCGTCAGCGCCAGTTCGTAGATGGCTTTGTAGAAGCCCTTCCGGGTGAGCTGATACATTTCGTCGGAGCACTTTGCAACGTTCAGCATACCGTTCGGAACTGCATAATCGAAGATCATTTCAATGGCTTCTTCGTCGTTCATCTTCTGGAGCATGGCGTCTTTATAGGCATCCCAGTCGGTCAGGCGGGCGCCGAGTGCATTCATGACCTTGGCGCTCTTTTCCCAATCCGTGTTTGCCGTCTGGCAGACAAAGTAGGAAACGTCGACATAGTTCATGATGTAATGATCCGCGTTCGGACCCTTCGGAATCGGGACCGCACCGAATTTGCCGTTGCCCGCCATTTCGAGGAGCTGCGTATTGCCGAAGTCACCGCCGTAGAGACCTGCGAAACCGGCTCTGCCTTCATAGAAGTTGGTACGGCGCTGGCCGCGGGAGGCGGTGTCGCCGATGACCGGAATCGTCATTTCCGGCTGGGAAAGCGCATACATGAAGTCGAGCGCCGGCATGAGCTGCGGGTCGGTCAGGTTGGCGACCCATTTGCCGTCCTTGTAGACGATCGGGCCGGTGCCGTTCGTCCAGACTTCGTTGCCGTCGGTGTCGAGGGCGATGCCGTAGATGTCATAATTGCCGTCATTATCGGAGTCTCTTGTGATTTTGCCGGCGATTTCCAGCATCATCGCATAGTTCCACTTGCCGTCGCGGACCGCCTGATAAATGGTTTCAGCCGGGTAGCCGACAGACTCGGTCAGCTCTTTGTTGAATGCGTAGAAATGGCCGAGCGGAGCGCCGGAGAATTTGCCGATGACGTCGAGCGCCCAGGTGTGGCCGTTCAGATTCGTGATCTGGGTGAAATACTGGTTGAAAACATTGTCATTGTAGAGGTCCAGACCAGCGTCAACCATTTCATCGAGCGGACGAATGCCGTTCATCATGGCCAGCGGAATCCAGACGTTCTGCTTCTGCGTAATGAAGTCGCCGAGCTTCGTGCCGCCGACAGCAGCCGCGATCAGGTCTGCCGATTCAACGGTGTTGCCTTCTGCGACGATGGTGCAGTTCAGCTCTGACTCGATTTCGGCGTAGATGTCCATCAGTTCGTCGTAGAGCGCTGTGCCTTCGGTGCTGTTGCCGACCGTGGAAAGGCCATCATGCCACGTGGTGCCGAGGCGGAACTCGTAGCCGTCGAGGTCGATCTTGTTCGGATCGTCGGTCGGCTCAGTCATTTTTGTGCCTTGGGTGGACGGGGCAGTCGTGGTTTGGGTCGGAGCCGGGGTGGTGGCGTCGGGCTTCTTGCCGTCGTCTTTGGTGCAGCCGGCGAAGATCATCGGAACGATCATCAGCACGGCGAGCGCCAGAGCGAGCAAACGGAGCTTTTTGCTCATTTGTGTGTTCCTCCCTGAATTTGATGGGTGATTTTGGATCACCTATTTTTTATTTTAGCGGATGAAAAAGCGTTTGTTAACTCAAAGAAAGCCGCTGAAAAATTCGAAAAACCAAAAAAACAAATATTATTGAGCGGATATATATATCTTGCAGAGTGGTGAAAAAAGCAGAATTGCAGTTTTTTGGGGTAATTCGTTCAGTTTTATGCAAACCGGCGTCGTTTTGGTCAAAAAAGGCTGCTGTGCAGAAAAGCACAGCAGCCTTCGCCATTTCATTTGTGTTCGATGCAGTAAAACGCATTTCCGGCATATGCTTCACGGGCTGCCGCTTCTTCAGACATCTTTTCCTGCTGCGCAGGAATCTCTCCGTACAGACCGAGCATTCCGCCGTCTTCCTGAATGAAAACGTTTCCGCGCAGAAGGGGCAGGGAGCTTGCCTCGTTCGCGCAGATATGGATCAGATTCTGCGTCGATACCATCAGCGTATTGTCCTCGATGATAAAGCTGGCTGACTTCACCGCATTCAGCGTATCCCAGCTTTTGATGAGCGCAGGCGTATCCTTGTCGGGTCTTCCGCTGCCGAAGCCGCTCCCTGCAAACCCCAGGAAATTGCCTTGGATTACGACGTCCTCCATATACCGCCGCGCCGTTTTGCCGCTGTTGGACGGTCCGATAAAATATTCGACAGCATAGGTGCAGCTGGTGATCACATTATTCGTATACCGGATGGAACGCATGGTACAGGAACCGTCTCCTCCACTGTATTGATGTGTAACACCCGCGTCATATATTTCGCGGATGATGCAATGATCGACCATATAATCTTCGCACCGACCCCAGATTTCGACACCGTTTCCAAATCTGACCGGTCTGCCATCCTGATAATACTGTACCGATCCGCCGATATACTCAATGACACAATTCGTAACGTGGAGTCCCTTCACAGCGCCGCTTCCGATGCCGTGCGCTCCACCGTAACGGATCGTCAGATTATCAATGCGCACGTTGTTTCCGGCAATATCGATGACATTTTTTCTCATCAGAAACTCAATCTCCGAAAACCGTTCCGCCGGGTCTGCCGTTGAGCAAAGATACAGATATCCCTGCCCGTCCGTTTCAGCGCCGTCACAGATTTCATCTTCAGCGCATTCGATGCGGCCGCCGAGATCGTGCCAGAATGTCAGATCCTCCGTAAGACTGCGATATCCGTCAAACCGGTTTCTGGTGACATGATCCACCGGCTCCGGATTCTCATAATTCACCGTAACTTTTTCCGCCCGTTCCCTGCCGCCGTCAAAAAAGATACCGCCAACGTCCTTTGTGATCCGCTCACGATATCGCCAGACGCCCTCCGAAACCTCATCCCAGCCCGCGGCAGCAGCGCCATCAAACGGCGAACCATAGATACAGGGCTTCTCACCGACGCCATAAGCAGAATATGTCACGCCCGCCTGTGCCGTAAATCCGCCGCGCCACACGCCGCCTCGTTCAAACAGCACTGTGGCTCCGGTCAAAACAGGGTGTTCCGGTGTCTTCCATGCTGTTTCCGGCGTGAGACCGTCTGACAGATCATCTCCGTCCGGCGAAATATAGTAAACTGGTCCATCCGGCGTCACGCCTTCCGCAGACAGAATCTCTGCCTCCAGACGGGAACGTTCTGTCCGGAGTTCCTCCAGATATGCAGGCGCCGCATACATCCCGCCGGTATCCTGAGAGGTGGTCTCAGGCTGTTTGCTGCTGCCCGGGGTACATCCTGTGAAGATCAACAGGCTGACCATTGCCAAAAAGAACAGTTTCTTTCTGCGCATGGCAAATACCGCCTTTCTATTCTTTCGATCCGGTTTTTTTATTTTGATTGCATAATTATTATATCATGCCGGCCGGTCTTTGTCAATATGAAAATGGATGTGCAGCGCAATCCGTCCGAAAGCGTTTCTGTGCATATCCGCAGAATAATTTACACTTTCCCCGTTGACTTTATCGCCGAAAAACATATAATAGAATCGTCGCCGGATTTTATCGGCGCGTATGCAGCCGAAAAATGCCGTTGGAAAAAGGATGGTGCCAAAACGATGAAGGGCGAAAAAAAACGCACACCGGATGCGCAGGACCGCATCAGAAACTTTGCATGCTGGTCGCAGACGCAGGAAGAACGCTGGCTTGCCAAGCGCGCCGCCTGCGGCTGGCAGCTTTATGCGGCTGCCGGCGCGTGCATCTATCGCTTTCATCGTGCGGAGCCGCAGAACCTGCGCTATGCCGTTGAGTACATCGGCTCGGAGCCGGACGTTCCGGAGCAGCTGGCTGAGCTGTGCAATCAGGGCTGGGAGTACCTCGGCCGCTTCGGCAGCAAGCGCTATTTCTGCGCCCCGGCGGACAGCCGTCTGCCGCATCCGTCGCAGGGCCGCCCGGCGGCTGTGCGACGCCTGCACACTGCACAGAGCAATCTGACGACGGCCGGTCTCCTGAACATCCCCGGCACGCTGTATTGTCTCCTCTATATCGCCCTGTTTCTGGGCAACGGTGCGTTTTATTTTACGGATCTGTTCGCGCAGAACACCGACAGCTGGCTCTACCTCGCCGGGCTGCTGCTCGGTGCCGCAAGCATTGCGTACGTCCTCCGCAGCATCCTGCGCATCCGCAAACGCCTGCGGCTGCTCGGTGAACCCGATATGCCTGCGCCGAACGGCTGAAGCTTGTTCGAAACACGGATCCTTGCTGAATTCTGCTGAAAAGGAAGCGGTATCTGATGCAGGCTGACATTCGCCTGTTTACGCCCGCTGACGGCGCGGACGTGCTTGCCATGCTCGCCGCCATTGCGGCGCTCCACCGCGCCGGCCGTCCGGATATTTTTCTGGACAGCGGCGCAAAATATACGCAGACCGATCTGGAAGCCATTGCTTCCGATCCAAACAAGCGCATTTTCATCGCGGATCTGCCGAACCGGCGCTGTGCCGGGTATCTCTTCTGCCAGTGCCGCGCTGCCGATCAGCACCCGCCGGTGCGCCCGTGCCGGACGCTTTGGATCGACGACCTGTTCGTCTGCCCGGACTGCCGTTCCCGCGGCGTCGGGCGCGCCCTGATCGAGTTCGCCGCGGCGTTTGCCAGACAGGCGGGCTGCGTTCGCGTTGAGCTGAACGTCTGGGGGTTCAACCGGGAAGCCGCCGCATGCTATGAGCAGTGCGGCTTTCATGTGCAGCGGCAAATTCTTGAGCGCCCGCTCTGACCCGCAGCAGCCGTGCAAGGCACAGCCTTTCGGCTGTGCCTTGCAGTGCGGCTGGATTTACGCCGCGTCCGGCTGCGCCTCGGCGCCTGCCGTATGCAGCATATGATCGATCAGAATGCCGTAGCCGTATGCCGGGTCGCTGACCAGCACATGGGTCACCGCGCCGATGAGCTTGCCGTCCTGCAAAATCGGGCTGCCGCTCATCCCCTGAACGATGCCGCCCGTCGCCGCAAGCAGCGCCGGGTCGGTGACGCGCAGATACAGGTTTTTTGTTTCCCGCTCCCTGCTGAGCACGCGCACGATTTCGATTTCATAGCGCTGCACCGCTGTGCCGGAAACGTTTGCCAGAATTTCCGCGCGGCCCGGGCGGACGTCTCCTTCATGCCCGACCGGGACAGGCTCCGCCGACAGCAGCTCCGGATACAGCTCCCGCCGGCTCAGCATGCCGAACAGCCCGGTATCCAGATTGCTGTACAGCTGTCCGGCGTCCTTCGCGAGGTCGAAGCAGCCGACGAGCTCACCCGGCTCGCCGCGCTTGCCGCGGCGGACGCCTGTAATCGTCGATGAAATCAGCGTGCCGGTTTCGAGCGGCATCCGCATGCCGGTTTCGCTTTCGCTGATGCCGTGCCCGAGCGCGCCGAAAACGCCGCTCTGCGGGTCGTAAAACGTGATGGTGCCGATGCCTGCCAGACTGTCGCGGACAAAGGCGCCGATTTTCCGCTGACCGCCGGAGCGGTCTTTCGCCGGCGTCAGCCGGCACTGGACGGTCTTTTCGCCGCGCTGAACGGTCAGCTCCACGGCGCCGGATCGCCGGTTGACCGCGGAGACAAGCGCCTCCGCCGTTTTGACGGCGGCGCCGTCGATGCGGGTGATGATGTCGCCGGGCTGAAGCCCTGCCTCTTTGGCTGGACAAGCCGTCCCGTCCGTCGTTTCCACCGTCGAAAGCGCCGTGATGATGACGCCGCCCGACCGGATCTTGATGCCGACTGTCCGTCCGACCGGAACCAGATAGTCGGCTTCCAGACGCACCGGCCGGCAGGAAACCGGCGATGCAGCTGCTTCGCCCTCCGCCGTCACCAGCGTGAAAACCGCCAGAACCGCGATCGCCGCGCCTGCCAGCCGCCGGCTGAGACGGCGCGCATGCTTGATGCGCATGGAATCCCTCCTTTTTTTCATGAAACGTGACTGCGCTTTTTCCGGATTTTCCGCCAAACGTTTCCGTCAAACAAAAGAATCCGTCCAATGCAGAAAAAGCGCCGTGCGGTTCTGTCCG
>CAJLFQ010000025.1 GCA_905205975.1 uncultured Eubacteriales bacterium | reverse complement strand
GTATGGTATAATAGACAATAATGGAATTTGCATTCCCGGTCAGAGTACCAAAAGAAGCATAAAAAGGAGCAGACGTATGAATTATTCTCACGAAGTTGAAAGCATGTGCGTCATTGCCAAGGGCTGCGATCACGGTCCTGCCCCGATTCCCGAAGAAGGAAAATGGGTCAAGTCCAAGCAGATCTCCGACATTTCCGGCCTGTCCCACGGCATTGGCTGGTGCGCGCCGCAGCAGGGCTGCTGCAAGCTGACGCTCAACGTCAAAAACGGCATCATCGAAGAAGCACTGGTTGAAACGCTCGGTTGTTCCGGCATGACGCATTCCGCGGCTATGGCGGCTGAAATCCTGCAGGGCAAGACGCTGCTGGAAGCACTGAACACCGACCTCGTCTGCGACGCCATCAACGTCGCAATGCGCGAAATCTTCAAGCAGCTCGCTTACGGCAGAAGCCAGACGGCTTTCTCCGAAGGCGGTCTGCCGATCGGCGCCTCCCTCGAAGACCTCGGCAAAGGCCTCCGTTCCCAGGTCGGCACCATGTTCGGCACAAAAGCAAAGGGTGCGCGTTACCTCGAAATGTCCGAAGGCTACGTTCTGCAGCTCGCGCTGGATAAGAACAAGGAAATCATCGGCTATAAATTCGTTCACCTTGGAAAAATGATGCAGGCCATCCGTGACGGCGTCGATCCGAAGGAAGCCTATGAAAAGAACATCGGCACATACGGCCGGTTTGACGGTGCGGATTCCTACATCGATCCGCGCAAGAACTGAGAAAGGGGGCTTTTGCAATGTTGTTTGAAGGCTACGAAAGACGTATCGACAAGATCAACAAGGTCTGCGCCGAATACGGTCTCGAAAAAATCGAGGACGCAAGAGACCTCTGCCTCTCCAAGGGCATTGACGTCAATGCGATCATCAAGAGCACACAGCCCATTGCGTTTGAAAACGCTGTCTGGGCATACACGCTCGGCTGTGCAATCGCCATCAAGAAGGGCTGCGCCAACGCCGCAGATGCTTCTGAGGCCATCGGCATCGGTCTGCAGGCATTCTGCATTCCGGGCTCCGTTGCTGAAAACCGCAAAGTCGGTCTCGGCCACGGCAATCTGGGCGCCATGCTGCTCCGCGAAGAAACGCAGTGCTTCTGCTTCCTCGCCGGTCACGAATCCTTTGCTGCCGCGGAAGGCGCGCTGAAAATCGCTCTGACCGCCAACAAGGTTCGTACTTCCCCGCTCCGCGTCATCCTGAACGGTCTGGGCAAAGACGCCGCTTACATCATCTCCCGCATCAACGGCTTCACCTACGTTGAAACCGACTATGACTTTGCGACCGGCGAACTGAAAATCGTCCGCGAAGTTCCGTTCTCCGAAGGCGACCGTGCGAAGGTCAAGTGCTACGGTGCCAACGACGTCCAGGAAGGCGTCGCCATCATGATTCATGAAGGCGTTGACGTTTCCATCACGGGTAACTCGACGAACCCGACGCGTTTCCAGCATTTGGTTGCCGGTACCTACAAAAAGTGGAGCTACGAAAACGGCAAAAAGTATTTCTCCGTTGCTTCCGGCGGCGGTACGGGCCGTACCCTGCATCCGGACAACATGGCGGCTGGCCCGGCTTCCTACGGTCTGACCGACTCCATGGGCAGAATGCACGGCGACGCGCAGTTTGCAGGTTCTTCTTCCGTTCCTGCGCACGTTGAGATGATGGGCCTGATCGGCATGGGCAACAACCCGATGGTCGGCGCGACTGTCGCCTGCGCAGTTGCTGTCGAAGAAGCCATGAAGAAGTAATTCTTCTCTGTTTCCAAACAAGTTCAGCGGTGGAAAAGCAAATGCTTTTCCACCGCTTTTCTTTTGCGTATATAAAAAAGCGCTTCGTTTGCAAACGAAGCGCTTTTGGGCTGAAATGTTATTCGCCTTTCAGGAAGCCATAGTACCGGCCGAGCCAATACGGGAAGGTAAAGATGGTGCCCGGTTCTTCTTCGAGCGGGTTGCCCCAGTCTCCGAGACCGAAGGGGTTGCCGTTCCATTTCATGACGCGGCGTTCATCCGGCGCCAGCAGCGTCACCATCTGGTGATAGCCGTGACGGTCAATGCTGTCGTCAAAGGCCAAGTCATCACGGTGCGCATTGTTGGGCGCAAACTTTCTGAGATCCAGCGGCAGGCGGCGCAGCGTCCAGAGGCAGCCTTCCATGTCGTAATCGAGTTCCGGATCAATCAGCTTATAGATGTAGGTCCAGAGCGGGTTCAGCTCACGCTGAATGTTCTGCCACCACTGCCCCATTCCCTCTTTGTACTTCGCACGCAGAGCAGGGTCTGTCTCCAGCAGAATCAGCGGCAGATAAGTCAGATAGCACAGTTCTTCGTCAGAGTAGTTGATGGTCGGCTCTTTGCGGGACAGGTATTCACAGCAGAGATCCACATAGCCCAGCTGGACGAGCTTCTGATATTCCGCTTCAAAACGCGGATCTCCCGTCAGATAGGCGGCAACTTTAATGTGACTCAGCAGCTCGGCTGCGTTCAGCGCTGTATCTTCGTAGCCGCGGCCGTTGATATAATCGAGGTTCCAGTTGCCCCAGAGCGTCGGGCGTCCGGTGACATCGATAAAGTAATAGTCGTGATCGACAATGTACCCGGCCACTTCGCCGGCAATGCGGCGGATTTTCGCCTTGAGCGCTTCATCCGGAAGGAACTCATGCGCCAGCAGGTAAATCAGGAAATGGCCGACCACTTCGTCGCTGGACGTATCGGACTTCCAGATGACATCGGTTCCTTCCTTGGTGATCCAGAAGCCGTCATCCGGCAGCTTTTCGCCTGCCGTTACAAACGAGCGGGCAAAATAGCCGGGGATATCAGTCACGTCTACGAGGCTCAGAACGGCCTCTGTCGCTTCTGTCGCCCGTTTCAGCGCCGATTCGCTGCCCGTCACTGCGTATTCATAGCACGCGCCTGCAGCATACATCGCCGTCCACAGGCCGTCGTTGTCAGAGCTTTCATGCGTGACGACGGAGAAATCGCCTTCTTTGGAGAAAATTGCATCCGTTACAAAGCCGTGCCGCGTTTGACGGAGCGAAACACGTTCGTCATAGACGGCGGCTTTCTCCGCCATGGTCATTTCCTGATAGAACAGATGTGAAATACCTGCGTCCGTCCAGACCCAGACGCCGTTGGATTCATCCGGGCAGATCGCTGTGACTGCGTCAGACGCCAGATACCGCGGCGCGTTGAAATACTGGACATTGTCGCGGAAATAAGACTCGTCCGCCAGTCTGACGACGCCGCGGTCATTGGCCAGCCAGACAGCACCATCCGCAGCGCGGCACCAGTTGGAAGCGGAACCGTTCGGCAGCGGCGAGGCCGCCGGCTTTTCGGGTGCGCCGGCATAATCGGCCGGGAAACGCTCCACCATTTTCTGGAGGAACGGTTTCAGGACAATTTCGTCTTTTGCAGAGACTTTCGGTTTCAGCATAGGCATATGGAATCCCCTTTCCTGTGATACGAAGCAAACCTGTTCATCGAATTATATGAGCAGCAGAATCGAATAAACACCGTAGGCCACCAGCGCAATTGCTGATGCAAACACCGCATAGTAGAAACAAGACGTTCCGAACAGAATACCGGCTGCAAAGGCCAGTGCAGCAAAGGCAAATGCCGCAAAAACCGGCCAGTAGTTGAAGCCTGCATCCAAGAAGCGGACAGTGCGCTTTCCAATGCGCAGCATGCCCCGGCTGCGTTTGAGCACAAAGAGGACAACTGCACCGGCGGCAAGCGCGAGCGCATAGACGACGCTCAAAAACTTCCAGGCGTTCATCCAGATGGAGAATGCGTACGGCAGGCGGTAGAGCAGATAGTAAACGATCGCGCTGACGCCGAGAACCAGCATGGAAAGGAAGCATTCCCGTCGGAAAATCCAGTAAATCACAGACAGCGCCGCCGCGGCAATCACAACGAGATAGGTTACTTTCATGCCCATATCGCCGATGCCAAGCAGATACTGCGCTGCAGAGCAGCAAAAGACCGTCAGCGATGCCAGCGCGATATTCAAGCCGTTTACCAAGCGGTACTGCGGGCAGCGGCCTGCGCGGCGCTTCCGGTAATAATCGATCAGGCCGATGGAAACCAGTGCGAGCAGCACAAGGCCAAGGAGTGCATAGCAGATCGATGCAGCCGCCGGGCGGCTTTGGCCGATCATGACCGCGCCGTTTTTGAAAAGGGTCATTAGGAACAGATAGACGGTTGAAGCGCCAAAAACGAGCAGCATTTTATTGGTGGTCAGATCTTCTGTCTGCTTTTTCGTTCTGGGCGCGGATGCAGCTTTTTGATTGACTTTCCGCATGTTGGAATCCTCCTGGTTGATTGACCGCAGCCTGTGCCGCTGTGCAAAAAGCGGCCGGCGCCGTCAAAAATATCGTGTCATCGATCCAATATGGTCGATTTTTGATGCTAAAATTCCCCGAAAGCGTACATCAAGGCGGACAGCACGCAAAGCGGCGCCGTTTCGCAGCGAAGGATACGCTTGCCGAGTGTAATCATATTATATCCCATTTCAGAGGCTTTGTCAAACTCCTTTTGCGCAAAGCCGCCCTCCGGGCCGGAAAAGACGCTGACAGTATGGATGGTTTTGCGTTCTATGTTGTGCAGGACGTCAGACAGTTTGGCCGCGTCCGGCAGCTCACTGCAAAACAGGCGCAAATCCGCCGCCTGCCCGCGTTTGAGCGCTTCATCGAATGAGCAGACCGGCCAGACCGTTGGAACAACGGCTCTGCCGCACTGTTTCGCGGCCTCTGCGGCAATTTTCTGACGGCGCTCTCCCTTGGCCTCCACGCTGCTGCCTTTGACAATGCAGTGCTCCGAGCGGAACGGAATAATCTCCGCAGCGCCGAGTTCCACGCATTTTTGAATGCAGAAATCCAGCTTGTCCCCTTTTGAAAGTGCGATCATCATGGAGACAGCCAGCGCCGGTTCCGTCTCCGGGCGTTCGCGTTCCGGAGCAACCGTCACTTCTGACGCAGAAAACGCCTGAATGACGCAGTCATACGCTTTGCCGCCGGAACAAACGACAAGGCTTTCGCCGACGCGCATCCGCAGCGAAAACGAGATATGATGCGCATTCTCTCCGCCGAGCGTCAGCGGCACGCCGGGAACAATCGGCTGATCCGTAAAAAAACGCGGCACTGGGATTCCTCTTTTCTATATCAGATGATGATACGCTGTTTCGCCATCCAACTGCCATCAAGGCGATGACGAACCATCCCAATTTATTATACTATTTTACGCTGTATTTGTCAATCCGTCCGTCAAAGAAGCGCTGCCCGAGCGGCGTTTTTCGGCCGTTTGGGCAGCGCTTTTGTTCTGTTATCCGGTCTGGTTGACGTTTTCCCGCAAATCAGGTTGCAATTCCTGCATACTGTTTCTGATACAGGCGGTAGTATGCGCCCTGTTTCTTCAACAATTCTTCGTGATTTCCGGCTTCTGCAACCACGCCGTTTTCAATGACGGCAATCACGTCGGCATCGCGGATGGTGGACAAGCGGTGCGCAATGATCAAGCTGGTGCGGTTCTTCATCAGCGCGATCATGGCTTCCTGAATGTGCATTTCGGTTCTGGTATCCACGGAGCTGGTCGCCTCGTCCAGAATCAGGATTTTGGGATCCGCCAGAACCGCGCGTGCAATGGCGATGAGCTGGCGTTCGCCGCCGGACAGGTTGCCGCCGGACTCGGAGAGCTCCGTCTGATAGCCTTCCGGCAGACGGCTGATGAACCCGTCTGCATTCGCCGCTTTGGCTGCTGCGTGCACAGCTTCTTCCGATGCGTCAAGCTTGCCGTACCGGATGTTGTAGGCAATGGTATCGGAGAAGAGGACCGTATCCTGCAAAACAATGGCGATGTTTTTCCGCAGGGTATTCCGTTCGATATCCTGAATATTCATGCCATCCAATAAGATCTCGCCGGAATCGATGTCGTAGAAACGGGTCAGCAGGTTCACGATTGTCGTTTTCCCGGCGCCTGTCGCGCCGACAATCGCAATTTTTTGCCCGGGCTTGACCGTCAAATTCAGCCCTTTCAGAACCGGTTCGCCCGGAACATAGGAAAAGACAACGTTTTTCAGCTCAATTTCCCCACGGATGTTGTCCGGATACAGTGTGCCGAGGTTGACCTCGCTCGGTTCATCCATGACGCCAAAGACACGCTCTGCACCGGCGATGGCCGTTTGAATCTGCGCATACTGGTTTGCAATTTCATTGATCGGCCGCGTAAACTGCCGTGCATAGATGATGAATGCCTGAATGATGCCGACGCTGATCATGCCCTGAAGCGCGAAATAGCCGCCGAATCCTGCGATCAGCAGGAAGCCCAGGTTGCCGAGGAAGTTCATCAGCGGCCCCATGACGCCGCCGAAGACCTGTGCGCGAATGCTTGTTTTGCGCATTTCGCCGCTGACTTCCGTAAACTCCCGGATCGCCTGCTTTTCATGGCCGAAAGCTGTCACCGTTTTGTGGCCGGTGACCATTTCTTCCACCTGACCGTTCAGTTTGCCGAGAATCGCCTGCTGGCTGGCAAACAGCTTGCGCATTTTCCCGCCGAGTTTTCCGCCGACCAGCAGCGTCAGCGGAACGGTAATCATCGAAATGAGCGTCATGATCGGGCTGTACCAGAGCATGATCGCCAATGTACCGACCAGCGTCAGCACGCCGGAAAACAGCGAAGCGATGGAGCTGGAGATGGTATTCGAGATGTTTTCCACGTCGTTGGTCATTCGGCTCATGATATCGCCGTGTTTATGCGTATCGATGTAGCGGAGCGGCAGATGCTCAATGCGTGCAAACAGGTCGCCGCGCAGCTTCAGCACCGTTGAGCGGGTCAGCTTGGCGGCAAAGACGCCTTGCAGCAGTGTAAACAAGGAAGAGAGCAGATAAACCGCCGCAATGACAATCAGCGTCCGGACCAGTGTGTGCTTGTCGATGTGAACGGACAGATTCGCCCAGTCTGCCGCGTCAATCGCGATGGCGTCGATGGCCTTTGCCTGCAGGGTTGGCGCCGCCAGCGAGAGCAGCGTCGCGGCAAGCATAACTACGAGCAGGGTGATCAGCAGATATTTGCTGCCGCCGATGTATCCGACCAAACGCCGCAGCGTTTTTTTGGCGTTTTTCGGTTTTTCACGCATGGCGCCCGGTCCGCGCCCCGGTCCGCCCGGGCCGCGCATCGGCACCACTGGGCGCTCCGATTGGGAAGATTGTTTTCCTGCCACGTTACATCACCTCCGTGCTGTGCTGCTGCGACGCATAGATGTCGCGGTAAAGCGGGCTGGTTTTCAGGAGTTCCTCATGCCGCCCTTCTGCGGCAATGGTTCCGTTTTCCAAAAGCAGGATCCGATCGGCATTTCGCACGCTTGCAATGCGCTGTGCAATCATGATCACAGTCGTCCCGCTCAGATTTTCGCGAAGCGCCTCATGGAGCCGGGCTTCCGTCCCCAAATCGAGTGCAGATGTGCTGTCGTCAAAAATCAGGATTTCCGGTTTCCGGACCAATGCGCGTGCAATCGAAAGCCGCTGTTTCTGGCCGCCGGACAGCGACGCGCCTTTCTCGCCGATCACAGTCTGATAGCCTTCGGTCAGATTGGAGACAAAGTCATCTGCCTGCGCAATTTTGGCGGCCTGCATGACTTCTTCATCGGTCGCATCTGCCTTCCCCCAGCGGATGTTATCCATGACGCTGCCGGAAAACAGTTCGCTTTTTTGGAGGACGCATCCGATCTTCTGACGCAAAACGTCCGTATTCTGGCTGCGGACATCCTGTCCGTCTACGCAGACAGCGCCTTCTGTTACGTCGTAGAATCTCGGAATCAGGTTGACAAGCGACGTTTTCCCGCAGCCGGTTGCACCCAGAACGGCCACAAATTCACCCGGCCGCACGTGGAACGACACATGGTTCAGGATGGGTTCGCCCTGTGCCTCCGGATACGCAAAAGAAACGCTGCGGAATTCGACTTCGCCGCGGCCTTCGGCCGCTTTGGTTCCGCTGACAATGGCCGGGGTCGTTTCCAGCACTTCTGCCAGACGGTTTGCGGAGGCAGACGCACGCGATACCATCTGGAAAACCATGCCGACCGCCAGCAGCGAGTTCAGCACCTGAACGATATAGGTGATGGCCGCCATCACGGCGCCGACCTGGATGGTTCTTGCTTCCACCTGATAACCGCCGATCAGGATGACCGCAATGACGCCGACATTCATGAACAGCATCATCAGCGGGCTGATCAGCGCCAGCAGACGCGAAACGCGGTAGTTGACGGCACACAATTCGCCGTTGGCTTTTTGGAATCGCTCGGTTTCATAGTCTTCCCGCACATATGCTTTCACGACGCGTGCGCCGCTGACATTTTCCTGCATGACGGAGTTGACCTTATCCAGCTTCGTCTGCACCTGCTGGAAAAGCGGGTATGCCTTTTTCAGCATGATGGCCATGATGACAATTTCAATCGGCAGCGCACAGGCCAGCACCAGTGCAAAGCTGACGTCCAGCGTCAGCATCATGACAATGCCGCCTGCAAAGCTCATAAACGAGCGCACAAACATTCGGAGCGCCATGGAGACAAAGTTTTCCGTCATGGTCACGTCGTTGGTCAGACGGGTCACCAGCGAACCGGTCGTAAAGCGGTCTGTCTGCTGGAGCGACATATTCATCACGCGCGAAAAAACGGCGCAGCGCAAATCGTTGCCGAAGCTCTGCGACGCCCGGACGGCGCAGACCGTACACATGGCGCCGCAGGTACCGCCGACAGCAACCAGTCCAAGCATCAGGAGCCCCGTTTGAATGATGAGTTTCAGGTTGCCGAGCAGTACGCCCTCATCGACAATCTTGCTCATCAGTTTGGGCTGTGCCAAGTCGACGAAGACCTCGCCGATCATGAAAATCGGCGCCATCACCGCGACGAACCAATAGGGTTTCAGATATTTAACGAGTTTTTTCATCGAGTGAACCGCCTTTTTCGATCAATCTCTGCCTGATTTTCAGCAGCGTGGATTTGAATTGCGCAATTTCTTCCTCTGACAGATCGCCTCGGACATCATCTTCCACTTCCTGAACCAGACGCTGCATATTTTCGTTGAGCTGCCGGCCTTTTTCCGTCAGGCAGACGCGTGTGACACGCATATCGCGTTCGTCAGACTGGCGCTTTACCAAGCCTTCCGCCTCCATCCGGTTGAGGGCGACACTGATGGTCGGTGCGCTCAGTTTGGTGCGGCGCACCAGATCCTGCTGCGTGCCGCCGTCATCTCCGTGTGCAAGATGAAACATGATTCGACGGTACCCTTGCCGCATCCCGGAGGCTTCGCCCTCTCGCCGCATCTTGTTGCGGATCAGGTGCGAGACATCGTTCAGCAGCATGGAAGGCGTCAGCATTTCCGGTGAGCAGGGTCGTCTCTGCTCTTTCTTCTCAGGTTCTGACATCGAATCCCTCCCAAAAGAAATTAGTTTTATTACTAATGAATTATACCACACTTTCAAGCTGCTGTCAAGTCTGCCGTCCTGTTTTTTGAGGGGCTTGCGCAAAGCAGAGCCGCCGCACGGTTTTCGTGCGGCGGCTCTGCTTTGTTCATTGTCTGTGGATTCGTTTGATCGGCAACCCTATTCGTCAATGGGCAGCAATGCGGTCTGAAAGACTGCATACAGCTGTTCATAAAAGACCGTCTGCCACTCCGGGTCCTGTTCCGTCGGTTCAAAATGAAGGGCGGAACAAACCGTATGGCACGCTTTGTCACTGTTCCCCAGCGTAAGCACGGTCGGCCCGTCGGCACCGCCGATAATGCCGATGACAGCGGCATATGATGGTTCCGGCTGGAGGGGATCCGGCGGGACAATCGGCATCGGCCGATCGCCCTCGTCGCAGTCTGCAATCCGAAACGGCACAGCAGGTTCCGGTGAAATGGCATAGCGCATGGCGGTGAAATGCGTCGGATAGAAGCATTCATGCGCGTCAAAACACGTTTGCGGGAGGGTTTGGCGTTCGATGGCCTGTACCGTCAAGGTATAAACCGTTTCCTTCGTTGGGTCTTGCAGCAGAACCGTATCACCCGGTGCATGTACGCAAAAATGCGGCCCCGGAACCGAAACCGGCAACGGAATCAACGTCAGCGAAACGGATCGGATACCGGCCGGTTTTCTGCTCCGCCACGCAAAGGCGGCTCTGGTGATCTGCCAACCGGTTGTTTGATCCAGACCGTAGTGCTCCAGCACCCATGCGGCCTCTGACGGGTCATCGTCTTCGGGGCTGAAGACGATCCCGAAACTGCATGCCGCTGTCAGCGTTTTTCCGTTGACTTCTAACTGCGGCTCAAAATGGACGTTCGTTCCTGCGTCCGACTGCATACAGAAATCGACGACAATGCCTTTGCTGCACACATACACCGCCGGAATCACCCATGTATGACCGGCCCATGCAAACTGTTTGCGGATGGGAACCGCCTTCCCCGGGCGCTGTCTGTTGGCGGAACGCGCCAGGAAATCAGCCCCATAAAAGACTTTCCATTCCTTCGGGAACCAGCTGGCGTCCGGATTCATATCGGGGTCATCGATTTCTTCGGTATATCGAATGCGGCTGAAGTCAAAAGCCGCTTGCAGGTTCGTGACATATTGCCACGGATCCGGCATCGGTTCCAGTGAAAACTGCGCCGCCAGCGTCTGAAGCACGCTTTTCTGTTCTTCTGTCTGCGGATCTTCCGCACGGGCTGCTTCAAACTGTGCGGCGTCCCACTGCCATGCCTGTTCCAGCAGCGCAGCATCGCCGCACGCAAGCAGCAGGCGGAGCAGGCTGGTAAAATTTTCGGCAATCGGCCGGACAAAACGAGGCGCATTCATCGGGCTAACGGCAAAAACCATGTCGCCAAATCCGCGGATACGGCAATAGTGGATTCCGTCGACGCCGGCCCAGCCAAGAATGGATGCGCCTTTGGGTGTGCAGAAATATGGTATGTTTTCCGTCCGGCGTTCGATGCCGAGCGGCGCCAGATCGATTCCGAGGCGAATGAGTTTTTGATATGTTCGATCCATCGGATATACTTCCCTTCTGTCAGATTTCGCTTTGCCTTGTGCGGCGAACCCCGGCGGCAACCGCAAGCATTCTGGGCAGGCATGCTTGAAAGAAACGGCGATAGGCCTCACAGTAGACCGTTTTCGAGCCGCCGAACCGTTCTCTGCGGCAGCCGCCGCCGCAGAGCGACGCATATGTGCAGGTCCGGCATTCAGCAGCCGTCTGCGCCGGCTGCTGGAAGCGTTTTGCCCCCGCACTGTGCAGCATGTCCCGAATGGATGCGTCTTTCACATTGCCCAGTCGATAAGGTTCCGCGACATAAAAGTCGCACGGATAGCAGGCGCCATCGGCTTCGACCACCAGCTGGAGGGAGCAGGCGCCGCGCAGCGAGCAAAGTTCCGCGGACTGACCCATGCAGATGCGGATGAGATTGTCAAAGTATCGGACAGAATGGTATTGCCCGCTGCGCCAATCGGCATACCAGACGTCAAACAGATCGATCAGAAATTTGGCGTAGTCGTTCGGCGTCGGGACAAACGGCTGCACCGGCGCCTCCTCCGGCGCAAGACAGAGGATAAACTGGAAGCAGGAAAAGCCCTGCCGTTTGAAGTCGGCGTAAATCTTTTTGGCTTGGCGGCAGAGGTCTTTTGTGACGACGGTCAGAATATTGAACTCGACGCCGGCTGCCTGCAAAGCTTCCGCCGCCTGCCGGACTTGCAGGTAGGTGCCCGCTCCGTTCGGGGTTTGCCGGTATTTGTCATGGATGCTCGCTGTGCCGTCGACGGAAAGCCCGACCAAGAAGCGATTTTCGGCGAGGAAGGACGCCCACGCTTCATCCAATGCGATGCCGTTTGTTTGCAGTGCGTAGGAAACCGTCATGTCTGCTGGGCGCTGTGCCTCCACACGTTCCACAAAGCGCCGGTAGAAATCCAGCCCTGCCAGCGTCGGTTCCCCGCCCTGAAAGGCAAAGGTGACGCTTCTGCGCGTATGTGCAAAGACGTTCTCGAGCAGCGCCTGTACCGTCGCATCCGGCATGATGCCGCGGGTATGCGCGGCATCGCGATAAAAGCAATAGGTACAGGCCATATTGCAGAGGCCGGAGGCCGGTTTGACCAGCACGGCAAGTTCATCAAATTGCATGGCGTACTCCTTTTCACCGAGGCATTGGCATGGATTGCTGTTATGATAGCATAAAACGGCGGCACTTTCAAGTGCTGTCCAAAAAACCGCCCTTCCACGATAGAAGGGCGGCTTTTTGCGGGACGGTCTGTTTCGCTGCTGAACGAACTCAGACGGTTTTGATCTGCTTACGGCTGTGTCTGATACTTGATGGTCGCATCCAGAATGCTGCCGTTTCCTTCCCGGCGAGGGATATCGATCTGCTTCCATTCTGCTTCTGTACCCGCATAGTAGACTGTCGTCAAATACGAACAGCCGGAAAAAGAGCCTGTAATTTTCCGTAAGGATTTTGGCAGGTAGATTGTGTTCAGGCTCTCACAGTTCCCAAATGCGTAACCTTCAATCGTCTGCACGCCTTCCGGAATGACAACACTGGCCAAGGATGTACAGGCATCAAAACACTGAAACGGAATCACCGCACAGGCGTTTGGCAGTTTGACGCGATTCAATGCGATACAGCCTGTAAAGAGGTTGTCTCCCAGAGCCGTTACGCTGTCCGGAATCTCCAGTTCGGTCAGTTGTTTGCAGGCTCTGAATGTTTCGGCGCCGATAGCAGTCACCTGATTTCCCATTGCAACGGATTCCAGCCGTTCGCAGGCATAGAAAGCCTTGTCGCCAATGGTCTGAACCGTTTCCGGCAGGTCAATTGTTTTCAGGAAATCGCATCCAGAAAACGCTTTGCTGCCGATAGATGTGACCTGATCGCCCATCGAAATGGAAAGAAGCGGAGTGCCCGCGCACAGACCGTCGGCGATTTCAATGACCCTCTCCGGCAGCACCAAATGGTCGAGCAGGCAGCCTTCAAACGCATAGCTTCCGATCTGTTCGACGGTTGCCGGCAGCGTCAGGTCACTCAAGCTGCTGCAGCCGGCGAAGCACTGTGCACCAATGCTGATCAAGCCGTCCGGAAGCGTAATCCGTCTCAAATTGACACACTGGCGGAAGACTTCGTCACCAAGGTGTTCTACCGTTTCAGGCAGAATGATTTCAACCAGTTTCTTATTCCAGCCAAAGGCCTGCTGATCGATGCCTGTAACCGTGCAGCCATCGATCTGTTCCGGCAGTTGCAGATATGATGCACTGCCCTTATACGCACGAATCGTTGCCGTTCGGTTTATTTCATCCAGTGAATAGGTCATATCGGTCAGGGCAGGCGTTTCAAATTCAGGCTTTTCCAGCGAATCGGATTTAACCAGCTTTTCTGCGGAACGCATGCCTGTCCCCTCCAGTTTTGCCTCGTCCGGTGCAATGACCAGTGTAAAGGATTCCCATGCGTCGTAAGGGTTCTCAATGAAGCAGTTGATTCCGCAGACAGGATCCAGCGCCACATCCGCTTCAAAAATCTTGCCGCCAACCCCCTTGGCATTCGCGATTACATGCGCGGTTTCCGCATTCACAGTGGTGATTTCAATTGAAATGTTGGCACTCCAGCCGCTTGTATATGTGCCGGAAACCGGGATTGTTTCCCACATGCCAAGAATGTCCCACTCGGTGCTGACCATTTCCTTATCGGTTTCATCCAGCACCCATACGAGTGTATCCGTGTCGAAGCGATAGAGCAGCCCGACTTCAGACACCTTGCTGCAATACAGGTCGTCTTCGTTTTTTTGAAGCCGGAAGGAACATTGACCGCCTGTCAAATTCTGTGTTGCATCAACCACTGAAAAGCCTTTGCCGGCCTGTGCTTCAGCCTCATTCTGCGGCACGCCGCTGAGCGGTTCGATTTGCCAGCCATCCTCGCGCGCTTCATCAATATTGTCGAGCGTCCATTTTTGATCCAGCAGGCGGAACTGCATGGCATAGCAGCCGCGCAAGCGGGCAGTATCGTTTGCCGCTTCAATGGTGACCTTTGCCTCAGATTGATCGTTCTCTTCGTTTGAAGCAATCTTATCAACCGTCACACTTTCAACTTTCAGACGGTTTCCTGCCACTTTGACAGATCGGCCAAAGTCCTCGCGGATTTGCGTTTCTGTGATTTCAGGCGTTCCGCAGGCGCATAGCACAAGCGAAAAGAATGCGGCAATCACAACGAGCATACCCTTTTTCATGTTCATCATTCCTTCTATGCAGTCTTTCTGTGCTTTCTATTCGATTTTGTCATAAAAAAACGAGTGATGCGCGGTCTTTCGGCCTGGCATCACTCGCTTTCATGATAACCGGTTCATTCTGTCAGGTGCCGATCCGTCAGAGACTCGGTAGAATCTCTGCTTCACAATGCGTTTTCAGGAGAAAACGCGGTTTTCCTGACAGAAAAATTACTTCAGTTCGGAGAAGTATTTGATCGTGCGGACCATCTGGCTGGTGTAGGAGTTTTCGTTGTCGTACCAGGAGACGACCTGAACCTGGGTCTTGCCGCCTTCGATCGGCAGAACCATGGTCTGGGTGGCATCAAACAGGGAGCCGTAACGCATACCGATGATGTCGGAAGAAACGATTTCGTCGGTGTTGTAGCCGAAGGATTCGGTTGCTTCTTTCTTCATCTGTTCGTTGATCTGTTCAACGGTGACGTTGCCGTCGACAACAGCGTTCAGGATCGTGGTGGAGCCCGTCGGGGTCGGAACGCGCTGTGCAGCGCCGATCAGCTTGCCCTTGAGTTCCGGAATGACCAGACCGATGGCCTTTGCGGCGCCGGTGGAGTTCGGAACGATGTTGACTGCGCAGGCGCGGGAACGGCGCAGATCGCCTTTGCGCTGCGGGCCGTCGAGCGGCATCTGGTCGCCGGTGTAAGCGTGAATCGTGCACATAATGCCGGATTCGATCGGTGCAAGGTCGTTCAGAGCCTTGGCCATCGGGGCGAGGCAGTTCGTCGTGCAGGATGCGGCGGAGATGATGGTATCGTCTTTGGTCAGCGTTTCATGGTTGACGTTGTAAACGATCGTCGGCAGGTCGTTGCCGGCCGGAGCGGAGATAACGACTTTACGGGCACCGGCGTCGATGTGCGCCTGCGCCTTTGCTTTGCTGGTGTAGAAGCCGGTGCATTCGAGGACGACGTCAACACCCAGTTCGCCCCACGGCAGATCCGCGGCGTTCGGCATTTTGTAGATAACGATCTTTTTGCCGTCGACAACGATGTAGTTGTCTTCGCCTTCGCCTTCGTGGAAGTCGACCGTGTGGCCAGCGGCAACATAGTTACCCTGGGTGGAGTCATACTTCAGAAGGTGGGCCAGCATTTTGGCGGAAGTCAGGTCGTTGATTGCGACGACTTCATAGCCTTCAGCACCGAACATCTGACGGAATGCCAGACGGCCGATACGACCAAAACCATTGATTGCAACTTTGACAGACATAGTTTGATTCCTCCATTCGTTCTTGTAGATCAATTTTACCGCAAACAGGAAAATTTTGCAAGGCGCAAATCATATAAATTTTCCGCCTCTTCTGTAACAATTCTCGTATTTTTGATGATAGTATTCGGTTTCAGCGTGTCATTTAGTCATCGTCATCGAGAATCGAGTCATTTTCAGAAGATTCTTCATCTGCATCTGTCTTTTTTTCGCCGTCTTCAGATGCTGCTGCGTCTTCCAGATCGTCCAGCGGTTCGCCGGCTGCTTTGCGGCGTTTGATCTCTGCTTTGCGCTGTTCTTCCAGTGCCGGAGCAACCAGATACCGGTGCATGACCGGATAGGTGCCGAACACCGCCATAAACATCAGCATGCTCCAGAAGAACAGCAGGACAAAGAGCATGGAAAATGCCATGACGCGCATATCGTACATCGGCAGAACAAGCACCAGCGCCATCAGTGCAAGGCTCCCAAAAGCGACCGCCACATTGCGGCCGAAGCCGAGGATGACAAACATCCACGCGTTTTTCATCAGGCCGCGGAAGCCCAGGTTGAACGTGACAATCATCTGGTAGATATACCAGCGCATGATCATATAGATCACAAATGCGGCGACGCAGAGAATCCGGCAGTAGGTAAACGCCCAGTCCGGCATGCCCAGCGTGCCGGGCGAGACGAGATAAATGATCAGGCTCAGGCAGATAGCCTGATCGAGAATTCCAAACGCAAGCCCCTGCCATTTGTTCCGCCATGCCCGAGTGAAGAGATCCGAGAACCATGCGTGTTCCTCGCGCGCGTGGTTGCGCATACAGTAGACGATGCCGCAGTTCAGCGGACCGATGCAGATGGCTGAAATTGCCGCCAAAGGCAGCAGAACCCACGTCGGAACAACCGAAACAATGCTCAGCAGGACATACAGCCAAGAGCCGGGGATAAAGAACTTATCCGTTTCGGCGACGAGGCTGTTCATCCCGTCCAGGATGGTTTGGATGTATTTCGTGACGCCTTCCGGATTCACGCTGAATACAACATAGGCCGCCACGCAGGCAAGCGGCAGCAGAACGATTGCATAGATGACGCCATAGCCAAGCATTTTGGAAAAGTTCCGGAAATACAGTTTGAAATAGCGGACAAAAGCAGAGCCTTGCGGCTCGTCCTTTTCGACGCCGCGGCCCGGTTTATTGTAATTCGGTCTCAGAAAACTCATTTGCATGTCTCCATTTTCAGAGCATTCGGCCCGCTCAGTGGTTGAGCAAAGCCATCAATGCCGGTGTAAGATAGACATCTGCTGCGGCTGCCGCTGTGGTCAGCAGGAGTGACAGCCAGATAGAGCGGCCATAGATTTCATCCGCAGCATAAATGCGCCGGTTTGCATGCCGCCGCTCTCGACGAATGGTTCTGGCAAAATTCGGCGTGCATGCCGCTGCAAGCGCAAGCAGCAGCAGCAGGTTTTTCACGCCGCAGACCGCGCCAGCCGTCGCCGCGCCCAAACGCAGGCCGCGCACCGCCAGCACGGCGGAAACCGTATACGCGGCGAGACAGCCTTTCCCGACGAAGAGCAGCGGCAGCGTCACGCCGCACGAAACAAATGCCGAGAGAATGCAGGCCGCAGCCGTCCACGGCAGCAGAACCCGGAGGCTCTGCCAGAATCCGGTCTGCATGGTTCCGGCTTTCGCCGCCTGAACAGAGGCATCCAGCCCTGTTTTTAGTTCCTCTGCCGCCGCCGGCGAGATTCGGCTTGCCCAAACCGCCCCAACAGCACAGCCCGCCGCAAAGGCGAGCCACAGGATCAGTGCAGCGCCGCCGTCGGAAATCATGCATTTCTGACGTCCTGCCTCATGCCGCATACCATTCACCTCCGTTTCCCGTTCAATATATTCAGGAGTCGGAGATTTCATTCAAGCCATTGCACGGCGGATCCATGGTGCCTGGCGCACAAAACGGGTCAGGGATGCAGGGGCTTATGCGTTCGCCAGCTCTTCGGAACGGCGGTTGGCCGCATCGACGCCTTTTTTCAGCGCCTCATCCAATCCGAAAGCGTCGAACGCTTCCAGCGCCGCCACCGTTGTTCCCTTTGCCGATGAAACATCGCGCAGGAGTTCCTCCGGCGTTTTTCCGGCGGTGAGCATCATTTCCGCTGCGCCAGCCATGGTTTTGGCCGCCATGCGGACCGCCATGTCACGCGGGATGCCCAGTACGGCCGCTTCATCCGCCAGCACCTTGGCGACGCGGTAAAAATAGGCCGGACCCGAACCGGACAGTGCCGTCACGGCATTCATCAGCGATTCATCCACTGGGAAAACTTCGCCGGCCTGTGAGAGAATCGAGGTGACTGCCTTCACATCGTCCGCACCGGCGTCGTTGAACGCCACAGCGATGGTTCCCTGGTTGAGCATCATCGGCGTATTCGGCATCATGCGGATGACGCACGACGCGCCCGGGCAGAGCGAGCGGATCGTCTCCGTTCGGATGCCGGCCGCCATGGTGACAACCGTTTTTCCGTCGGCCGCCCGGCCGATCCCGGCCAGTGCCTCCGTCATGTGCTGCGGTTTGACCGCCAGAAAAACAAGATCCGACCGCAGAAACGCTTCCGCGTTGTCTGCCGTCACGCAGACGCCAGCCGCAGCATGACGGGCGCGCGCCTCTTCGCTGCTGTCGCTGACCGTCAGATTGCTTGGATCACAGCCGTTTTTCAGAAGCGACGATAAAATCGCACTGGCCATTTTTCCGCCGCCGACAAATCCAATCCGCATCATGCCTGCGCCTCTTCTTCTGCACGAACCGCCAGCGTCGCTTTCAGCGCGATGGCGCATTCAACACGTTTGCGTTCAATATCGCAGCCGAGCGCATACGGCTTGGAAATGTCGCCGTTTTTGTTAAAGTTTGCCGCAGAGCAGCCGCCCGAGCAGTAAAAGCGGGCAAAGCAGTCCCGGCAGCCGCTGCGGGAATAGACGTTTTGCTTCGCAAACTTCGTCCGAAGTTCCTCATTGAGTTTATCCGGCTCATAAATTGTGCCGATCCGGAAGTCCAGATTGCCGACAAACTGGTGGCACGGGTAGAGTTCGCCGTCCGGCGTGACCGCGAGGTATTCCGCGCCCGCGCCGCAGCCGCGGAGACGCTTGATGACGCAGGGCCCCTGCTCCAGATCGATCATAAAGTGGAAGAAGCGGAACGTCTCATCGGTACCGGCGCGATCGAGCATGATTTTTGCCAGCCGTTCATATTCCGCATAAATCCGAGGCAGATCCGCCTCGGTAAAATCGAGTGCCGGATCGGTGGTAACCACCGGTTCCACGCTGATTTCTTTGAAGCCAAGGTTCCGGAGATGCAGCACATCTTCTGCAAAGTCGAGATTCAGGCGCGTAAACGTTCCTCGGACATAATAGTCTTTCCCATTGCGGCTTTGCGCCATCTTTAGAAGTTTTGGCATCACGCGGGCATAGCTGCCTTTTCCGGCGATGTCGCAGCGCAGCGCGTCGTTGACTTTCGGGCGGCCGTCCAGCGACAGAACGACGTTGGACATTTCACGGTTGATGAAGTCCATCTTTTTCTCATCGAGTGCAAGGCCGTTGGTCGTCAGCGTGAAGCGGAAGCTCTTGCCCCACTCTTTTTCGCGGGCACGGACATATTCCACCGTTTGAATGACCGTATCGAAGGCCATCAGCGGTTCCCCACCGAAGAAATCCACTTCAATGTTTTTCCGTGCGCCGGAAGCCTTGCGGACGAACTCCATTGCGTCAATCGCAGTCTGCGCCGGCATCAGCATCCGTTGTCCGCCGAAGTTCCCCGTCCCCGCAAAGCAGTATTTGCAGCGCAGGTTGCAGTCATGCGAGATGTGCAGACACAGCGCTTTGACCGGCGGATGCGGGTCAATCATTGCGGCAATCTGCTCATAATCGTCTTCGGAGAAGAGCAGACCTGCATCGTACAGGCTGTACAGCTCCGCATATGCCTCGTCAATCTCGGATGCGGATGCGTTCAGCGCCGAATAAACGGATGCCGGGCACGTTTTGGAAAGCGGCGGCGTCAGCTGCCGCAGCAGGTCGTAAGCAAGCTTGTCCAACACATGGACTGCGCCGCTCGGAATGTCCAGCGCAATATACTGGCCGAGCAATTCATAGGTGTGAACCGATGTGTGAGCCATTTGAGATTATCCCCAAGTCCATAAAAATTCGCGGCCGGATGCCGGCGCGTTTTGCCCGTAAACAGGCTGAGCCGCACAAAGGCAGTTGCCCTTGTGCGGCCCCCATAGAAAGCAGATTACTTGTCGCTGTTTTCGCACTTCTGGTTGGCGACGGTGCAGGAGGTCTTGCAGGCAGACTGGCAGGAGGTCTGGCATTCGCCGCAGCCACCCTTCACGGCGCTTTTGCGGAGGTTCTTCGAGTTCAGCGTTTTGATGTGTTTCATTGTCATATCTTCCTTTTTGTAGAGTTTGCTTTGTAGAATTTGTTTGCAGAGTTTCAGGTTCAATCCGGTTTGCAGGTTGATGATTTGATCAATCGGAGAGGTTGACGCCGATTAGGCCGCCGACCAAACCGCCGATGATCCCGGCTACTGCGGAAACCGGCCAGACTGCTTCTGAGGAGCCAGCCGGAATCAACGCAAGAAGCCCCGTCATCACCGCGCAGATCAATGCGGCAAGCGCCCCGTTCAGCAGACCGTTTCGGCCCGCCTTTCTGGCTGCCGTCACCCCTGCGGCAAAGCCGCCGGAAAGGCTGCCCACATAGAGACAGGCATTTGCCACGCCGCTTAACCGGCCGGTTTTCAAGCCGATACATGCGAAAACCACCGCTGCAAGCACTTCGACAGCAACGCCCAGAGCCGCCGCAATGGCAAGCCCTTTCACGCGGTGCAGGAAGCCGGACTGTTTGCTGTTTGCTTCCACAGAAGCTCACCTCCGTACAGAATGATGTGTTTCATCTGTATGCAGGCCGAGCCCGGTTCATGCGGGAAGCAGGTGATTGTTTATTCTTCTTCTTTGGAATCGACGGAAGCAATGGCGGTTTTCAGGAACGTCATCTTGCTTTCCGAGGAAAGGATCGTAACCGTATCGTCTTTGACGTTGGTAACCTTGCCGCAAATACCGCCGATCGTCACGATTTCATCGCCGACCTTGATGGAGTTGCGCATTTCTTTCGCCTGATTATCGCGTTTTTTCTGCGGGCGGATAATCATGAAATAGAAGATGCCGACCATTGCAAGGATCATGATGAGCGTCGGAATCCAGCTGGCTGTTTTGTTGGTTTGTTCGGCTGCTTCTGTCGCTGCGGCTGTCACATTGGCGTTTCCGGCTACAGCGTCGAACACATGAATCAAATTCAGCATATCATTCTTCCTCCAAGATATTCTATCCTGATAATTATACACAAATCACGCCGGGATTGCAAGCGGTTTCCGTAAAAAAAAGGCGAATGACTCTGAACTTTTTGTATCCTGACCGCCGCAGACACTCTTTTTCACAGCGCATTCGGTTGATGCCGTCATTTTCTGCCGTCCGCCCGACTGTACGAATGCGCGTTTGGCTGACAGCCCGCACACCGGGTGAAGCGGGTGAAAATGAATATTCAGCGTTCCGCGCTTGCATTCTCCCCTGTTTTCTGATACAATTCAAGCTGCCGTCCAACGTATGCGGCAGTCTGATTTTTTGTTTGGGAGGTTCCTATGAGAAGCGAGCAGGAAATGTTTGATTTGATCCTCGGCTTTGCCCGCTTGTATGAGCGGATCCGCGCCGTGTGGATGAACGGCTCCCGGGCCAATCCGGAGGCACCCAGAGATATCTGGCAGGATTATGACATTGTTTACGTCTGCCAGGATGTTCTGCCGTTTGTCCAAGACAAAACATGGCTCCCCTATTTTGGCAAAATGGCCGTCTGTCAGGAGCCGGATGCGTCGGTTTTATTCGACGACGTACTGCGTCCCTCTGTGCGCTACGCCTATTTGATGCAGTTTGCCGACGGCACGCGGATTGACCTGACGCTGCTGTCTCTGGAAGAGGCGCAGAAACAGTATGGCTCCGACAGTCTGACCGTTCCGCTGCTCGACAAAGACGGTCTTTTGAAGCCGGTTCCCGCTACCTCTGACCGCGATTACCGTGTCAAAAAACCGACAGAACCGCAATATGACAACTGCTGCAATGAATTCTGGTGGTGCGCGCCGTATGTAGTAAAAGGGCTTCTGCGCCGCGAGCCGCTCTATGCGCTGGATATGATGAACAGCGCCGTTCGCCCAATGCTTCTTTTGATGCTCGACTGGCTGGCTGGGGTACAAACGGATTTTTCCGTCTGTACCGGCAAATGCGGCAAGTATCTTGACCGTTACCTGCCGAAAGAAACGTTTCAGCGTCTGCTGGCAACCTACCCGGCTGCGGATTCCGGCTCCATCCAAGCGGCTTTAACGGAAATGTGGCTGCTGTTTGATGAAACCGCACGTTCCGTCGGGCAGGCGCTTGGTTATGAATATCACTCAGCAGAGGCCGACGCTTCACGCACGTTGATGACCGGCTGGCTTTCCGGCGGCATATGACGTCAGCAGCCGCATAACGTTTGGTTTTTTCACGGAAACGGACTTGTTTTCATCGTCGATTTCCGCTATAATATACCTATCAGAACATGGAAATCTTAGAAAGGTTGGTATCTCATGCTCAACGCCGTTCAGATCAAGCGCTGTATTTCCAAGCTGCAGCGTCTGTGTGAAACGCTCGACCCCATGGTTTTTGAAAAAGTCTGCTCTCTCCCCTGCGAAAAGTTCGAAACGCCCGAACAGTATCATACCGTACCCGACGTTCAATACACCCCTGTCGATTCCGGGGATATGTGGGGCGGTGAAGGCGTTTACTGCTGGTTCAAAACACAGTACACCGTTCCGGAAGAACTGGCCGGCCGGCCGCTTTTCCTCCGGCCGGAAGTCGGCGGCTATGAAGCCATGCTCTGGGTGGACGGCAAGCCGATGGGCACCTATGCGACAAAGATCGTTGTCACCGGCCACGGCAACCACTACTGCGATATGATCGCCAAGAATTCGACAGCCGGACAGACGCTGGAGCTGGCGGTTGAGTTCTACGCCGGTCACTATGTCATGGGTGAATCGCCCTTCCAGACGCGTCCGCACCCGGATTTCCGCTTTGCCTATAAAACAATGGATCTCTGCGTCCGGAATGAACTGGCTGCGAAATTCATGCTGGATCTGCAAACGCTGCTCAGCCTCTACGAGGCGCTGGATGATCGTTCTTATCGCCGTGCCGACATTGAAAACGTCTTGGTGCAGCTGCATGAAACGGTCTATTATTCGCCGTTCGATGTCGATCGCGCGTCCTTTGATGCGGCGCTGGAAGCAGGGCTTGCCGTTATGGCACCCGCTCTGGCAAAAACAAACGGCGGCGCCACCATGCCGTATGTCGGTCTCATCGGTCACAGCCACATGGACACTGCCTGGCTCTGGCACATCGGTGAAACCGTCAAAAAATGCGCCCGTACCTACTCCAACCAGATGAATCTGATGGAGCAGTATCCAGAATACAAATTTGTTCAGAGTTCTTCTTACCACAGCGACATGATCCTGCGGCATTATCCGGAACTGTTTGAGCGCATTCGTGAAAAGGTCGCCGAGGGGCGCTATGAGCCGAACGGCGGTGTCTGGGTTGAATGCGACTGCAACATCACGTCCGGCGAATCGATGGTCCGCCAGTTCCTCTGGGGGCAGCGGTTCACCCGGGAACATTTCGGCTTTACCTCCGATTGTTTCTGGCTGCCGGATACGTTCGGTTATTCTGCCGCCATTCCGCAGATTATGCAGGGCTGTGACGTCCACTATTTCCTCACGACCAAAATCGCATGGAACGACACGAATCCATTTCCCTACGATACATTCTACTGGAAGGGCATCGACGGCACAAAAGTCTTTGCGCATTTCAACAAGACGCACATCGGCACCCTGCCGCATGAAGTGATGCCGCTGCTCTACAACAAAGAAGGCAACGATTCTGTCCGTCAGAAGAACGTCTCGCAGAGCAAGCTCGTCTCGTTCGGCTACGGTGACGGCGGCGGCGGTCCGCAGTGGGATCAGATCGAGTATTCGCTCCGCTGCAAGGATCTGGAAGGCTGCCCGAAATATGAATACACCACTGTTTCCGACTTCATGAAGCGTTTGGAAGGTGAAGCGGTCAACCCGGCCACCTATGCCGGTGAACTGTATTTGGAGCTGCACCGCGGTACGCTGACCAACCAGCATGAAATCAAACGAAACAACCGTTTGGCTGAAATTGCACTGCACAATCTGGAAGCACTGACCGTGGCCCGCGCCGTTGCTGCTCACACCGTCGCAACGGACGAGGCATTCCGTGCCTTGCAGAACACCCTGCTCGTCAACCAGTTCCACGACATCCTCCCCGGCACCTGCATTCCGCGCGCAAACCATCAGGCAAAGCAGGAAATGACTGCGCTGCTGGAAGAAACCGCACGTCAGGAAGATGCATTGCTCGGCCGTGACGATTCTGCAAAGACGCTGACCGTTTACAACCCCTCATCCTTTGAACGGAACGATGTTCTCTATCTGAACAGCACCGCAAACGGCGTTGTCGGCTACCGCACGCAGAAAGTGACCGATGTCCGCGGCAATGAAAAGCTGGCTGTCGGCGGCGTGACCATCGCCCCCTATGCCTCTGTCTCCCTGCAGGAATGCAACGACGGCACCTCGGAAAGCCGCTTTGTCTACGACGGCCGCACGCTGGAAACCCCGTTCGCGACCATCGTCTTCACCGATGACGGCACCATCTCCTCCTTCTATGATCGCACGGCTGCGCGTAAGCTCTGCGGCGAAGGTTATCCGCTCAACACCTTCCTCATTGCTGAAGATGTGCCGGCCAACTGGGACAACTGGGATATCGACGCCGACGTTGAACTGAAATTCCACCCGGATGCGAAGCTGCTCAGCGAAGAAGTTATTTCTGACGGCAGCGTCGAATTCCGCATCCGCCGTTCGTATCGTCTGACCGAAAAATCCACCGTCACGCAGGATATGATCTTCTTTGCCGATTCACCGGAAGTCCGCTTTGAAACGATGATGGACTGGAATGACGATCACCGCCTGCTGAAGGCTGCATTTGATACAGACGTCTTCTCCGACTTCGTTCGCCAGGAGATTCAGTTCGGTTATCAGAAACGCCCGACCACGCGCAACACGTCGGTTGAACAGGCGAAATTCGAAGTTCTGAACCACAAATACACCGATTTGTCTGAACAGAACTATGGCGTCGCCATTCTGAACGACTGCAAGTACGGGATTTCCGCCAACGGCGGTCAGCTTCGCCTGACGCTGCACCGCGGCGGCTGCCGCCCGGACTACACCGGTGACCACGGTATGCACTACTGCGAATACGCGTTCCTGCCGCATGACGGCGGCTTCTCTGCCGAAACAGTCATTCGTCCGGCTTATCTGCTTAACGAAAAACACCTTGCCGTCCATGGCGGCCGGGCGGTTCCGCCGCTCGTCTCGATTGACGATCTGAACACCGTCATTGAAACGATCAAGCCCTGTGAAGACCGTGAGCGCGCGATGATCCTTCGTATCTATGAATCCGAAGGCGGGCGCACCAATACGATGCTGCATTTGGCGTTTGAACCGACCGGCGTCTGGGAGACGAATATGCTCGAAGAGCCGCTCCGCACGCTGGAAACGGCAAAAGACATTCCGCTGACGCTCCGTCCGTTTGAAATCAAAACCCTCAAGATTGCGTATGAAGCAGTTTCAGAAAAATGATGAAAAAAACAATCGCTCTATTCCTTTTCTGCGCCGCTCTGACCGTTTTTCTGTTCAGTTCATGCGCCGCGCCTCCACAGCCGGAACCATCCGGTACGCTGAGCGCCGGTGAAACAAGTATCTCCGGCACGTTGGCGGACATTTCCCTGAGCATCTGCACGCAGCCCGCATCCGTAACGCAGCCGCCGTCTGCGTCCGAAAAAATCCGCATGACCTTTGCCGGAGATTGCAGCTTTGGCGCGATCAACGGATTTCAGGGACCGCGCTATTTTCCGGCGGTCTACCAGGCCAGCCGAAGCATTTCGTATCCGTTCGACCGGGTGAAAAGCATTTTGAGGCGGATGATCTGACCGTTGTGAATTTTGAAGGCACTTTGACCACGGCTTCTGAAGAAGCGGACAAGCAATGGCACTTCAAAGGCGATCCGACCTTTGCAGCCATTTTGCCCGCCGCTTCCGTGGACGTTGCGCTGTTGACCAACAACCACGCCGGAGACTATCTGGAAGAAGGTTACACAGACACGGTTCACGCGCTTCGTGCGCAAGGCGTCGGGCTCGTGGAAGAATCTGCACCCTTTGTCACAGAAATCCGTGGGGTCCGCGTTGTCATCATCGGTGACTGCGCCGTTGTCGGTGAGGACACGCCGCACACGGACGGTGTGGCCGAGCGCGTGCTGGCACAGATACAGCAATGGAAAACGCCTGAGACGATTGTGGTCGTCGATCTGCATTGGGGCTCGGAAAACACGCAGGTGCCCAGTGAATGGCAGCGCGCCTCCGCACGCGCTTTCATTGACGCCGGTGCGGATCTCATCATCGGACAGCATCCGCACATTCTGCAGGGCATGGAGACGTATCGCGGGAAGCCGATTGTCTACAGCCTCGGCAATTTCGCTTTTGGCGGGAACTGCCTTGCAAAAGAACCGGAAACGATGCTGTATGAAGTGGTCTTTCGCGTAGACGCCGATGGCGTTTCGATCGATTCTGCGAACGTGATCCCGTGCCGGATCACTTCTTCCACTGAAAGAAACGACGTAGGCTTTCTCTGGAACAATTTTCAGCCGGAACCGTTAAGCGGACCGGAAGCGGAACAGGTGCTGTCTCTGATTGAGTCGCGCAGTGCGCGCCTCCAGCCGTCATCCAGCCATTGACCGCTCAAGCCTGTGACCTGCCCAAGCCTGCACCTGAAAACAGGACAGATGCAAAGAACCCTGACACGACATGTGTCAGGGTTCTTCTTTATGTGTCAGGGTTCTTCTTTGGGGCCGCTTCGGTTGACGGTTTCGGAGTTCTGCTGCTGCATGCCGGATGCACAACATATGCGCGGGGTTGAAGCGCGCCGCTGTCAGCAGCTCGGCGTTTTGCCGCAGCGTAAGCGAACGACGCGGTCAGCGGAGCACCGCATGCCGTTTCTGCTGATTCTCAGTCCGAGGCAGATTGGCATGCATGCAAAAAAAGAGCGCCTGCATCTGCAGGTGCTCTTCTGGCTCCCCCTGTTGGACTCGAACCAACGACCCTGCGGTTAACAGCCGCATGCTCTACCAACTGAGCTAAGGAGGAGTGTAGGCGTCAACCTATTTTTCCGAGCCGTCTCCAGCCAAGTATCTTCGGCACAGCTGAGCTTAACTTCCGTGTTCGGGATGGGAACGGGTGTACCCTCAGTGTAATCAACACCTACTATATTCAAATAAAAGGGGTTAGCAAATTGGTGACCCGTGGGAGAATCGAACTCCCGTTTCCGGCGTGAGAGGCCGACGTCTTAGCCGCTTGACCAACGGGCCGTATCGGATGCGTCATCATAGCCCTCCGGTACGGAAGGCCATGACAACGTCCTCCGCAATGGTGCACCTTCGGGGACTCGAACCCAGGACCCACTGATTAAGAGTCAGTTGCTCTACCAACTGAGCTAAAGGTGCATATAGGGTATATACCCTGAGAACTGAATACGAGAAAGAAGAGAAGAGAAGCAAGCATTGGAAGAACCTGACAATTGTCAGTCACTCTCAGAAGTCAAAA
>CAJLFQ010000024.1 GCA_905205975.1 uncultured Eubacteriales bacterium | reverse complement strand
CCTGAGCAGGGGAAGGTGGGTGAGCGAAGCGAACCCGGATGAGGTCGAAGTTCGGAGATCCACCGAGAGCCCCACTCGCCGCCTGCGGGCAAAGTTCGGGGCTGCTCCGAGAGCCCCACTCGCCGGATGAGGTCAAAGTTTGGGGCTGCTCCGAGAGCCCCACTTGCCGCCCGCAGGCAAAGTTCGGGGATCCTCCTACATCGACCTGCTGCATGCGTCACAGGTAAATGGAATGGCGCAGGCAGAGCTCACGCCCATTTTCTCCGGAGCTTCGGTTTCCGGAGGAATTTCTGTTCATACTGTTCGCCGGTTTCGAGGTAGATTGATGTGTCAAAGTCCGGCTCGGCGCCGATGTCGATGATGCGCGCGCCGTGTGCGAACCCTTCCAGACCGTAGCACTGATAGCCGGAGCCGCGGCCATAGCAGAGGCGGATGCCGTGCAGCGTGCCTTCATAGTCGTTGATGTGGTCATGGCCGACGAAAACGCCGCGCATGGCGCCGCCGCGAACCATGGCGGAGAAAAGTCCGTCGTTCAGGTCGGTGGCGCAGACGCGCTCCTGGTTGAAGCCCTTGCAGGGTTCATAGTCCCAGACCTCGGTATATTCCGGGATCGGGACATGGAAGAAGGCCAGTTCGCTGTGGCCGGGTCCGAATGAAGCCGATGTATCCGCGTACCAGTTGACCTGATTGCGTGCAAACGATCCTCTGTGGGAGTCGAGCATGAAGAGCGCCCACGCCGGTTTTTCCGGGGTGCCGCCGACGGTAATCACATAGTTGCCCCAGCCGTCGACGGATTCCGGCCCCATTTCAAACAGGCAGTTTCTGCGGTTCAGGAGGAATTCGGCGAAGATTTTGCGTCCGCCCTCTTCTTTGTCGCCCAGACGCTCGCCGTCGTGGTTGCCCAGCACCGGCGCCCACGGAATATCGAAAGCGCCGAGTTCCTCGACGAGGGTGTCGATGGATTCCCGGTCGGCGCCGCCCCATGCCAGATCGCCGCTGATGGTGATGAGATCCGGTTTTGTATCACGGATGGTCTGGCGAATCAGCGCATACGTTTTGTCGGCAAGGGCAAAGCGTTCGTCTGCTTCGAGGTGAATGTCCGTAAACTGGCAGATTCGGAATTTTCTGTTTTCGGGGAGGTCAAAATGTGCCATGCTGTCAGATCCTTTCGGGTTGAATTCAAACATATTCAGCAATCTATATTATAACATAAAACACACCGGCTGTCGAGGCAGCGCGCACAGAGACAGCGGCAATCGGCCGTATGACAAAAAAACGCCGAACGCGGCCGGTCCACGTTCGGCGGTTCTTTGAATCGCGGCTGCGTTATTGCTTCCGGTTTACGATCGCACGCACGATTTCCAGAACGGCGGCATACAGGATCCCTGCGACGGCCCAGATCAGCCATGTGCGCTCCAGCCGGATGGCAAAAACGCCCTGCTGCACGCAGAGGAAAAACGCCGTGACCACCAGCCAGTAGGCCGCGGAGAACGCGCCGATCCAGCCGTTTTTGCCTGCTTTGCGCGTCCGTGTAAACTCTTCTTCTTCGAGCAGCTTGTCCATGGCGGCATTGCGCACCCCGGCATCGATGAACAGCACGCAGGCAAACGCGACGATCACCATCATCAGGCCGATCGTGCCGGCAACGACGCCGTCCGGCAGCTCCAGACAGGCGGCGATCAGCAGCGGCATCACCGAGCAGATGCACATCACGGTGGCGATGGCGTTCATGCGGACATACCGGCTGCGGAAGGCTTTGCGGTGTTCGCGCACCATGCCGTCAACGCCGTATGCCGTTTCAAACGGCTCTTTTTCAAGGAAGGCAAACGGCTTGGATGCGGTGCCCGCCAGGATGAACAGCGCCGTTCCTGCGGCGGCCAGCAAAACCAACGCGCAGAGCCCCAGCCCCGCGGCGAGATTTTCAGATAGCCCGGTATGCGGATTGTCTGCGAGCCCGGCCAGCACGATGAGCAGAACGGGCGAAATCACACAGAGGAACGTCGCCCATGCGATTTTCGGGGCGGCTTTTGCCCGCGCCTGCAAAAAGGCCGACGCCTCTTCCATGGTCACGCGGCGAAGCGCCGAATCCGGCGAACCCGCCGCCGCTTCCGCTTCCTCTGCATCGTCTTTCAAAAGATAGTCCGTCGTCACATGGAACAGGCTGCTCAGCTGAAGCACCTTTTCCAGATCCGGGACGGACTGCGCCCCTTCCCATTTGGAAACCGACTGCCGTGTGACGCCGAGCTGTTCGGCCAGCTCTTCCTGCGACCAGCCTGCCTTCTTGCGCAACTGGATGATTTTGTCTGCGAGAATCATATTGTTCTGCCTCCCGTTTGATTTGGTGCCGGATGTTTCCGACGCATTCAGGATACCATATTTTGCAGTTGCGCACCAGCGAGTTGACCGGGAAATCTGTCAACTGGCGGTTGCATCGCGCTTTTTTTGCCGTCTGCCGTGCAAAACGCCCCCGTTTGCAGGAGCAAACAGGGGCGTTTTCAAACAGGGGTTCACCCAATCCGGCGGGCGGCTCAGCCCATCAGATCGTAGTAGCGTGCCGTCCAGTACGGCAGGGTAAAGATGCTGCCGCAGAAGACGCGGCCTGCATCGTACAGGGAAGCGGACGCTTCACCCGGGATGTCGGTTGTAAACGGCGAGGAATTCGCCTTGTGCATCCGGCGTTCGTCAACCGGCAGAACGCGGTTTGCCTGCGCCGGTTCACCCGGGTCAGCCGACGGAATCATCACGATGTCGTTCCGGCTGCTGTTCGTCACCGGGAACTCCCGCAGGGAAAGCGGCAGGCGGTTCAGATAGTCGATCCCGGCGCGGATGTCGACGCCGTCGCTGCCGCGGAGGGCCGCATACGGGAAGCTGTAAAAGGGGTTTTCTTCCCGGCGCATATTGTCCCACCATTCGTCCAGCCCGGCGGCCAGAATGGCGTGACGGTCTTCGTTCTGTTCCAGCTCAAGCAGCGGCCAGTATGCCAGAATGGCCAGCTCCTCGTCCGAATAGTTCAGCCCGGCCACATAGTCAGATGTTCCGAGCAGTTCTTCGGTGCGCTTGGCGAGGCGCGAACGGTATTGCCCGAGCAGCGACGCATAGCCTGCGCCGTTGGTCACGCCGTCAAACGCCTGGTAGCAGCGTTCGTATTCTTCGGAGGCGCGGCGGTAGATGGCTTCATAGCCCGGCGCGCGTTCAAACAGCTGCATGCAGACGCGCACGATGCACATCCATTCGGCCGCGTTGAGCGGGCCGTCGCTGTAAGCATACGAGGGATGGCGCCACGGCTTGTCCTTGCCGTCCCAATCGGTGAAGTAGTCGACAAACCACTTGCCCCACTGCGTCGGATTGCCGTGGACGTCGCGCAGGCAGAAGCCGTTGTCGAGCAGGTGCGTCAGCGTCGCCTGTGCCGTCTGACGGACGAGCGCCAGCATGGCGCGGTCGTCTGCCCCGGCGGTATAGCGGAAGAAGTGCTTCCATGCGAAATAGTACAGCACGAATGCCGCAATGACCTCTTCGGAAGAAGTGTCGGTTTTGAAAATGATATCGTCGTCGCTGCTGGCCGGATAGAGATCCGGATGATACGGGTCGGCTTCGCGGTACAGCTTTGCCAGCTGTTCCGGCACTTCCGCAGGCTGCGGAACCGTCATGCGGAAGCCGTCTTCGACCATGTGGGTCGCGGTGGTATTGCAGCGGGCCTGCACCTCCGGCGTCAGCAGGAAGTTCTGCCCGGTCGTGTTGTTGCGCCCGGCGCGCGCCAGCGCCGTATCTTCGACGCGGCAGAACTGCGAGCCGTCCGACGCGTGGCCGCCGGAGCGGAGCCAGAGCCCGCTCACTGCGATGTGCCCTTCGTGGACGAAGTATTTGTCGCGCGTGGAGACATAGCCGCGGCAGGTGAAGCCGTTGCCGAAGCGGTGGATGTGGCTTTGCAGCAGGACGTTCGACAGCACGCGCATGAAGTTGGCCTTTGCGTCGCGTGCGCCGGCGACGTCGCCCTCCATGCTCAGCACCGAGTAGCGCTGCGCATCGCCGATGGCGGCCAGCACAGACCAAAGCGCGTCGTTGCTGGTGGAATAGCGGTGCGTCGGCTGCAGGCCGTCGTTGCCGCAGTTTTCCGCCGTATAGAAAACGTCGCAGAGCGAACCGCGCGCCGCGTGCATCTGCCACATCTGCGTGTTATAGAGGTCGGCTTTTTCACGGAGACGCATCTTGCCGCGTTCGATGTGGACGAACCCCATTGCGTTCTGGATCCAGAAGCCGCCTTCGCCGTCCGGGGCGACGCCGCAGACCGTTTCATCGCCGCCGAAGAGATAGCGCCCGCCGTTGTACAGCTCCACCCGGCGGCGGTCAAAGATTTTTTCGCTGGAAATGTGCATAACGCCGTTCGACAGGGCGATGAAGCGCCCGGTTGCATCCGCGGAGGCGGCTACGACGCCGCCGATGGCGTTGATCAGCCCATCCTTGCGGACAGCGGCGGAATCGGTCAGGCGCTTCCGGATGTTTGCCGGAATCTCATCGGAATCCGCCGGGAAGTAGTACGGTGTTTTCTGGCGCGCCGTTGTGCGCATGGCCAGCGCAGGCGGGTCCGGCAGATCCATGCTGTAAACGCACTCACCGCAGTCCATCCAGAGGCGGCTCTTGGTGTGATGCATTGCGAAAACCGGCAGACCTTTGGTGATGGCCGGGAGCTCGTCGACGACGCCGGTGATCAGATTGCAGCGGCACAAAACGTTGGAATCCGGGTTGGCAAACCAGAGCGTGCCGCCGAACGTCGCGACGGAACAGGTGATTCGGCCGAGCGGCAGCGATGACGGCGCCATTGTCAGGCGGCGGTCCAGCGGTTCGGTCTTGTCGAGGACCATGCTGCGGTACAGGCGGAGCTGTTCCGGAATCAGGGGGTCGTTCCATTCGTGCCGGAGGGATTGGAGCATGACGTATACCTCGCTTTACTGTTTATTTTTTTGGTTTGCCGGCGGGAGTGGAGGGAGAATCATTCCCGCCGGCAAACAGGGAGGGATGGAGGGATGGGGAGGGACATGGGATGGAGCGGGAGAAATTATTCGAACGTACAGAGCAGCGGGAAGTGATCCGACGGGAAATCGCCCCCGCGTTTGGTTGTAAGAATTTCGGCGCAAACCGGGCGGAGCGCGCCTTTGGTGTAGAAAATATGGTCGATCGGCCCGGCGCCGAACGTCACATGGTCGATGGCGAAGCCGTTGAAGGTTTCAAAGTCGGAAAATTCATCCGCCGTTGTCCGCGCGTCGTAAAAAGGCGGCTCGTTCATGATGCGGAAAGGCTCGTCGCACGGCTCGGCGTTGTAGTCGCCGGCGATAAAACACTGATACTGCTCGGAGATGGGCGTAAAGACGCGGCGCAGCAGCAGCGCGCTCTGCCGGCGGGCTTCGGCACCGTCATTGTCCAGATGGAGCGACGCGACGCAGATCGGGGTTCCGCCGTCCAACGGGGCAAGCACTGCAATCGTGCAGATGCGCTTGTGAAAAGAAGCGTCCCACCCGCGGGAAGGACGATCGGGCGTTTCGCTCAGCCAGAAGGTGCGCCCCTCAAGCAGCGTGAAGCGGTCCGTCCGGTAGAAAACGGCGGCATATTCCCCTGCTTTGTCGCCGTCGTCCCGGCCGACGCCGTAAAAATCATAGCCGGGCAGGTGTTCCTTGAGGTAGACCATCTGCGGCCAGAAGGCCTCCTGCACGCAGAGAATGTCCGGCGCACGCCAGGCGATCAGCGCCGCCAGATGCTCCTTCCGGTTGTCCCATGCGTGCGGGCCGTGGTCATCGTTCATGTTGCGGATGTTGTAGGTCATATATTTCATGGCAATACGGCCTCCTTTGACGGTTCTGTTACATACAAAGCTCATAAATGAGCGTTTCTAGCACGATTTGGCGGTTTGCGGTATTGGAGAACATCGCCTGCTCTGCCCGGAAGCAGAGGATGGCAGCGCGGCGCAGCGATTCCGGCCGGAAGCGTCTGGCCTGTGCAATGACCTTGGAGGCGGCATAGCTGCCGGGAATTCTGGCCATCTGCATGAATTCCGCCGTAGACATCTGTTTGCCTTCCGCCAGCGAAGCAGCATACAGCTGCCGCATGGCGCGTCCGATGGCCTGAACGGCTGCCGTTTCGTCGTTCCCCTGTTTCAGATACCGGTCGAGCTGAACGACGGCTTCGCCGATGCTTTTCTGTGCGACGGCATCCGTGATGCGGTAGACGATCGCCTCGCCGACCGGCATGGCGACCGCGTCAATGTCTTCCGTGCGGATCTGCTGTTCTTTCGCAAAAGAGGCCACCTTGAGCAGCTCCGGCAAAACAGCGTACATCAGGTCGCCGCAGAGATCCAGCAGATGCCCGGCTTCCCGTTCGCCGCAGAACTTTCCGCAGGCTTCAAACCGGCGGATGACCCAGCGGATCAGATCATTCCGGCTTTGCCGGCCAAACTCCACACGCTGCGCGTGTTCGTTGACGACGGCTTCCATTTTTTTATTTTTCCGCCCGGCGCCGGGCTCGCTTTCGCTGTAGGCAAAAATCAGACAGACCGACTCCGGCAGGTTCGCCAGCACCGGTTCCGCCTCGGCCGCCATTTTCGCGTCGGCACAGAGGATGTCATAATCGCGGACCAAAATCAGCTTGCGCTCGGCAAACAGCGGGAAATTTTCGATTTCCTCCGTCAGCGCCTTCGGCGTGCAGGCCTTGCCGGACAGACAGCAGAAATTGCTCTCGTCTGCATCGACGAGGCGCTTTTTGATCTGGCCGATGTAGTGTTCGCGCAGATAGGCTTCTTCCCCGTAAAAGAGGTAAAAGCGGCCGATCAGACCGGCGGCCAATTCTTTTTTGAAGCGGGAAAGCGATGCGGCTCTGCCCTTGTCCTGTTTGACGGCCATCTGTTTTCTGTCACCTTTCCGTCAGCCGAGCCGCAGTCGGACGGCCCCTTCTGCCGTATGGTACACGGGGGTCGAATCGAGCGGCTCCTGTGCCTGATCCTTCGAGGATATTATAACATATTTCGCGGCAGATTTCATCAAAAATGCAGACTGTTCAGAAAAATTTATGCTGTGTCCGGCGCAAACTACTGCGTTTACGTTCAAAAAACGTTTGTCTTTTCGGAGAACCGCCAGCGTCCGATCCGATACATCGCCCAGAACGGCAACGGAACCGCGCTCACAGGAGACCAGCACGGCGAGTGCCCCGCGGTGTTCCCTGCGCGCATCGCGGGAAACGACAGCCGTGACCGTCAGTTTCCCGGCCGGAACCACCGTATCCACGCGGATGGCCTGCACGTCCGTGCCCGCCTGTTCCGCTGCCGCCCTCAGCGATGCCGCCAGCGCTTCGTCGCCGTTCCGTTCAGACAGCAGCAGCGTTTTCACGCCGGACAGAATGGTTGGAATGCCGTTTGCGTGGTGCGGCGTGTTGACCGTCAGCGCCAAGACGTCGATGTCCGGCAGGTTCCGGCTTTGCAGATGGGCGCGGAGCGTGCTGCCGGCGTCTGAGCGGGTCGAGCCGCAGTCTATGACGACGGTGCTGCCGCCGTAGGTGACGACGATGCACTGCCCGTGCCCGACCGCCAGTGCCGCGACCGAAAACGAGCGGATTTCCGCACGGCGCGCCAGCAGCAGCGCCGCAATCAGCGCGGCGCACCCCGAACATGCGATCAGAATGCGTACCAGCCGCCTGCGCCAGACAAACCAGGCGCCCGCCAGCAGACAAAGCAGCACGACCCACGCCTTCATCCAGATGCTGTCCGTCCCAATTACGGCGAACGGCGCACCAGCAATGGTACGAACGGCCGCCGCGAAGCACCGGATTCCCCAGACTGCAGGCCACGCCGCCGCCTGTCCCAGCGGCAGCCAGATCAGCGACAACAGCAGCGCGCCCCAGCCGAGCAGAAATATCAGGCTGATCAGCCAGAGCAACAGCAGGTTCGAGAAGATGGAAACGACTGAGATCCGGCCGAAATACAGCACCATCAGCGGCAGCGTGAAGAGCTGCGCCGATACCGTCGCTGCGGCGCTTTCCCCGGCGGCGGCAAACAGCCTACGCGGAATGGCCGGCCAATGTGCCAGACGCGCCAGCCGGAGTGCCAGCCGCCGGTGCATGGTGGCGCCGACCGTCAGCAGGCCGAGCACCGACAGAAACGACAATTGCAGCCCCATGTCGGCGACGGCGTATGGATTCCAGAGCAGAAGCAGAACGAGCCCGCCGGACAGCCCGGTTAAACTGTCGGATTCACGCCCGAACAACGGCGCCGCCAGAACCGCCGTCTGCATGACGGCTGCCCGGACAATGGATGGCGGAAACCCGGCGATGGCGGCAAACAGCCAGACGAGGGCGATGGTCATGCGGCTGAGCCGCTTCCGGCCGTGCGCCAGATAGAGGGCTGCGCCCACGAGAAAGGACAGATGCATCCCGGAGACGGCGAAAACATGCGCGACGCCTGCGTCGGAAACAGCGGAGGAAAACGAATCGTCGATCCCGCTGCGGTCGCCGAGCAGCAGCGCCCGCATCATCGGCGCCCCGTCACGGAAAAGGGCGTCGGCCCGCGAGAGAAACAGACGGCGCAGCCGCAGAGGCATTGTCGAAACCGGGCGCGTGTGTTCCGCGGTCCGGCAGACGTTCTGCGCTGTCCCGCGCAGAAAACAGCCGCGGGCGGCAAGCGAACGGCCGGCGGAAGTATGCAAGGTCGAATTCAGTCGGATTCTGGCGGTGAACATGTCGCCGGGGCGCAGTTCGGCGGCCTGCGCATCGTAGACATAAACCCGTGCAGAGACGCCGGAAAATGCATGCCCGTCCGCATCCAGCACGCGGACATCCATCCGCCAGCCGTTTCCGGTTGTTTCCGGCAGGCCGGTCAGCCGGAAGGTTCGCACGGCCGTTTTCCCGCAGAGCGCCTGCTCGGCGCGTGCGGCCTGCCGCATGCAGAGGGCGAAACGCCCGGTCAGAAGCAGCATCCCGATGGACAGCGCCAATAGCCCTGCCGCCGCCGGGCGAAGCCGCAGGTTCCGCCGGGAAAGCATGACAGCCGCCGCCGTCAGCAAAACGGCTGCGCATCCGGCCAGCCACGGCGCGCTTTCGGCCGTGCCGTAGACCAGCGCCAGCGCGCATGCAAGCGCACCGGCAGCGCTCCACATCAGCAGACGCATGGGAGATTCCTCCATTTCTGGTTGAATTTATCTGGTTTCGGCGAAAAAATCAGCTTGCAAATCGCTTTTTTTTACATGGTTCCGCAATTCGGTACGGCCAAAGGACTTGATAGATGGCGTCGAATATGGTAAAATAAAAGAGATTCCTGTCAGATGACACAGAAAGGCCGGAGACGCTATGTTTGACAAATTGAGACGGTTGGAGCTTTGCATGCGCGAATGCGCCGCGACATTTGGCTGGAGCCTGTCCGGCAACTGCCTTGCCTGCTTCAAGGGCAATCTCGCCTTTCTCCTAATGCCCAAAATGGAAGACGATCAGATCAACTATACCCTCACCTACCGGTTCGCCGCGTTCGACCGTATGTATGACACGCTGACCGGCGCGCGGATTTTCCCGGGGGCGCGCATTATCGACGGCACACAGCCGGTCGATTCTTGGGCGCTGATGTCCGTTTCCACCGCCATGCGCACCGTGACCGGCCGGGCGGACAAATTTGCGTCTGCACTTGCCGCAAAAGTCGTCACACTGGAAGACAACCTTGATTTTCTGCGCTACCTGAGCGCACGCTGCGTCCGCAACTTTGAACCGCGGCTCGACTTCTCACGCGAGCTGATCCTCTCCTGCCTGCTGGCCGGAGACGGCGACGCCGCCGTAAAAGCGGCCGCCGCTGCCCGGGCAAACGGGGACAGCGGCGGCGAACTGTATGCCAGTGTACTGACGTATGTGGATCGCCTGACCGCACAGGGAGACGATCAAAGATATTGAAAAATGGGCCGGTCCGACGCGGCGACGGCAAACGTCACCGCCGGAAGGCATTCGGCCAGACGCGCCGCCAGCGGCGCGAGGACAAGCCGTTCGGTTTCATAATGTCCGGCGTCAATCAGCGATATGCCTGCGCGCAGCGCGTCGACCGCATGGTTGTGCCGGAAATCTCCGCTGATATAGACATCTGCGCCGCTCTGAACGGCGCAGTCAAAAAACGAAGCGCCGCCGCCGCAGCAAACGGCGGCTTTTTTGATGCGCCGGCCCGTGTCCACCATCTTGACAGACGGCAGCCCGGTGCACGCCTTGACGCGCGCCGCCAGCGCCGGCAACGCAGAAAGCTCCGCCGGGCATTCCGCCAGCGCCGCACAGCCGTCCGCCCCCGGCAGCAGTTCCAGCTTCCGGAGTCCGATGGCGGTCAGATATGTTTCGTTGACGCCGCCGGGCGCAACGTCCAAATTCGTATGCGCGGCGATGAGCGCGATGTCATGGCGGATCGCCTGATAGACCGGGTCGCGGTCCGACAGCGTCCGGATCGGGTTATAAATCGGCGGATGATGCGAGAAAATACAGTCGGCGCCGACGGAAACGGCTTCCTGGACGACATCCAGTGTCACATCCAGCGCCAGCAGGACGCGGTGCAGCGGTTTTGAGCGGCTCCCCGCCACAATGCCGCAGTTGTCTGAAGGGCGCGCCGCAGCAAACGGCGCAAATGCGTCGATGGCGTCATACAGGTCGCCGAGCGTTGCAGATGGGTTCATGTTGGGTCATCCTTTCGTGGGAAATGTGGAAGCGCAGGGGGCAGCTGCGGAGAACCTCGGCGGAAATCCGACGTTCCGCCTCATCCGATGGGCGCCAAAGCCTTCCCCTGAGAAGGGGACGCGGTTATGCCAGCGGTTGAGCTTTCTCTGTGCGCCGGAGATATCGGCGAAGCGGCGTGTACCGGCGGAACCTGTGAAGTGCCCGCTCTGTTTTATTTGCCGGTCGATTTCGCCTGCTTTTCCGACGGCGATGCCGTCGTATCATACAGGCAGAAGGCTGCGCGGCTGGTTTGACAGAAGACGCCGTCGGGCGCGGCAATGCCGGTGAACAGCGTTTCCTTGCCTGCGCTGTTGGCAGGCGCCCGGCAGAGCGAGAACGTTTCCCCTGCGGTATCGAGGAAATAAAGCGTCTGTCCGTCGCGGGAAAACACCGGGCATGCGCACAGACCGCCGCTGATGAGCAGCGTTTTGGCGGACTTCCCTGTGCTGTCAGACGAATTGGCCTCGTTTGTCCGGATGAAAATGCCCTGCGTCGCCGGTTCGCTGCCGTTCAGCGCATAGGCGGCCGCAGAACCGTCCCACGAGGCGGCAAGCCCGGCAAGCGGCGCATAGCCGCCCGGCAGATAGGTCGGTTTCCCTGTGGAAAGATCCACTTGCAGCAGGCTTTCATACCGGTCGGCGTCAGACGCATACCCGCTCGAAAGCAGAATATGTCCGTCGCCGGAGATTGAAACTTCCGCAGACGCCGGAATGGATGCCCCAACCGGCGTCATGACGCCGTCTACCGGGGAAAGCGCATACAGCTTCAGCGTCTCCGCACCGGAGGCGCCGGCCGCCATATAGCAGACGCTGCTCTCCGGCGCCCATGCCAAAGCGCGCAGCGTGACCCCGGCAGGATACTGCGATGCCGGATAAACGTCCGGTTCCGAAGCGCCGGGCACCGTAATGCAGACGGAAACCAGCCGGGTCTGTCCGGCGTCGGCTTCACAAATGGTATAGACCGTTCGCAGCCGGTCGGGCGAAAAGGAGACGGTTCCAATGAAGCCGGTTTCCGGCTGGGGAATCATCTGCTCCGACGCATGGCTGGCCGGGTCATACAGGGTGACGCCGTCTGTCTGCGACAGAAAAACGGCACGCCCGTCATAATCGCCGACGTAATCGGCGTTTGCCGCGGCCAAAAGCGGCCGCCCGCCGTTCAGCGATACACAGAAAACATCGCTGCTGTTTTTATAATAGAGGCAGCGTCCGTCCGGCGAAAACGCCGGCGATGACAGGTGCCGGCCGGAAACCAGCCGTTCGGCGGAACCGTCGTCCAGACGGCAGAGCGTCAGCCCTTCTGCGTCGATGCAGGCCGCCATGCTCCCGGCGCCGTTGGCCGGGCGCGCAGTCCATCCGCAGCCCGAGAGCAGCAGGACGGCAGCCATGAGCAGGCAGAGCGTGATGCGGCGGCTGTGCTGCCGGTGGGGTCGATTCATACAGGGGCTCCTTTCGGTGATACATGCTCGGGAAAAACGCAAAGAAAATATGCGGGCTGGCGAACCGGGTGAGGCTGTGCCTCACCCGGTTTTCAGTCCCCGATTCCAATTCATCCAATTTAATAGAAGATCAGAAGAAAGCTCAGAAAGATCAAATAGAAAGCAGAAACCGGAAAACGAACACAGAATGCGCACAGAAGTGCGTTATTCCCAGCGGACCAGTGTGAGCGACGCCGGGTTCAGCGCCAGACGGAAGATGGTTTCGCCGTGCTCCGTCCGATTCGGCAGGACGGTATCACCGCTCCGCAGGTCGATTAAGCGTTCTGCTTTGCCGCGGACGTGCAGCTCGGCCACGGAACCGTGCGGCAGGAAGGAGCGGATGGCCGCAGTCTGCCCTGCCCGCGGGAAGAATGCGATCCGCGTCTGGCCGGTCAGATAAGACGTCAGCCCGGCTGTCAGGTATTTCCGGACATAATCCAGCACCGGCGCCGGAATGTCATAACAGTCGGAGTAGCTGTCCGGAATGTTCAGCACATAGGCGCGGCTTCCGGCATACAGGCTGTAAGCGAGGAGGATGTTCGGCGAGGCGTCGCGCATCTGCATCGCCAAAAAGACGTTTTCGTTCGTGATCCAGTCGATCATCGGCATGGCGATCGGGTGCGGCGCCTGGAAATAAGCCGTATCGGCAGACCAGCCGACGTCAAATCCGCCGAATTCCGACGCCGTCTGGCTGCGCGCGGTGACGCGCATCGCAGTGCAGTCGGAAATGCCGCGGTCCTGCAGAAGCGCCAGACAGCCGGACGTCATGCAGACGTCGCCGCCGTGCTCCATGTGCGCCTTGATGCGGTCAATCAGCTTTTCGTCGCAGGCGGAAGACGCCGTCAGCAGCACCAGGCCGGATGCCGGGAACTCCTGCACCGGGTCGGCCGGAATGCCGCACATACCGAGAAAATCATACACATGGTCTTCCCCGCGGGCATACGCCGGGATGTAAACCGGCAGACCGGCCGGCGGATCCAGCTGTGCCACGGGCTTGGCCAGCTTCTCCAGCCGTGCGCCCAGCGCCGCAACGGATTCCTGATCGGATTCCGTACACAGCGACCAGCAGAACAGCGTCATTTCCTTCGGCGCCGCCAGCATGGTCATTTCTGCCTGTTCGAGGTAGACATCCACGCTGCCTGCGCACTGGATGGAATCAAACCACCCGCCGCGGTTGTTGTAGGGCGGGACGTTTTCCAGGTGGCGGATCAGGGAATAAGAGGTATAGCGCGGGTTGCGGAACAGCGAATACGAGGTGTGGCGCGTCTCCGTTCCGGCGTAAATTTCATCAAACATCTTCGGCTGCTCGGCCAGGTCATAGCCGAGCCATGCATACGATTCGTCCCATGTCGGGTATTTCAGCGTCAGTCTGACGTTCGGATTGACGCTGCGCGCAGGCGCGACGATATGCTTGCGGGCAAAATCCGTCATCAGCGCCGTCCGGAATTCCCGCCAGCTGCGGCTGCCTTTGGCGGCGCGGCAGCGCGGACAGGTACAGTCGGTCGCAAAGGAGTCGTCAACGATGATCTCGTCAAATTTGGCTGCGGCAAACGACATGCGTTCGTCGAACATGGCTGCCGTCGCCGGGTCGGTGAAGCAGATCATGCGGCCGGATTTGGTATAGCGGGCAGACGTCGGCATCATGCCGGCTGCGGTGCGGATGCCGTGCGCCGCGAAGAAGTCGCGGGCCAGAAGAACCTTTTTGTTGTCCGTGCAGTCTCCGCGGAAAAATTCAACGTAAACCTTGGACAGGCGCAGGTGCTTTTGCAGGAAAGCCAGCTCCGCTTCGACCTTGGAGAGGTCGTTCGGGTCGGCAAACCGGCTCTCGACTTCCCCGCTCGTCATATAAACCGAAAGCTCCATGTTTTCGTATCCGCTCATCAGGACACCCCTTCTCTCCCCCCCCGTTTTTTGCGTCCGGGGGACATCATCAATTTCGTATGCATGATACCACAAAACGGCGTGGTTTGTCAATTGCTTTTTCGCCCCTTTTTGCAGCGTGAAAGCCGAAATAGGGGAAGCCGCTCGAATCTTCTGTAAATTTTTCGGAAAACCGCCAATTGTGACTTGACAAACGGCGCAATTTGTTGGAAAATATAAGAGAGAAGATGAGTGCATCTGAAGCCGCCCGGTTTCAGGGCGCATTACCACGGAAACTGGAGGATGGGAAATGAAGAAAACTTGCTTGTTCCGGCGAGCCGTGCTGACGGCGCTGGCCGTGCTGATGGCTTTTTCACTGTGGACGCCCGTTTGCGCCGCACCGCCGTCAATCAGCTCTGACTACTATATATTGATGGATGCTGCCACCGGTCAGGTCCTCTATGAAAAGAATTCAACCGCACAGCTTCCCCCGGCAGGTCTGGTCAAAATTTTGACGGCGCTCGTCGCCGTGGAAAACATCAGCGACCCGACAGCCAAGCTGTCTGTCACGTCGTCTGCCCTGACGCCGCTGGGTACCGGCGTCAAAAGCATCGGTCTGACCGCAGGCGAACTCGTACCCGCAGTGGACTGTCTCTATGCCATGCTGATGACATCCGCCAATGACGCTGCCAACGTCGTCGCCGAATCGGTCGGCACATCGCTGGACGGCTTTATGACGATGCTCCGGAACCGCGCGGCTGAGCTCGGCGCCGATACGACGGTGCTCGTCAATCCGAACGGCCTGAGCGCCGAAGGTCAGGTCAGCTCCGCGCGCGACATCGCGCTCTTTACCCGTGCGGCGCTGGCAAACGCTTCGTTCATGCAGTATTTCGGCAAAGTCAGCTATGCGCTCCAGCCGACCAACAAACGCACCGAAGCCAAAAACATGAAGACGAGCTTCCTCATGCTCCGCGAGAGCGACTACCACTATGAAGGCATCATCGGCGGCATGACCGGCTACACCAGCGCGTCGCAGTTCGTCATCATGGCGACAGCCGAACGCGACGGCCGCCAGCTGATCGCCGTCGTGATGAAGGCCGAAAGCGAAGCCAACCTGTATGCCGATACCGCCAAGCTGCTCGACCACGGCTTCTCCGATTTCGTTCCGGTGCAGATGCCGGACGGCGACCTGAACGTCACGGCCTCCATCGTGACGGATGGCCTCATCACCGGCAAAATGCATTTCCGCCTGGAAAACGCACCGTCCGTCCTGCTCCGCTCCGATTATGACGTTTCGCACCTTTCCATTTCGCCGAACGCCGTGCCGGAAGTGATTGAAGCCGGAACGGAACAGCCGTATACCGCCGACATCGTCTACACGCCGAACCCGGACGATCCGTCCCAGAAAATCGTGCTGCTGTCCGGCATCACGCTGCAAACCACGATTGAAACGGTCGAACCCACGCAGACGTCCGAACCGGCGCAGACCAACCCGGTCGTCACCGATAAAAACGGCGCCGTCGTCACCGATGAAAGCGGCAACCCCGTTACGCAAACGCTTGCGACAAGCAGCGGAAAATCCGCCGGCAAGTCCATCGGCCGCTTCTTCAAGAGCTTTTTCATCGTTCTGCTGATTCTGATCGCCGCCGTCGTCGGCCTGCTGCTCCTCTTCATTGCGGCGCTCTTCATCCTGCGGGAAGTCAAGCGCGCCAAACGCCGCAAAGCGCGTGAACAGGCCAGAATGCAGCAGCGTTACCGCCAGGATCCTTCCGACCGGCAGTAACGGCTGAAAAAATCTGAAAAAATTAGGAAAACGCTTGACATGGACACGGGATTGTGCTATACTACTCTTGTAATTCAAAGTAGGTGCATCCTGCCCTCACCCCTGAACCATGCGTGAAGGTGGTCGTTCCGGTCCATTTCCCCGGTCGGCGCGTTTGGCGTTCGACCGGATCTGAAAGCTTTACTGATCGTTTTCTCCTATTTACGAACAGGCTGAGCTGGAACCGGCGGGGTTTGCCTACCCCGCCGGTTTTTTTTATGCCGGCGTCCACCGTGAACCGAAATCTTGGAGGTGTTTCCCATCCCGAAAAACGAGCATATGATCAACGCGGAAATCCGCGACCCTTCCGTCCGTCTCATCGATGAGAACGGCGAGCAAAAGGGTGTCGTCACCAATGCTGTGGCGCAGGCCGCGGCGAAGAACGCCGGTCTCGACCTTGTAAAGATCGCACCGACCGCTGTTCCGCCCGTGTGCAAAATCATGGATTACGGCAAGTTCAAGTTCGAGCAGGCCAAAAAGCTGCGCGAAGCACGGAAAAACCAGAACGTTGTCGAAGTCCGCGAAGTCCGTCTGACCGTCGGCATCGGCGCGCATGACTATGATTTCAAACTGCGCAGCGCGCTCAAGTTTCTGGGCGACGGCGACAAGGTCAAGGCCTCGATCCGTTTCCGCGGCCGCGAGATGACGCATACCGATCTCGGCGCAGCACTTCTGGAGAAGTTCGCCGCAGACTGCGGAGAAGTCGGATCCGTTGAAAAACCGCCGAAGCTCGAAGGCCGGCAGATGAGCATCATTATCACTTCCAAAAACGGCAAATAACGGCCTGCGGTGCCCTGTTCCGGGCGCACCGGCTCCGGCTGTGCTTGACATATTGAAAGGAGTCAACAACAATGCCCAAGTTAAAATCCCGTTCCAGCGCGAAAAAACGGTTTTCGTTTACCAAAAACGGTAAAGTGAAGCGTAAGCAGGCGCTCAGAAACCACATCCTGACCCATAAGAGCACAAAGAAAAAGAGAGCGCTGCGTCAGCAGGCGTACGCGTCCGAGTCCAACGCGCCCGCCATCAAGAAAATGCTCCCCTACGCGTAAGGGCCCGATTGTTATTGAAAGGATTGAACAGATATGGCAAGAATTAAGGGCGCTATGATGACGCGCAAGAGAAGAAATAAGACGCTCCGCCTCGCAAAGGGCTACTGGGGTGCAAAATCGAAGCACTTTAAGATGGCGAACCAGGCCGTCATGAAGTCTTTGAAATACGCTTACGTCGGCCGCCGCCTGAAAAAGCGTGATTTCCGCCGCCTGTGGATCACCCGTATTTCCGCAGCCTGCAAAATGAACGACATCAACTACTCCCGCTTTGTCAACGGTCTGAAAAAGGCCAACATCACTCTGAACCGCAAGGTGCTCGCCGAAATGGCGCACAGCGATCCGGCTGCCTTCACGAAGCTGGTCGAAGCGGCAAAGGCTGCTCTGTAACGAGCGATTTTTGAACCCTGCGCCTCTTCGGTCGGCTTCCGCCCGGAGAGGCGTTTTTTTGTGTATGCGTTGTTTGTAAAATTTCAGATTTCCTGTTTTTTGTGCTTGCATTTGCGTTTGGCTTGTGGTATCATATATACAGGATTCTGTCAGCAGCTTTCGGCTGCTTGCAGTTTTGTCTCGCAGTCCACTTCTGAACCCTGATCATTGCATCCGAAAAGCGCGGAAATGAATGCGAAAAATGAGGAAGAAAGGAAGTTTCCCAATGAAAAACAAAGTTGCACCGTTCAAACGGGTTCTGGCTTTCTGCCTGTCGCTTGTGCTGGCGCTGACACCGGTTCTGACCGGCGCAGTTTCAGCGGCAGACGGCGATGATGCCACCCCGGCGATCGTCAACCCGCCTTCTTTCATTTATGATAAAGACGGGAACTATCTGCCTGATGCGACAGAGATTCCGGAAGGCGGCGTCAGGCTGACCAAAACGGCAAAACCTGTCGACGGCGATCCGTATTCGTTCGATATCACCCTGGAAGTCGAAGCCCGCGGCATCACCGCCCCGGCGCCGAACGCCAACATCGTTCTGGTGCTGGACGAATCCTCTTCCATGGCAGAGGATTCCAACGTCCTCGGCTGCGGCAAGGTGGAGCATATTCACTCGCATAACACCTGCTGCACACGGAAGGGCTTCCATCTTTTCTGCAACACGGATAAATGCCCGGTCGGCTACGAACACACCCACACCCACGGCGATTGGTACGAAGATTCCTGCTATCTGGTCCGTTCGCAGGTTGCACGCGACGCGGCGAAGACCATGGTGCAGGCGTTCCTGGATCAGCGTCTGACGGCAAACTTCGGCGTCGTCGGCTTCGGCACGCTGTCGCACACCTACCTCGGTCTGACCGCGCTCTCCGGCGAGAACAAACCGGCGATCGACAAGGCGATTAACAAAGCGACCACCATCGGCAGCAACGAAGGCACCAATATGGAGCAGGGCATTGTCACTGCGACCAATATGCTCGCCGATAAAGCCGGCGAACAGAACTTCATCGCCGTCATCAGCGACGGCGAACCGACCCTGTACGGCACGCGCCCGGACGGCGACGGCTCTTCCATGGACAGCGCGACGAAAGCCGCAACCGTGAAAGCCGCCGCAGACGCCCGCGCGAAGAACATCACGCTCTACGGCATCGCGTTCGACTCCGACATCGCCGTGATGAAGGATATCTTCGGCGCGGATAAATATTCGACGACAGCCAGCGGCGCCGCACTGGATGCGCTGCTGGCCACGATCGCTTCCCAGATTGTGACCGCCGTGGAGGGCGCCGTTTCGGATACGATGGGCGACCACGTCGATCACGACAGCGTGGGTGTCGAAGGCGCAACCGTCTCGAACGGCGTTCTGAACTGGAACCCCGGCACGATTGACGAAAAGAAATCGATCACCTACCGCATTACGCTGGGCGACTCCTATGCCGGCGGCCTGGTAGAAGCCAACAAACAGGCGATCCTCTCTTACAACGCCGACAAGAAAGCCGCTTTCCCGATCCCGCAGGTCAGCGCCCCGATCTATCACGTCAGCTATCAGTGGGCGGCTGGCTCTCAGACGCCGGGCGAAGTGCTGCTGCCGGTCGATTCCGCAAACTACCGCATCGGCGCCCCGTTTGCCGCGACCCCGGCGGCCTACGACCCGGTCTATATCACCGATACCTACGGCAACCCAACCGGCGTTTACACGTTTGAAGGCTGGGACATTGCTTCCGGCACCATCGCCGATCATGACATCGTCATCACCGGCTCCTGGAAATTTGAATCTCTCAACGTGGAAACCCACAAGGTCATCTATAACTGGGGCACCCCGAATGCAGCGGTCACGGCCGTTTACACTCTGCCGGTCGACACCAACGACTATGTGAAGGGTCAGACCTACCCGGTCGATGCAACCGTTTATAACCCGGTCGAAGTCCGGAACGAACAGGGCGTCCTGACCGGCGCGTATGTCTTCTCCGGCTGGAATGCACCGAATGACCATATTATGGGCGATGAAGACGTTGTCATCACCGGTGAATGGACGTTTGTCCCGGTTGACCAGATTGCGTATATCGTCAATTACTATGTGGATTCCGTCTCTGATGCGAACTTCCTCGGCACGGATCCGGATGTCCAGCCGGTTCTCCCGGGTACGGATGTCGCCGACCGCGTGAACAAGAACCTCTTCAAACCGGTTGACACCGATCGGCTCCACTACGGCGACGGTCAGATCGTCAGCAGCACGGTTGTGACCGAAGCAGGCCAGGTGATCAACGTCGTCTACAACGCGACGCCGGTTGAACCGAAAATGGTCGGCTACACGGTTGTCCACGAATACTACCTCTCTGAAAACGGCCAGCCGTTTGTCAAAGCCGGCGAAACCCGCGAACAGTTCACCGCTGAACTGGGTCAGACCATTCTGGCCTCCAGCCTGACGCAGCAGCCGACTTACAACGACAAGACGTATACCTATCAGTCCGCTGCACCGGAAAGCATCACGCTCGCCGAAGAAAACGGCAGTTACGTCTTCACGATCCGCTATGAACGCACCGAAGAACCGGTCCCGCCGACAATCGTCAGCTACACGGTCGTCCACGAATACTACTTCTCCAACGCAGGCGCACCGTTCGCTAAGGTCGGCGAAGTCCGCGAATTCATGGAAGCCGAGCTCGGCGCCCGGATCATGGCCGTCGAAATCGACAAGAAGCCGGACTATAAAGGCAACACCTACACCTACCGTTCGGCGATGCCGGAAGAAATCACGCTCGCCGAAGAAAACGGCAGTTACGTCATGGTTCTCCGCTATGAACGCAGCACGGCGCCGGCGCCTGTGGATCCGATCTGCCTCTATCAGTTCGTCTACCACTACACGCATTATGACGCCGACGGCAACGTCATCAGCGAAAACAGCGTGACGGACGGCCCGTACATCGGCAAAATCGGCGACGTCGCTTCGACCGTTCCGGCCGATCACACCGTCTACAACGGCACGACCTACACCTATTACAACGGCACCGCTTCCGTCAACCTGACGGAAGAAGGCAAGACGTATACGCTGGATCTCTACTATGTGCTCCGCGACACGCCGGCCACAACCGAACCGCCTGTGACCACGACGGAACCGCCGGTTACCGAAACCGAACCGCCGGAAACCACCGCACCGGAGACCACTGAACCCGCGACGGAACCGACCGAACCGGTCGATCCGCCGAAGCCGGATGTCCCGGATACGAGCGATGCAAACAACATCCCGCTGTTTGCGGCGCTGGCTGTTCTCTCCGCAATGGGTCTGATTGTTCTGGCCTTCCGCGGTAAGAAAAAGAGCAAATAACTCCCGCAAAGCGTAGTACACGGCGGCCGGCAGGCAATCCGGAAGGAGACCCTGCCGGCCGTATTTTCAACACAGACGATCGGAGTTCAACATGAATGCACACAAATCTGTCCGCCTCTGCCTCATGGTGCTGTTCGCCGCCGTATTCTGCTATTCGGCGTTCCGATTGATCAGCGCATGGCGGCTTTACAGCCAGAATGAAGCCATCTACGACGATGCGGCAGACCAGTTCCTGATTTATCACACCGACACCCAGCCGCAGAGCGACGGAACCACGGCTCCGACGGAACCCGATCCGGTTTCCATGAATGCGACATCGGCGGATACCGTTGAAACGACGCCTGCTTCAGAAGACGGAACGCTTCCGGCGACGGAACCGGCGACCGTGCCGACCACGCCGAAACCAGTGGAAACGGCGCCGCCGCCGACTGTGCCGGATTTCACGCCAAACTGGGATGCCCTGCACCGTGCGAATCCGGACATCGTCGGATGGATCTGGCAGTCCGGCACGGTGATCAACTACCCCGTCCTCAAAGGCGCAGACAACAATCAATACCTGCGCACCACATACAACGGCAAGTCGAGCCGCCTGGGCAGCATTTTCCTCGATTACCGCTCGGACCTGTCTGCGCGCAACCCGGTGATTTACGGCCACAATGCCGGCAACGGCCGGATGTTCGCCTCGCTTGTCAAGTATAAGAAACGCTCGTATCTGGAGGCCAACCCGTATCTCTACCTGATGACGCCCGCAGGGACGGCGAAATATGCGGTGTTTTCCGTCTACGAGACGACGACGGCCAGCGATACCTATACCTTCACGTTTGAAGACGATGCGGCTTATGCGGCTTATCTGAGCGAAATCCAAATGCGCAGCGCATACCGCACCGGCGTGGCCGCTGACAGCAGCGACGAGATCCTCACCCTCTCGACGTGCACCAACACCGGCAAGACGATCCGCTATGTCGTCCACGCGAAACGGATTCCGCTGGACTAACCAAAACCGTATGAAAAAGAGCCCGACCCGCAGTTGAACGGCGGTTCAGGCTCTTTTGCGTGGCGGAAAGCAGACGTATCCCGATGAAAAACCGCCGGATAGAGCGCTTTCGCTCCATCCGGCGGAGATCATTGTGTGGTTTTGGCTGCGCGCTTCTGACGCCGAATCTGGTTCAGAGCGATGCAGCAAAACGCTGGAAAGCGGCGCGCCCTTCGGCGTCGCGCTTGAAGACGCCGGCATTTTCCAGCACGCAGGTGAAGATGCGGCCGACTTCATCGCGCAGGATACCGTCCACGGTGTCCTCGTTGATGTCGTCCCGTTCGCAGAGCGAACGATACCAGTCGCAGTGCTTGTCCATCGCCTCATCGCTGTAAAAGGCTTCCCGGTCGCCGAGCAGGCAGTCGCGGATAATGCCGATTTCGTTCTTGAGCCGCGGCGGGAGAACCGCCAGCCCCATGACTTCAATCAGACCGATGTTTTCTTTCTTGATGTGGTGATATTCCGTATGCGGGTGGAAGATGCCGAACGGATGCTCCGCGCTGGTGCGGTTGTTGCGCAGGGCGAGATCCAGCTCGTATTCCACGCCGCGGCGGCGTGCGATCGGCGTAATCGTGTTGTGGGGTTCGCCGTCGCTTTCGGCGAGAATTTCGACCGATTCGTCGGAATATCCGCGCCAGACCGCAAGAATGTGCTCAGCCAGCTGTGCCAGACGCGCCCGGTCGCAGCCGCGGATGCGGATGACCGACAGCGGCCATTTGATGGCGGAACAGGTGATATCCGGATAGCCCTTGACTTCAAAGGTAAAGTCGTCCGGCGCAAGCTCCATCGGGAAGGTGAAGCGCCCGCCCTGAAAATGGTCGTGCGCCATGATGGAGCCGCCGACAATCGGGAGGTCGGAGTTGGAGCCCATGAAATAATGCGGGAACTGCTCGGTGAAATCGAGCAGGCGCCGGAAGGTCGAGCCGTCAATCTTCATCGGGACGTGCTGACGGTTCAGAACGATGCAGTGCTCGTTGTAGTAGACATACGGCGAATACTGCATGAACCAGTCTTCTCCGCAGAGCGAGATGGGGATCATGCGGTGGTTGCCGCGGGCGGCGTTCTGCGCCGTGCCGCGGAAGCCTTCGTTTTCAAAGCAGAGCGCGCAGCGCGGATAGACGGAGTCCTTCTGCTTTTTCAGCAGGGCGATCAGCGTCGGATCCTTTTCCGGCTTGGAAAGGTTGATCGTGATCACCAGATCGCCGTACTGCGAGCTGTAACGCCAGCGCAGGTCGCGCGCGATGCGGTCGGTGCGGATGTAGTTGGTTGCACGCGAAAAGTGATAATACCAGTCTGTCGCGGCTTCCGGCGAAACGGCATACTGCGCCCAGAACCGGCGGATGACTTCGCTCGGGCGGGCGGTCAGCACGGTCATCAGTTCGGTGTCGAAGATGTCGCGGCTGTAAGCGGCGTTGGATTCGAGCGAACCGTTCTGATAGGCGAACGTCAGCAGGCGTTCGAGGATCGGCGCAGGTGAAGTCAGCGCTTCTTCCGGGGCGGTGCACGCGTCAAACGCGTCCAAATGCAGGAGCGCCAGCAGGCGGTTCCGGACATACGGCACGTCGGACGGCTCAATCAGGCCGGTTTGCAGACCGTAGTGCGTCAGACGGGCGATTTCCAGACTCGGATTGATTTTCTGTTCGTTCGCGGGTATCATTTACAGCGTTCCCCCGTTGTAGCCGTGCGGATGCGACTGGTGCCAGCGCCATGCATCGGCGATAATCTGTTCGACGGACGTGTATTCCGGCGTCCAGCCGAGAATTTCGTGTGCCTTGTCGGCGGAAGCGACCAAACGTGCTGGGTCGCCTGCGCGGCGCGCTTCGATCTGCGCCGGGATCGGATGCCCGGTGACGCGGCGCGCGGCTTCCAGCATTTCCAGAACGGAGAAGCCGTTGCCGTTGCCGAGGTTGAAAGCGTCGCTTTCGCCGCCGGCCAGCAGACGGCGCAGCGCCAGCACATGGGCGCGCGCCAGGTCAGAGACGTGGATATAGTCGCGGATGCAGGTGCCGTCCGGTGTGTCATAGTCGTCACCGAAGACGGACAGCTTTTCGCGGCGGCCCAGCGGGACTTGCAGGATGATCGGGATCAGGTGCGTTTCCGGGTTGTGGTCTTCGCCGATTTCACCGCTTGCATCGGCGCCGGCGACGTTGAAATAGCGCAGGGCGATGTATTTCATGCCGTAGGCGCGGTCGCACCACTTCATCATTTTTTCGATGGCGAGCTTCGTTTCACCGTAGGTGTTGGTCGGCTCGGTCGGGCAGGTTTCGGTGATTTTGTCGCTTTTGGCTTCGCCGTAGACGGCTGCCGTCGAAGAGAAGACGATTTTCTTCACGCCGTGTTCCTGCATGGCGGTCAGAAGCGTTTCAGAACCGTGGACGTTGTTGTTGTAGTATGCCAGCGGCTGCTGCATGGAGACGCCGACGAGAGAGAAGGCTGCAAAGTGAATGACGGCTTCCGGGTGAATTGCGTCAAACACGCGGTCCAGAAAGACCTTGTCGCGGATGTCGCCGCGGAAAAATTTGGCGCGCGGGTCGACCGCGTCGCGGTGCCCCGTCTGCAAATTGTCGACGACGGAAACCTCATATCCCTGGGAAAGCAATTCGCGGACGCAATGGCTGCCGATGTATCCGGCGCCGCCGGTGACGAGAATCATATGAAAAACCTCCGATTTGATCCGGTTTGCATGAAACCGGGCTGTTGATGGGAAAGGATACTGAAATTGAGCCTTCCGGCTTGCTGGTTTACATCTTCTCCGGATTGGCAATCAGCGCGTAATGGTTGGAGCGGAGAATCCGGACAAGGTCCTCCGATGTCTCCGGGCGCTCAAAGAGCACCAGACCGCCGTGCCCGGCGTCTTCGACCTGATGGGAATCCGAGCCGGAAACCATCAGACAGCCGCGCTGCTTGGCGGTTTGGATGGCGACATCATTGGAAGAGTTGTGCCGCGGGTTGCCGTTGTAGGCTTCGATGCCGTCAAGGTCTTCCGCCGGGGAAAGCTGCATACCATTGCGGAAGGGGTGCGCCTGGAAAATCAGACCGCCGCACGCATGGACGACGGCTGTGATTTCGGAGAGCGGGCGGTCGTACAGCAGTTCCTGCGCCGCCAGATCGTCCGGCGAGATGCCGTAGACGAGGTATTCGTTGTAGGCATAGTCGGCGGCTTTCATTTCCATGCCGAACAGAACGGTCAGTCCGGCTTTCTGACCGGCGGCCAAAGCGCGGCGATAGCCGGTCGTATACGATTCGATTTTTTCCGCCCAGGTCGATCCGGGCAGGCGGCTGAGCACCCAGCTGTTGAAGTGGTCGGTCACGACGATGCCGTGATAGCCGAGCGAAACGTAGTTGGCGACGGTTTCTTCTGCGGTCAGGACGCCGCAGGGGCTGACTTCGGCGGTGTGCGTGTGTACGTCAAAGAGAAACATGGAGGATCCTGTCTTTCTGCGGCAAATGCATGCAAATGCAGATGCTGCTGTTGATGCGCCCGCCTATCTCTCGGCGGATTCTGCGGTGATCAGCGCTTCGGCATACGGAAGCGTCAGAATCCAGCCGCAAAGGGTGTGCCATTCCGGCAGTTTGTGGTTCCGGCGGGCAAAATAGATGTTGCGCAGGTTTTCATAGTTCATGGTGACCGTGCGCATTTGGTTGTAGGAAGATGGCAGGAGCTGAATCAAATCGTCCCACCATTTGCGTTCACCCGTCTCCAGATAGCGCTGACGCACCTGCTCGATCCAGGCCAAATAGCTGTCGAAAGCGGCGCGGCTTTCATCGGTCAGCCGGTCAATGCTGAAATCAGACGCTTCGATCGGTTTTGCATGCAGCTTGTGCATGGTGCTGGTGGAGTTCGCGACCGTTCCGACCTTATAGGTGTCAAATTCTTTCCACCAGTAGAGCGGCGCAGTGATGTCCACCGAGACAAAAATCTGCCGGATGAACTTCCGGTGATCGCTGCCTGCGCGGCAAAGCCGTTCCGCCAGGGCGAGATCCGCAGGCCCAAGGACGAACTGCCCCGCTTCATCGAAGCGGCTGTCGGATTTGGCCCATGAGTTCATGGGGTTGCGTGCGCCGCGGATGGCGTTTTCGAGGTTCATAACGCTTGTCCGTTCTGTTTTGAGCATGAAGGGCCTCCGTTTTCTGAGTTTTCTATATTATAGCACAAACGACTCGTTTTGACAAGAAGACCCGTCCTTTGAAAGCGCAGAACGGAAAAAAACGTGCGTGCAGCGCAATACGCCGGGAAAAGCGGCGGAAAGCATACGCGAACCGGACGCCGGGTATTTACAAATGGCCGCCGATGCATTATAATGATAAGAGATTTTCAAACAAAGGAGCTGCATTCGTTATGCAAACCACAGCAAACAAAACCGTCTTCTGGATTACGCGAACAGCCGTTTTTCTGGCACTGCTCGTCGCCGTTCAATATTTCACACGCAGTTTCGGCCAGCTGGTCACGGGGTCGGCCGTCAACTTCGTCCTGGTCGCCTGTGCGCTGATCGCCGGGCTGCCCGCTGGGCTGACCGTGGCATGCATCTCGCCTTTTCTGGCGAAGCTGTTCGGCATCGGCCCGCTCTGGTCGTTTGTTCCGCTGGTCGCCTTGGGCAATATGGCCATTGTGCTCGTTTTTTCATGGATTCTCGGCCGTGCCCGCCGGACGAACGGCTTTGCGAAATATGCGCTCTGGATTGCCGCGATAGCTGCCGGCGCCGCTGCGAAATTCTGCATTCTGTATCTGGGGATCGTCCGCATCGTAATCCCGCTGATGACAAGCCTGCCGGCGGCCAAAGCCGAAAAGCTCAGCGCGATGTTCTCCGTCACGCAGCTCTTTACGGCGCTGATCGGCGGCGTGATCGCCATGCTGCTGGTTGAACCGATCCGGACGGCCATTGCCAAAAACCGCAGCTGACGGCGGAGACAAAACGAACGAAACGGAAACGGAGGAATCGCTTTGCGGCACATCACGGACGCCCGAAAAATGACGGTGATCTGGCTGGTTCGCCTGCTGCTGATCGCCGCAGTCCTGCTGGCAACCGCCATTGAATTGATTCACGCGTCGCCGTTTGTCGGCGTGATTGTGGGCGTCGTCTCCCTGTCGGCGGCCGCTTTGTTCGGCTGCTGGTATGTTCCGGCGTATTTCCGCCGGTATGACGTTGTGCTGCAAAACGGCGCGGTGCATGTGACGCACGGCGTCATCAGCATTTCACATACGGTGATTCCCCTGCGCCATGTGCTGACGGTTTCCATCTCTGCGACGCCGCTGATGCGGGTATTCGGCGTCCGAATGGTGACGCTCGGCATGCCGTCGCACCGGATCCTCCTGCACTGCGTCCGCAGAGAAGCGGTCGAAACGCTGGCGGCGCATTGCGGGGAGACAGACGCATGACGGCGACGCTGCGGCTCCATCCGCTTGATGCGGTCAGCGGTATGCGGCGGTACCTGATCCTGCTGGCCATCCCGCTGGTTCGCGGCTTGACCGCCATCGGAGACGGGTGGCTGGTCTGGCTGCAAGGCGCATGGATCGACCTCGCCGCCCTGACGGCCATGCTGGCGCTCGGCATTCTGCGCTGGCGTCAGAGCCGGATCTTTGTCACCGAAGGCCGCATGGTCTATGAACGCGGGCTGTTTTTCCACACGCGCGACGTGTTTTTTGCGGATCAGATCTCCGTTTTCCGCGTTTCCCGCCCCTGGTATCTCCGTCCGCTGCATGCCGTCATCATTTACCCGGAAACCATGACGCAGGAGCTGAAGGCTTTCTTCCCCGTCATCCTGCACACGGGCGATCTGAAGATCATCGAGCGGTTGTTTCTTCAGGTGCGCGGCGAGCGCATCCAGACGATCGTCCGGCCGCGGCCTTCGATGGTTGCCGCTGCGGCCGCCGCCTCGTCCGACATCGTCGGCGGCCTGACCTTTGCCGCCGCCGTCCTCTCCAACACCGCACGCTACGCAAGCGAAGCGGCTGCCGATACCTTTTTGACGGCTGTTTTTCACACCATCCGGCGGCTCTCATTCGGCCTGCCGCCTGCGGTTGTGATTCCGCTGGCGACGCTGCTGATCGCCTACCTGCTGGCGTTTCTGTCCAGCCTCAGCGAATACTACCGCTTTACGGCTTCCCGCTCCGCAAAAATGCTCTATCTCAGCGGCGGACTGTTTACCCGATGCCATTTCCGGGTGCCGGTCGACAAGATCGAATCGGTTGACCTGCGCTATGGGCTGGCCTCCCGCTGGTTTGCCGGCGTCAGCGCCTATGTCAACGCCTCTGGTCTGGCTGCCGGAACCTTTGCGCCCGCGCTGATTCCAGCAGGCAGCCTAATGCAGACCGTCCGGCACCTGCGCCGCCTGCTGCCGGAGCTGGGGTCGATGGCCTGCCCGATCAAAGTCCGCCCGAAGGATGCCTGCCAACGCTACCTGCTCGGCCCGCTGATCTGTCTGGCGGCGTCGGCCGCAGCCGGAATTGTTGCCGCTGTGCTGGCGCCGGATATGGCGCGCCTGTTTGCCTTCTGGACGGTGATGCTCTGTGCAGAGGTGGCATGGGTCGCGGCGCACCGCCTTCATGCGATGTTCCACAGCGGCGTCGGCGTCTATGAGACGCATCTCTGTCTGAAATACGGCAAGTGGTTCCGCTATCACCGGGTGATGATTCCAAAAGACCGGATTGACCGGATCACCGTGGCGCAGAGCGCGCCGCAGCGGGCGCACGGTGCCTGCACGCTGATCGTTTCGGAAACGGCGCGCCGCCGCCGGCGTCATATCGTCCGGATCGTGCCGTACGAACCGCTGACGGCTGCACTGAAACGGGCGGGCTATGAAACATGGGAAACTTGAACCACCCAAAAGAAGACAAAACAAACGGACATCCAGCCTGAAGCGCCCCCCAAAAAGTTAGACAAGCATGATACAATACTTGTTTAACAAATGGGGTGCAGTTCAAACCGGATGTCCGTTTTGATTGGTGCGCCGCGTTGTGCGGCGCCTCAGAGCGCGCGGAATCCGTGCGGCAGAAAACGCGCTACGGCGACGCCCTCATCGATGAGTTGATCGAAGAATATGTGAAAAAGCGAAAAAATAAAAGAAAACAGGCAGACGAACAGAAGGCTGAAAATCAAAGACAGGATGCCGAGCACCAGACCGGCAGTCGCCTGTCCGGCTGTGTTGCCGTTTTTCTTGGCGACGGCGGAAAAAACAATGGCGAGGATGCCGAGCACTGCGGCGGCAAAGGCGGGATAGATGAGCCAGCTGCCCAGGAGCGCAATGGCGAGACCGCAGATGCCGGTTGCCAGCGAGGCGGTTGCCAAGCCCTGTGACGGCTGCACCGCTGCGGGACGCGGCGGGTAGGAGTACGGATAGGGCGGCGGCGTCAGCGGCTGCTGGCGCACGGGCTGCTGAACCGGCGTGTATGGCCGGTAGAACGCGTTTTCACGCGGGTGCGCCTGCTGGGTTTCATCCGGCGGGACATACGCCTGCCGTACCTGATGCGGATGCTGCGGCGGAATGACGGAATGCCCGTTTGGATCCATGAGAAGACGCCCCTTTTTGTCGAATTCTGTTTGTCTGACTATATGATACCACAGCGCATGCAAAATGTCAAGTAAACAGACGGGTTTTGCTGGAAAACGGTA
>CAJLFQ010000023.1 GCA_905205975.1 uncultured Eubacteriales bacterium | reverse complement strand
CAGTTTTTTGATTGGAAAGGAGCCTTTTTATGTTGCAGCGCATCTGGCCCATTGCGGCCGTGGTTCTGTTCAATACCCTCTACAACATCTGCGCCAAGTCGACGCCGGAAAACGTCAACGCATTCGCCTCACTGTTTTTGACCTATGTAACCGCGGCTTTGGGGGCGCTCGGTATGTTTTTCTGCACCGGCGGCAAAGGATTGTTTGAAAACTTCGGGAAAGCCAATTGGACCGCCTATCTCTTAGGGCTTTCACTCGTCGGCCTGGAAGCCGGATTCATTTCTATATACCGTGCCGGTTGGAAAATCAGTGTTGCACAGCTCATTTCAAGCTGTGCACTGGCCTGTGTGCTGCTGGCGGTCGGTCTTCTCTTCTACCGCGAGACCATCTCGCTGCGGCAATGCGTCGGGCTTTGTTTGGCCGGAGCCGGTTTGATCCTGCTGGCGCAGTAAAAATAAAGCTTGACAATCCTTCTCTTTTCTGTTATACTGAACCAAAAGCGTTCTGCGCCGTCGGTTCCCCTGTGTGTCCGCCGCCGGCCGGTTCCACCAGAAGGAGGCCATTTACATGAAGGATCATCCAAATCTCTATATTCTGACCTATGACCACGGCGGTTTTGTACTCTGGAAAGACAAAGTTGAAACCACGCTCCGCGAGCACATCGGCTGGCTGGAACAGTATCCCGGTTTTAAATTCGGGCTTGACTATGAAGCGTTTACATTCGACGAGCTGTCCAAAACGAACCCGGAAATCATGGATTTGATCCGGGATGCGCTGTCCAAATACCCCGGACGCTTTGGTCTCGGCTCCACCACATACGGTCAGCCGCTTGCGCTCTTTATTTCTGGTGAATCCAACGTCCGCCAACTCACCTATGCCATCCGGGCCAACCGGAAACACTTCGGCCAGACGCCGCCGGTCTACGCAATTTCTGAATTTGCGCTGATCAGTCAATCGCCGCAGCTGCTGAATCTCTGCGGATTTGAGGCGGCCATTCTGCGCACGCATGTGATGAATTACGGCTATCAGAGGACATTCGACGCCGCCTTCGGCAGTTGGATCGGCAAAGACGGTTCTGCGATTCCTGCTGTTCCCGCCTATGATGACGAGGGACGCGGATTCTGCAACACCACGCTGGACAACTGGATTTTGAGCCGCTGGCCGGATGATACCGCAATTTCACTCGAAGACTTTGAAGCGCAATTCAGGAAGTATCAGCCGCTGCTCGCTTCGCGTTATGACGATCTGACACAGCCGTATGAAAAAGTCGTGGCCGACGCCGTTCAGCACAAAGACTGGGCCTTCGTCCTGCTGGAGGAGCTGCCCGGCATTTACGGCGAAGCCGCCGAACCGCTTGTCATGACCGACAACGACTTTCACGGCAAAATCCCCTGGGGGTACTGCGGCAATGAAATCTTCAACGGGTGCCGCAGCGCCGAAGTTCATGCGGCGCTGGCAGAGCGTTTGAACGCGCTGGCCGTCCTGCTCGGCGGCACATCGGCGCAGGAACAGCTGGAAGCGGCATGGCAGAACGTTTTGGTCGCGCAGCATCATGACATCACCATCTGCGGGCTTTTGGATCTGGCGCACCGGTTCCTGCCCGCTTCTCAGCAGGCCGCCCAAGAAGCCGATGCCATTTCGGCATCAACATTTGCAAGTCGGTTTGCCGACCCGCATGCAGACGGCGTGCTGGCGGTCAACCTGAATTCCTTCCCGGTCAGCGCATGGATTGAAACGCCTGCCAACGGATGCAGCACCGCCTTTGACGGCGACTGTGCCGTTCCGTCCGAGCTGTCCGACGGTATGCTTCGGATGCTCGTTCAGCTGAACCCGCTCGAGGCCAAGCGTCTGCTTTTGAAGCAGGCACCGCAGCAGGCGGCAGGCAGTGCATTCCGTTGGGAGGCGTCCACCGGTATGCTGACAACGCCGCTGTACCGGATCCACCTCACCCGTCAGGGAATCGCTTCCATCGACAGCGCCGTAACCGGTCAGCGGTTTGTTGACAACGGTTCCGGCAAGCTCTTCCGCGGATATATCGAAGACGTAGACTGCATGAACGACTTTGACAGTGATTGGGCCGTCACCGTTTCGGCACATATGGCGTCAGCCGTGAAGACCGGCTTTGTCGGCTCTATCCCCTTCCGGTTTGAAATGTGTCTGATGGAAGGCGTCGCCCGGATTAACTGTTCCGCTTCGTTTGAGCTGCACGGCGAACGCGTCGGACGAACCGGCATTACCAAAGGCATTGGCTCCGATTTCAACGTCAACGGTTCCGTTCACGAAGAAAAGCTGCGGTTTGTGCTGGATGCCTGCCTCTCGGAAGACCGCCGGATGCTCCGCGATGCACCGTTTTCGATCGCGGAGTGGGATGGCCAGGTCTGCAAACCGGAGGATTTCTGGATGGATGGGGCAAAAATTCTCGCCGATACGCCGGTCAGTCCGGCTGAATCGTTCCAATCGGTCACCTATTTGCAGGGGCTCTACTGGGTGGCTTTGCGGGACGCCGCACAGGGCATTGCCGTTTTCAACCGTGGCTGCATGGGGGCTTCCGTCGAAGGAAACGAACTCTCCGTGCCGCTGATTTACGCCAACGAGTATCCATGCGGCACGCGCATGCTCAACGGCACGTTCAGCAGTGCATTTGCCATTTACCCCTTTGAGGCTTCTATCAGCGACGTCAGCGTCCACCGCGCAGCGCTCGCCTATGCCTATCCGCCTGCGGCGATTGCTTTGCAAGCAGGCTTCGGCGATTTGACCCGGCAATCGTTTGCCGAATGGACTTCCGACCAGGAAAGCGTCATTTTGACGGCGCTTTATCCGGAGGATAGAGCGATTTACGCGCGTTTCTGCAACTACGCCGATTTGGAAGCATCTGTCGAGTTTTCCCCTGCATTCAGCAGAGTGACCGCAGAAGTCAACCTGCTCGGCGAAACTTTGGCCTGCTGCGGCAGCCAACTGCACTTCCGGCCTTGGGAGATCAAAACTGTTCGGATTACTTTGTAACAGCGGTTCGCCATTCAGCAGGAACGCTGCAAAAAACAACATCACAGAAAGAGGCGCTCTGTCTTTCGGACAGAGCGCCTCTTTTGACGTCTTATGCAGTTATTTGCCGGATTGCAGTTCCGGTTTTTTCAGCCGTTTGGTTCGCCGGCCCATGCGCGTCACATAGCGAACCGCTTTGTTTTTGACCTCTACGACGGCTTTCCGCGGTGCGCCGCCGTATTCGCCGTCCAAAGTCCACGCCATCGGCTCATCGCAAGTCAGTTCCAGATTGGACGCATGGAACGCGTAAATGCCGTCCGCGGACATATCATGGGCCAGCAGCGCGATCACGACGTTGTTCAAATCCAGAATCGTCGCCGGCATCCGGATCAGCACCACTTCAAACTGACCGTCAGACAGCTCAACATCCATGCCGCAAAGCCCCTGGAAACCGCCGACCGAATCCGAATTGGTAATCATGCCAAACAGGAAATCATCGGTGATCATTTTGCCATCGTATCGAACGGTACAGTGGTAAGATTTGAGCGACGAAAGCCGTTCCACCCCCTGAAGGATATAGGCGCTGCGGCCGAGGAGGCTTTTCGTTTTTTGAGGCGTAATATACGGGACGTCGCTGAACGCGCCGAAGGCTGCGCTGTATGTAAAGAATTTGCCGTTGAAGCAGCCGACATCGCAGGGATATGCCGGACCGGTCGCGGCCAGCTCTGCCGCTTTCAGGATATTGTCTGCCGGAATCCCCAGCGTTTTTGCAAAGTCGTTGGTCGTTCCCATCGGCAGATAGCCGATAGCCGGTTTGGAACCGGCGCGCGCCGCCAGCCCGTTGACGACTTCGCTCAGCGTTCCGTCGCCGCCGGAACAGACAATCAAATCGAACTCATCTGCACGCTGTTCTGCGACACGCCGTGCGTCATCGCGAGCCTGTGTGGTATAAATGGTAACGTCGTATCCGCAGCGGACGAAGGTATCCACCACGTCGGCAAGCTTGGACTTGATTCTGCCCTTGCCTGCCATGACGTTGACAATCAGCAACAGTTTATTCGGCATACTCGAATCTCCTTTTCGGTTTCATCATCTCAGATACAATCGGGTACAGCGCTTCCAGTGAATCAATCACAATTTCTCCGCTCGCGGCCAAACGGCTTCGACTTTGATGACCGCCGGAAAAGAGTACCGGGCGACAGCCGATGGCGTGTGCGGTTTCCAAGTCGTGCAGGGTGTCGCCGACGAAAACGGCATCCGCTGCCGGGGTACCGGCTTCCGCAAGCCATGTACGGGCCACTTCGATCTTTCCGCCGCCGAATCCGTCCCCTGCGCCAAAAATACCGTCAAAGTATCCGGTCAGGCCGAAAGAAGCAACCTGTTCCCGCAGGGCGTTGATTTCGCAGGCGGAAAGAATCGTCTGGCGGATGCCCAGTTCCGCAAAGTGTTTGACGGCCTCAGCCGCCCCCTCTGTCAGACGGGCGTGAAGAGCGGCCGCCGGATAAGCGTCGATATATTCCTGCGCAATCTGCGCATACGGTTCTTTGCTAAAGTCAAAGCCCGCCGCACGGTAGTAGGCTTCGATCGGAAAGGTGAAAATTTCCCGGTATCGTCCCGCTGAAACCGGCTGCAAACCGCGCCGGATCAGCATGCCGTTCAGGATTGTGCGGCTGATTTCTGCGTCGTCCAAAATGGTGCCGTTCCAGTCCCACAGAATCTGCGGCAAAGCGCATCCTCCCTTTCCTGTGTTTTCTGATGGATTTTATTATACCTGCTTTTTCTCCGGCTGTCAACTGCGGAGCATCCGTTCAGATGCGCACGGAATCGTTTGTCCGGTTCGGGTCGTTGTTCACATAGAATTTTGCAAGGCCGTTGACACTGGTCTCGCGGTACCCACGATACAAATCCTTGCCCGTTTCATACATCGTTTCCACAATGGTGTCAAAGGAGACGTTTCTGGTTTTCGCCAAAAAGTTGGACAGCGTGACCGCGTTGATGGCGCGCATCGCCGCAACCGCATTGCGCTCGATGCACGGAATCTGCACAAGCCCTTTGACGGGGTCACAGGTCAGACCCAGATGGTGTTCGATGGCGATTTCGGAGGCATATTCGATTTGTTCCAGATTCAGCTCATAGAGCTCCGCCAGCGCTGCCGCCGCCATGGCGCAGGCAGAGCCGATTTCCGCCTGACAGCCGCATTCTGCGCCGCTGATGCTGGCGTTTGTTTTGATCAGGTTGCCGATGATGCCGCCGGTCGCCAGCGCATTGCAGATTTCTGCATCGGAAAACCCGTATTTCTGCTGCATGAAAAACAGCACTGCCGGCATGACGCCGCACGATCCGCAGGTTGGCGCCGTTACAATGACGCCGCCGGCTGCGTTCTGCTCGCTCACGGCAAAGGCATAGGCAGAAATCAGCCGGTTCTCACGGATTACATCCGTTTCGCCGATGTGGCGCGATTTCAGGAGAAACCGCGCTTTGCGTTCGACGCCGAGTCCGCCGGGCAGAATGCCCTCTGTCTCCGTGCCTTCTTTGATGGACGCCTTCATTTGGCGCCATACATCGGCCAGATCATCGAAAATTTCGTCGCCTTCGCACTCACGGACATAGTCATAGATGCGCATACCGCAGCTTTTGACGGATTCGGAAATATCATAGAAAGACGTCAGCGTATACGGCAGCGCCTCCTGCTGCGGTTCGCCCGCAAAGGCAATGGCGCCGCCGCCCAGACTGTATGCCCTTTGACGTTCCACCCGGCCATTTTGGAAAGCGAGGAGATCCATGGTATTCGGAAATTCAATATCGATGCTGTGGTCGTCAAAAATGACCTCCACCCGGTCGCCGAAAACCTTCTGAATGGCGCGGTCTGTCCCGTGGCCGCGCCCCGTCAGCGCCAGAGAACCATATAAAATAACCTGATATCGCTCTGCGTTCGGAAAACGCGACTGAAAAATCCGGCTGATTTTCTCCGGGCCCATGGTATGGGAACTGGACGGTCCGACGCCGATGCGGTACAGATTGCGCAGAGATTCCATCCCCTTATGTGCGGGCCGTTTGATCTTCTGCGCAGAAGCGGCGTGGTCATTCGGTTCGATGCCATAGAGCTCTTCCAGCGACACGCCCAATTGTTCGGCGATTTTGGGCAGCAGCATGACATCCGGCATGGTCGTGTCCGATTCCCATTTGGAAACCGCCTGGTTGGAAACACCGATCTGACGACCCAGCGCTTCCTGTGTCAGCCCTTTGTCTTTTCTGAATTTTGCGATATTCTTTCCGATGGACACACCAATCACTCCTCTGCGTGGAAGAACAAGCCGTTACGGACGCTCTTCGGAATATATGATAGCAGATTTTACCGGGAAGCGCAAGCAAACGAACGGCGACACGCCTCCTGCTGATGCAAAAAAATCAACTCGCAGTTGGAAACGTTTGGATATCTTCACGTTCCGCCGATCGATCTTGTTTTATTATGCGTTTTTCGCGCCGGTTCAGCAGTTCTTTTTGTGCCAATTCCCACCAGGTTTATGCTGGCGCGTCATTTTTGAAACGGCGAATTTTTCGTTTCCCAGCCTTCCAGCGGCAGACGCTGCATCGCGCCAAAGATTTTTTCGTAGATGTCGGCGCGTTCTTCTTTCAGAACGCCTGCCAGCTCTTTCACGCGCTTGCGCTTGGAATTTTGATCCGCCGGGCACGCGTTTTTCACAACCGGCAGCGCCGCGCGCTGCACAAAGGATTTGATTTCGTATTCGCGGCAGTAGAGCAGCGGACGCACCGTATAGATTCCGCTCCGGTCGAGATAGGTCACCGGGGCAAAGCAGGACAGGCGGCCTTCGTAGATCAGAGAGAGCAAGAACGTTTCGACCGCATCATCCATGTGATGACCCAGTGCAACCTTGTTGCAGCCCCATTCCTTTGCGGCGTTGTTCAAAGCGCCCCGGCGCATATTGGCACAGAGCGAACAGGGGTTTTCTTCTTTCCGGATGTCAAACACGACGGTTTTGATATCCGTGTGAATCACCCGGTAAGGCACCTCCAGCTGATCGCACAGCGCGGCTACCGGAGAAAAATCCATCTCATCGTAGCCAAGATCCAGGCTGATGGCCTTGACTTCAAATTTTTTGGGGTAAAACTTGGCCAGCCTCGCCAGCGTACACAAAACGGTCAGGCTGTCTTTCCCGCCCGAAACGCCGACAGCAACGCTGTCGCCATCGGTAAACATATCAAAATCTTCCACGCAGCGGCGCACGTGGCTCAGGAGTTTCTGCATATTGTGCTTCCTTTCTAAAATAGCCGCCCGGAATCGAATCCCGGGCGGCTTTATTATACCATATTTTGAGTATGCGCGTCAATCAGCCTGGCCTTCAAACGTCACTTTGATTTCGCCGTTCTGCGTGTGGACATTGAGTTTCCGGCTGCCGCTTCCCCACGACTCCGGCAGATTGTTTTTGCCGTTTGACGTGTGGCTGACGATCGTAAACGCGCTGTCTTCGCCGACAATTGTCCCTTTGATGCTGCCGTTCGACGTTTGGAAGGTCAGTTCGGCTTCCGCTGAAACACGATCCAGAACGATCTTTCCGTTATGCGATTTCAGCCGGAGCATCGTTCCGCAGTGTACGCGCACCGCTTCTGCGGCGCCGTTGTGACTGCTCAGGTCAACACCTTCTGCGGTCTTGACGTCTGTCAGCGAAATGGCGCCGTTGTCCGTTTGACCCGTCACGCTGGAAAGCGCGCAGTTTTCAATCGTGATCCGGCCGTTGTCCGTTTTCAGCCGGACGGTCTGCACCTGCTGCAAATCGTGGAGCTCAAGTGCGCCATTATCCGTTTCGAGATCCAAACCGCCGGCATAGGCGGACGGAAGCGCGATACACAGATCCGGCCGGTCCATCTCCCATGTCAGGAGCCGCTCATACCATGGCTTTTTCTGTTCGCTGGAAATACGCAGCGTATCGCCGCGCTGTTCAATGGCATATGTACTCCACTCGCTCTCGCCGTATGTCACATGGATCTTTTCGTCATTGGACAGCGTCAGAACCACGTCGTTGTTGTCTGCGCGGACTTCGATGCCGGTCAGTCCTTCCATTCCGCACTCGTACGTTTTCTCCTGAAAAACCGCCTTTTGCTGGCTGATGATATCCAGTTTTCCGCCGGATATGATGAATGCCGCCGCCAGACAGCCTATGCCGAGCACGACGCAGGACAGGGCAATCAGCAGCGTAACCTTGACACCTTTTTTCATCTTATTTCCCTCCGTGAATCAATTTCATTTTCAGCGAACGGATCAGCGCCGCTGTCAGCCGGACGACGCCGCTTGCAGCCATCCAAGTGGCAAGCCCCATCAGGATGAAGCAGCCAATTCCAAGCAGGCCGACGCCCAGCAATGCAAAGATCAGGCCGGCGCCTTCTCCTGCGCGGACAAAAGCCGTTATCAGAACCGCCAGCGAGGCCGTACCGACGGCAAAGGTCGAGGCAAAGAAAGCAAAAACAAGGCTCCAAACGACGACATACATCGCAAACACAATGCCGGCCGCCGCCAGCAGCAGCGGGAACCACACCGGAAAACCAATCACCAGCAGCGCAATGATCCAGCCGCTCACCGCCTGTTTCGGGCGAATCCGTTCACGAACCAGCATCCCCAGCGGCGCATCCTGCAAAATCCGCTCCGCCGCTGTGACCGGCGCTTCCAGACCGTTCACGGCTTCCTCTTCACTGCATCCTTCTTCCATGCGGTCATCGATGATTTCACTGTAATAGGCAATGGATTTGTCGATTTCGCTCTGCGGCAGCTGGCGCAGGCGGTCGGCAAGCTCAGACAGATAGGCATTCTTTGTCATGGTTGAACCACTCCTTTGATGAATTGATAAACACGCTGCACCCCATCCCACTCTTCGAGAAACGATTGAATCCTGGCCCGGCCCTCCGGCGTAATCTGGTAGTATTTTCGCAGCCGGCCATTGTGTTCAACCGAATAGACGCAGAGGCATCCGCCGCTTTCCAGCCGTTTCAGAATCGGATACAGCGTTGATTCTGACAGTTCGATATACGGTGTAAGCTCCCGGACGATTTGATAGCCATAGGAATCCCCTTTGACCAAAACAGCCAGCACACAGGCTTCCAGCATGCCGCGTTTCAGTTGTGCATCCATGTCAACACCTCCTTACGCGCTATATTATGCTACACATTGTATCATTTGTCAAGAGGTATTCGGTCTTGGAACAAAGTTTTTTTCATGCATCGCCTGCACTTGCAAAAATGACCCGCTGCATGGTATAATAGAGCGTAAAAAATACGCGGCCGAAGCCGCGTTTCAGGAGTTGTTTGGTTCGATATGGCACGAATGCGTAGAAAGAAAAATCTGCTGCCGCGGATGGAGCGGTGCAGCGCGTATCAGATTCTGCCGCCGTTTCCGGCGCCGGGGCACTGGCGGGAAGCGTTCGGCGCAGCGCCAGATGCAGTGCTTGCACTGGAAATTGGCTGCGGCAAAGGCGGTTTCGCCGTTAAAACGGCACAGGCGGACAGTGAACTGTGTCTGATCGCCATGGACCGCGTGGATGAAGCGCTTGTCGTCGGCATGGAACGTGCAAATACGGAAGGCGTCACCAATCTGCGCTTTCTGAGCGGCGACTGTGCAAAGCTGCCTGAGTGGTTTGCGCCGGGTGAAATCAATGTGATTTACCTGAATTTTTCTGACCCGTGGCCCAGCAAACGCCATGCCAAGCGCAGATTGACTTATCGGACATTTCTGGCGATCTATCAACAGATTTTGAAGGACGACGGCACGATCTTTTTCAAGACGGACAACCGCGACCTTTTCGACTTCAGCGTGACGGAATTTGCAGAAAACGGTTTTGATTTGGACGATGTGACGTATGACCTCCATGCAACCGGCTGGCCGAACATCACCACCGAGTATGAAGATAAGTTTGCTGCTGCCGGTTTCCCCATCCACCGTTTGACCGCGCGGAAGCGTCTGCCCGCCGCAGAAGCGGAGGCCGCACATGAAGCATAAGCGTTGTTTGATCCGGCATATCCGCAAGGCATACCGGGCCATCGGCAAAATCACTCCGATCAGCGCCGACTGCGGCCGGCTCTGCGGAGCCGCCTGCTGTCATGCGCCGAACGGGGCGGAAAGCGAATATGGGATGCTGCTGTTCCCCGGTGAAGAGCTGCTTTTGCAGCATGATCCCCGGTTTCACTTGTCTCAGGTCAAAGCGCCAGCCGGGTTTTCCGGTTCCGTCTGGTTCGCAACCTGTGACGGTGTCTGTGATCGGAAGCACAGGCCGCTCGCCTGCCGTTTGTTTCCATGCCTCCCCTATCTTCCGCGACGCACTGACGGCAGCCGGGAGACTTTTCCGGCTGTGATCGCGGATCCGCGCGCAGCTGCTGTCTGTCCGCTGGTCGCGCACGGTGAAAACCATGTGGAAGAATCCTTCTGCGAAGCGGTGTCGCTGGCGGCGGCAGCCTTGCTCAGCTGCCCGAAGCACCGCCGCTTTTTGGAGATGCTGTCGGCTGTCAGCGACGAATATCTTCGTTTTCTGAAGTAGCCTTGCGCGCCTGGAAGACGAAAAGCTTCTGGGCAAAATAGCTCAGGATAAATGTGGACGTATCTGTCATCACCTTGGCGATCAGTGCCGGGATATGACAGACCTCGTGGAACAGCGTCAGCACCACGTTGCCGACCGCCGCAACCAGTACCGCGACCAGCATGTATTTGGCCAGCCGAACCACAACATGACCGTCGGACGGCTGCTTAAAGACCACATAGTTGTTGAAAAAGAAGTTTTCAACGGAGCTGACCAGACGCGCCGCTGTATAGGCGATATTCAGGTCGTTGAGTTTCAGCGTGCACAGACCCAAAAGCGAAAGGCTCCAATCCGCTTCGATCCGGCTGTGGTGCAGCACATACAGAACCGCCAAATAGATGGCGTAGTCCACCACTGTCGCAAGCAGGGATGACGCCACATAAGCGGCTGTTTCGCGGATGTTGAACGATTTACGGCAGCATTTCATGATATCCGGCAAACCTCTCTGACCCCGCCGGTTTTCCGCCCGGATACAGGGTCTTACATATTTTAAAAAGGAGCTCTGAACAGGATGGACGCCTGCGCATTGATTCCCTCATACCGGCCGGACAGCCGGTTGATTGAGACCATCCAAACCCTTCAGGCGGAAGGGTTCCAACACATTGTGATCGTAGATGACGGCTCTGGGGACGCTTATGCCCCGATTTTTCAGGAAGCTGCCGTCATGCCCGGCGTCGACCTCGTTCGCCATACGGTCAACATGGGGAAAGGACGCGCGCTAAAAACAGGCTTCTGCGCCATTCTGGAACGATACCCCGGCTGTGCCGCGGTTGCCGTTGACGGCGACGGGCAGCACCCGGCGGATGCCGCAATGCAGGCAGCCCGGCTGGCCGAAGAGCACCCGGACGCTTTGATCCTTGGGTGCCGCCGGTTTTCCCGTCAGAAATCCATGCCGCTGCCGAACCTGATCGGCAATGTTTTGACGCGGACTGCGTTTTTCCTGCTGACCGGCATCCATTTTTCAGACACGCAGTGCGGGCTGCGCGCGTACCCGCCGGCAGTCATGCGGCATATTTGCGACGTCAGCGGCGACCGGTTTGAACTGGAAAACAACACGCTTTTATCCGTTCGCCGCCATGGGATTCCGATCGTTGAATTTGAGATGGATGTCGTCTATGCGCCGGCGGACGAATATGTGACGACGTTCCGCAAAGCGGCGGACTCGGCTCGAATTGCACGCTGTCTGCTGGATTTCGCGCTGCTGCCGCTTTTATTCGGGTTATTTTCCGCGGTTGCCGCGCTGTGCTGGATGTCACCGCTCCGTTCCGCCGCGGCAAACGGCTGGATCGCTTTTGCTGCGATGATGGGCGGAAAGCTGCTGCTTGCGCTCAGTTCTCCACACAAGCTGCGTACAGCTGTATACGCATTGCTGTTTTCTGCGCTGTATGCGTTCGGGATCTACGCGCTGGTCCGCTGGGTGCAGATGACGCCTGCCGGTGCTTTCGGAACCCTGCTGGTTCCGTTTGCACTCATTTCGTTTGCCGGGTACCGTCTTGCGGCGTATGGCCTGCCGCCGGAACGGATTCGCCTGCCAAAATCGCCGCGTTCCGCCGGATGATGCCGCCGCCTCGCCACAAAAATGACCGTCCGGCATAGCGCCGCTCAATAGCGCCGTTGGACAGATGTTTCAGCGCCTCATAGTCAAAATCAGTGACAAGCTCCTCGCAGAATGCGGGGAGCTTTGCTTTTTGCGGATGGCGGTTGGCCGGGCAGACCTTTTGACAGATGTCGCACCCCCAGGCCGTATGATACTGTCGCATCAAGGCTTGTTCCGCCTCCGTCAGTTCCCCCTTGCGCTGCGTGATCTCCGAAAGACACGCAGGCGCTGTCGGGCATGCTTTCCGGCAGGCGCCGCAGCCGCAGCAACGCTCCGGTTCGTGCAGAGAAACCGTTTCCCCGTCAAAATCGCCGCAGAGCTCACCCAGAAATACATAGCTGCCGTATGGTTTTGTCAGCAGCAAGCCGTTCTGGCCGATCTGACCCAGACCCGCCGCAGAGGCCAGTCCGATTTCGCGGAACGGAGAGACATCGGCAAACGCATGGCTGGCTTCGGATTCGGCGCCGCATGCCGCCAGCGCCGACTGGAAAAGACGGCGGATCACCATATGGTAATCCTGTCCGCGGGCATACAGGGAAATCGACCCCGGTTCATCGCCCGCGTAGTATGGGATTGCAGCCAAGATCACCGTCCGGCAGGGCGGCATGGACTTTCCGGGCAGCAGGAACGGTTCCGCATCAGAGGCGCGAACCGCCGCCGTCAATGCGCCTGCCTGTTCATAGAGCCATGTACAAATCTGATTGGTCATTTTTTCCGGCTGTTCAGCATGGGATCCAAGACGTGCGTTTTTTCGAGGCGCGACCAGACGAGCCAGATGACGCCTGCGTAAACAGGAATACTCGCCAGACGGATCGGCAGTTTGGAGAGAAACATTGACCAGTAGGTCAGCCCATAAAAATCGTGCAGAATATAGCTGTTGGCGAGCAGGTCGCAGCAGAGCGTCACTGCGGCGACGGCCAGCAGAATCCGGAGGAAAGATGCCGGTTTTCGGTACAGGATCAGCCCGTAAATCAGGCCGCGCAGCGCGCAGTTCAGCGTAACGGGCCAGAAGAGCTGCAGGCCGCCGCTGTTGACCAGCATGCCGACCAAGTCGCCTGCTGCACAGTTCACCGCAGCGATGATCGGCCCGAACAGAATCCCGCTCATCGCGTGGGAGAGGAATTGCAGGCTGTATCGGTCATACGGGAAAATTTCGACGCGCAAAAAGCGGGTGAAAACGACATCCAGCGCAATGAGAAGCGCTGAAAACGCGAGAATTCTGGTGCTTTTGTAGAGTATGTTTTTGTTTTGCATATTGGTATCCTTCTCCGGTGTCTTTGGTTTTTCGGCAGGCTGCTGTTTGATTACGGCATATCCAGCCGCATCTGCTCGGATGCAGCCATCGCCGTGTTCGGCGGTTTGATGCCGAGGTGTGTATAGGCAGCCGGCGTTGCACAGCGCCCCCGCGGCGTGCGGTTCAAGAAGCCGATCTGCATGAGGTAGGGTTCATAAACATCCTCGATGGTCGCTGCATCTTCACCGATGGTGGCCGCAAGCGTTTCCAGCCCGACAGGGCCGCCGGCATAATGCTCAATCACGCCGCGCAGCATGCGCCGGTCAAGGTTATCCAAGCCGAGCGAATCAATTTCCAGCAGATTGAGCGCCATATCCGCAACCTGCTGGGTAATGACGCCCTGCGCACGGATCTGTGCAAAGTCCCGCACGCGGCGCAGAAGCCGGTTGGCAATACGCGGCGTCCCCCGCGAACGGGCGGCAATTTCAAGGGCGCCGCCGTCTTCAATATCGATTTGAAGAATGGACGCGCTGCGCCGGACGATTTGCGCCAGCTCTTCCTGCGTGTACAGTTCCAAACGCATGATGACGCCGAAACGGTCGCGCAGCGGTGCTGTCAGCAAACCAGCGCGCGTCGTTGCGCCGATAAGCGTAAATTTCGGTAGTGAAATGCGGAGCGATTCCGCGCCCATCCCCTTGCCCATGATGATATCAAAGGCAAAATCTTCCATCGCCGGATAGAGGACTTCTTCAACGGCCGGGTTCAGCCGGTGGATTTCATCGACGAACAACACATCATTTTCGTTGAGTTTGGAGAGAATCGTCGCCAGGTCTTTCGCCTTTTCAATTGCAGGGCCGCTGGTGACGCGCAGAGAAACGCCCATCTCGTTTGCAATGACGCCGGCCAGCGTCGTTTTGCCAAGCCCCGGCGGCCCATACAGCAGGCAATGGTCGATCGGTTCGCCGCGCAGCTTCGCCGCATGAATATAGACGCTCAGCAGTTCTTTGGCCTTGCTTTGGCCGAGATAATCGTTCAGCGTCCGCGGGCGAAGCGCGTTTTCAACTGCGCTCTCGCCGGTCACAGCGGCCGGTGTGACGATCCTGTTTTCGCTGTCGTCTGAAAATGTCAGCGCCATGGTCAGACACTCCTTTCAAAGCAGAATGCGTTATGCTGGATGCGGTTATGTATTCTTCAGGGCTTGACGGATGATTTCTTCCGTTGACAGGCCGGACTCTGTGACGCCGGAAACCGCCTTGACGGCTTCCGGACGCGTATACCCTAAGACGATCAGCGCGGAAACCGCAGCTTCTCGATTGCTGTTCTGCGGAACCGGTTCTGCATCATTGGCGCTGGCCGCCAGCTCTTCCAGCTCTTCTCCGGCGGCTTTGGCAATCTTATCTTTTAGTTCCAGCAGGATCCGCTGGGCCAGCTTCTTGCCGACGCCCTGCGCCCGCATCAGCATTTTTTCGTCGCCGCTCATGATACCGACGGCAAAACGATCCGGCGTGGTGACAGACAAAATCGCCATCGCCGCTTTCGGGCCGACGCCCGAAATATCAATCAGCATCAGAAAGCTGTTTTTTTCTTTCAGATCGGCAAAGCCAAACAGTTCAACTGCGTCTTCGCGCACATACAAATGCGTAAAGAGGCGCAGTTCCTCCCCGATTTTTGCACGGGTGAGCGTATTGTTGGAGACCGTCAAATGGTAGCCGACGCCGCCGCAGTCCAGGACAACGGCATTCGGCAGAATATAAGCGACCGGACCTTCCAGATAATAGAACAAAGGACTACACCCCTTTCGAAATCATCAAACCGGTTTTCTGGCCAGCGGTGAAGAACCGTTCAGTGTCAGCGCGAGCGCCAGTGCGTCCGCCGCATCGTCCGGTTTCGGCACTTCCGGCAGGCGGAGGCGCAGGCGCGTCATCTCCATCATCTGCTTTTTGGTCGCCTGGCCGTATCCGGTCAAGGCCATTTTGACCTGCATCGGCGTATACTCAAACGTTTCTACGCCGTGTTCGCGCAGCGCCAGCAGAATCACGCCGCGGGCCTCCGCGACCTGAATCACCGTTGTCTGATTGTGCTGATAAAAGAGCTGTTCGACGGCGGCGGCATGCGGTTTGAAGTGGTCAAGCAGCTGGTTCATATCCCGATAAATCACCGCAAGCCTGTCCGGCAGAGGCAGATTAGCCTCTGTCGTGATCACACCGTGTCCGATCGGACTGGCAACGCCCCGCACAGAAGAAACCACACCATATCCGACGATTCCATAGCCGGGGTCAATCCCCAGGAGAATCATTTTCTTCCACCGCCCATACTGCTTTTTTTGCGATTTTTCAGCTGCTTTTCATCGAATTTCGCCGCATTCCATCCGGCAGGAGCCGGTTGGAAATCCAGTATATTATACCATAAACAGGCGAACCGCGCAAGTCAGCAAAAGCTGCAAAAAATGCTTGACACAAGGCGTTTTCCGGTATATAATTTATGATGTATTGGTTTATACTGTTTTGGCGTCATCCGGCTGAAAACGCTTCTGCCGCCTCTGTTCAGGAAGCTTGCCCGTCCCTATGCCGGGTGCATATGAAATTCGTCTGTTTGTCCGGAAGCCGGCAAAATCGCCGGCTGAATTTCGGGCTGGATTTCGATTGATATTTGATTGGGGGATTTCCGTTGAACGGTCTGAAGCTGTGGATGATCACCATCTGCATGATTGCGCTCATCATTGGCTTGTGGTATTTTTCCGACATTTTGATGCTTTTCGCCGGTTCCGCGGCCATTGCATTCCTCCTGGTCCCGGCCGTTGACTATTTACAGCGGAAAATGAAAACCAAACGGCGTATTTTCCCGACGCTGATCGTTTTTCTCTGCGCACTGGCGCTGGTTGTCGCGCTGCTTGCTCTGACGCTGCCGATTCTCTACAGCCAGATTGTGTCTGTCATCAAAAACATCGGTCAGTATGCATCCACCATCACAAACTTTTTAGACAACATCGCCGAGTATGTCGTCGATCTCGGTCTGCCCAAATCCATTCTGGATGTAACGCTGGAACTCACCAGCACGTTCGAGAAATTCATCGTCAATCAGGTTGCCAACATCGGCACCGCCATTCTGGAGCAATCGCTGAAAGCGCTGGATTTTGTCATCTTCCTCTGCCTGACGTTCTACTTCATGCTGGACGGCAAAAACATCTATCATTCTTTTGTCGGTCTGTTCCCGGACAACGGCAAGGTTCGCGTCCACCGCATTGCGCAGGAGCTGAACGTCCTTGTCTGGAATTACCTGAAGCAGCACATCGTGATTTCAGGCGGTCTGTTTGTGGTCACTCTGATTGGTTTTCTCTGCTTTGGGCTGGAATATGCCCTGCTGCTTGCGCTGATTACCTTCTTTCTTGACTTCATCCCCTACATCGGTTCCATCATTGCCGGGCTTGTAGCGGTTGCATCCGCCTTTATCACCGGCGGGCTTGGCTTGGCTTTCTGGGTGCTTGTCTTTGTCATCTGTGCGCAGCAGGTTGAAGGCAACATCATCATGCCGAAATTTCAGGCCAAGTGCGTCGATGTTCATCCGCTGGCTGTCATTTTCTCTTTGCTGGCCTGCAACCAGCTCTGGGGTATTTTCGGGATGTTCATTTCCGTTCCGGTCGCCGGGCTGGTAAAAGTGCTGTTTATCGAAATCCGCGACCTCTACCGGTCTGTTGACCGTCCGGGCGGATTCGGCAGTGCTGACGATGAAAACCCGATGCTCAGTCCGCTCCTGGAAGCATCCGCCGCCAAAAAAGAGCGAACGCATTCTGCGTTGGAACGGCTATGGACTCGCATCCGCCGTAAGAAATAAACCGCCCTTCCATATATCACATCATACATTTGAAAGGATCGATTACTATGAAGCTCTCCATCAGTGCAACCGAAACCGAAAACGGCCGCCGCGCAGCCATCGATGTCGCCGCACGTTTGAATCAGACCATTGCCGAAAAAGGATCCGCACGGCTCCTGCTCTCAACCGGTGCTTCCCAGTTCGCTTTCTTTGAGTATCTGATTACGTTGGATGTCGATTGGCAGCATGTTGACATGTTCCATCTGGACGAGTACATCGGCCTGCCAGAAACACATCCCGCCAGCTTCCGGAAATATCTGAAAGAACGCTTTTCCAGCCGCATCCCGCTCCGCAGCACGCACTTTGTCGAAGCGGATCAGGATATCCCGACCCTATTGAATACGCTGCACAATGAAATTCGCCGGGCACCCATTGACGTCGGCGTCGTTGGCATCGGTGAAAACGGTCATATTGCCTTCAACGATCCGCCGGCTGATTTTCTGTCAACGGATCCTTATCTGATCGTGAACCTGAACGACACCTGCAAGCGTCAGCAAGTCGGCGAAGGCTGGTTTGCATCGGTCGAGGAAGTTCCGGCGCAGGCCATTTCCATGTCTGTCCATCAGATCATGATGTGCCGTTCCATCGTATCCGTCGTCCCGAAGGCTGTGAAGGCAAACGCCGTTTTCAAGACCTTCAACACCCCTGTCTGCGCGGATGTTCCGGCGACCATGCTGAAAATGCATCCGGACTGGACGCTGTATCTGGACACCGCATCCGCTGCCGATTTGGACCGTGCAGCCCTGGCGGAGTGGATCATCCGGCAGGAATAACCGCCGTTCTGTTTTCGTGCTATTTTCATCGAAAGGAGGTGATTGTATATGGGCTTTTTCCACCTATTTGGCAAAAAGAAGAAAAAGCGTATCGTCGCATTTGTAGACTTTGAGCACTGGTTTTATTCCATGCAGAATCTGCACAACGCAAAACCTGACGTCGTTGAATGGTTCGATCTTTTATCCGCACATGGTCAGGTGGTTGACTGTATCTTTTTTGCGGACTTCTCGCAGCCCAGCATCCGAAATGAGCTTGGAAAAATCCGTGCCATTTCCAACAAAATTATCGAGACCCGGAACCCCAATCCAAAATTCAAAAAGGACTATACGGATTTCATCATGCTGGACAATATTTACCAGCGCGCATTTCAGGACGGAAATGACGACATCTTTGTCATTTTTTCCGGCGACGGGCATTTCAGCTCCGCCGTTTCCTTTTTGAAAAACTATTGTTCCAGAGAAGTCGGCATTTACGGCATCTGCGGCGCGACAAGCCATCTTTTGAAAGATGCAGCCGACTGGTGCGTTGAGCTGCCGGAAGTGGATTCCGCGCGCCACAACCTCTGTGAGCAGATCTTCTCTGCAATCAAGCGCGTTGAGAGCCGGAAAATCGGTTACGTTACATTTACATCTACCGTCAGTTATGTTTCCGCCAACAGCGATTTTTCGCCGGCCGAAGTGCGGGACGCATTGCATTCCCTGATGGATGCGGGTCTGATCCGGCAGGAAACACACAGTTTCAGCCGCACCAACCGCATCAAAACGCTTGCCGTTGATTGGGCAAAGGTATCTGCCGCCGGGTATCACCTGACCACAAATACCTCTGCATCCTGACGTTTTATGCAATCCCATATACCGCCGCCTTTCCCAGATGGCAGCGGCGTATTCGATATTCCTTCAGAAACGGAGAAAACAAACATGAAAAAAACATCACGCATTCTTCTGGCGCTGACGCTCTGTCTGTCACTGCTTTTGTCGCTCTCTGCCTGTAAAGTTACAAAAGGAAACGCAGATGGAACCTCTATGCCTGCCGATGCCACTTCGGCCCCGGCTACCAAGGAACCGGATTCGCTTCAGACGACGGAACCGCATGCAGTCTTTGCCAATGACTCTTACGGCGCCGCCGTCGGTTCCCTGTTCCAGCAGCGGATTTCCGACCTGCCTGCCGTCTCTTCGGACATGCTGTCCTTTGACGACGGGAAAAACATTTTTGAAAACACACAGTTGGATGCCGTCCTGGACATTGCGCTGCGCGCATCCGGTTTGGACGAGTCCCTTGCCGCGCTGCTGCAATCGACCACTTTCGCCGCACAGCTCAAAACGCTGGACAACACAGCCAAACTGAACCTTTCCGCAGAATTCCTCGGAATCTCGGGCGGCAATTTCTCGATCGACGGTATTTACGACGGCTCCGACTTTTACCTCACCGTACCGGGCTATCTGGACACTGCGCTTCAGCTCCCGATCGATGATCTGGGCGATTCACTGGTTGATAATCCGGACAGCGGCTTTGCTGTTTCCGGCGGCAGCGCCCTCCCGCAGGAGGTTCTCGATGCGATAAGCCCGGAAAAGGTCGCTCAGCTGGTCAACGCCTTCTCGGAAGCCATGGGCGACTGCATGAACGCCGCATTCTCCGCGATCCCGGATGAAGACTGTTCCGTTGCCGATACGACTGTTTCCGTCGGCGGACAGGAAATCGCCGCACAGCAGCTGACCGTGAACTTTACATCCAAAACGCAGTTTGCCATGGCGAAAGCTGCGATGGAATCCCTCAAAGACGGCAGCGCCGCTGCTTCCTTCTTTGATACGCTGACCGGTCTGATGGCGCAGACCGGCGCCTATGGCTCCGCCTCCGATATGCTTGAGGAGCTCTATGACGATTTGCAGAGTTCGATTGACAACCTCTCTCCGGATGATTTCGACGGTGTCGCCGGTGAACTGGTTGTAACGCTCAACAGTGAAAAAGTCTATGGCTGCATTCTGACCGTTTCCGGCGATGGTTCGCAGTCCTTCACCTTTACCTTTGACGATCTGATGACGGAATCTGACGGCACTTGCACCATTTCTGTGACCGCCGATATCGACGGCCAGCAGATCAGCACGGGGCTCGCATTTGAGCGTCTTTCCGACACGCATGTCAGCATCGATTTCCACGTTGACCTCGCCCAGTATGGTACGGCCGTGTTTGCGCTGAACGGCCGTCTCTACGTGGACGGCGACAGCATCCGCACAGATTTTGACCTGACCGCCGCGGGCGTTCTGCTGACTGCCTCTGCACAGGTTTCCGCCGACGACAACCGTCTGGAGTTCCTGCTCAGCGATGTCAGCCTGCAAATCAACGGTCAGGAAGTCTTTGGCGGCGATATCGGTCTGACGCTTCAGGCTGTCGAAAACACGGACACGGTTCCGTACGCCGTAGACAGTTTCATGACGATGGATGAATTCTCCTCCAACGAAGAGTTGCAGAATCAGGTGATGACTGCAATCTTCAGCAACCCGGTTCTGTCTATGCTGGCCAGCCTGATCGGCTGATTGCCTCTGCAAAGGGCCGCAGATCCGCTTCTGGGAGCGCATCTGCGGCCTTTCTTCAACCAAAGAATAATTTTAAACCGAGAGAGGTGTATAACACATGGCGACTTCCAGCGAATATGTCACCTTTGTCTGCGAACAAATTCATGGATACGGCGATGTGCGCTGCCGGAAGATGTTCGGCGAATACATGGTCTATCTAAACGACAAACCCATTTTTACGGTCTGCGACAACACGGTATATGTGAAACAACTGCCCGTTCTGGCGGATTTGCTTTCCGATGCGCAGACCGGTTCCCCTTATGACGGCGCCAAACCGCACTATCTGATCGACCCAACGGACGCTTCTTTGCTCAACCGGCTGGTTCCTCTGCTGGAAGCCCATACGCCGGTTCCGGCAAAACGCGCAAAGAAGGCTGCCGCACCAGAGAAATAAACCGGTCATCCGGTTCATTAAGAAGGAGGTCTTCCATCCATGTCACTTCATATCTATCCGGTTCCTGTAGGTGAAACACTTTCGAGCGCATTTACTGTATCTTTTGACGGTCAGTCTGCGCCTGTTCACACCGCCACGGTCTCTGCGATCCCCTTCAACCGCCGTTGGCCGGGGCATCAGCGTTCTATTGATCAAGCAGAGGAGGCGTATTTTGCCGTCTGTTCTGCGGACGGCCCGATCGCAGTGACCGTATCTCCGGCCCGATCCTTTGAGTCGGCTGTCATCCGTCCGCTTTCCGCCCGTGTCACGCCGGAACGGGACAGTCAGGTGCTGCGGTTCACGCTGCCCGGACCGGGATTCTACACCCTTGAGCTGGACGGCATCCACAATGCGCTGCATCTGTTCATTGACCCGCCGGAAACGCGGAAACCGCGTCCCGGCAACGAAGTCATTCGTTTTGAATCCGGGATTCACGAAATCGGCACGCTGCAACTGCACAGCAATCAATCCGTCTATCTTGCGGAGGGCGCCCTCGTCTACGGTTCGATTCACGCAGAAAATGCGGACCAGATCGAAATTTTATGCCGCGGCATCCTCGACAACAGTCACAATGTGGAAACCATTCTCTTCCAGCCGGAAAAGCTCGGAACCGGCGAAACAGAAGTTTCAAACTATATCCGCGAGCATACGGTCAAGCTGGTCAACTGCCACGACATCTGCATCGACGGGATTACCATCCGGGATTCTTTGATGTACAACGTTGCGACCTACGGATGCAGCGCATTGACCGTCGAGGATATCAAGATCATCGGCTGCTGGCGCTATAATTCGGACGGCGTTGATCTGCACGACACATCCCATGCGCGGATTTCAAACTGCTTTATCCGGACGTTTGACGATTCCATCTGTGTCAAGGCACACAAGGGAACCGGGATTTGCGAAGATATTCTGGCAGAACGCTGTGTTGTCTGGTGCGACTGGAACCACTCTTTGGAAATCGGCGCAGAAACATGCGCAGACGAGATGCGGCATATCCGCTTCACCAATTGCGATGTCATCCACAGCACAGGTGTCGTCTTCAGCATTCACAATGTGCATCACGGTCACGTACACCACGTCCTGTACGACAACATCCGCGTCGAATACGATGAACGTGCGCCGTATCCTCAGCTTCAGCCGGATGACGAAGCGTCGTTCCGCATGTACCCGGATGACCATCTCCCGTATCTGATCAACCTCGTGATTCAAAATCACCACGAATATTCCGGTCAAACCAAACGCGGACGCATCTCGGATATCGCGTTTCAGAACATTCAAGTCACTGCGCGGGCAATGCCGCCGGTCAACTTTACCGGGTATGACGCCGACCACAAGGTATCGCACGTCCGCATCAGCGGGCTTTCGCTGAACGGCATGCCCATCCAAACGAGCGAAGCGCTCGCGGCGCAGCAGAATGTGTTCTGCGAGGACATTGAGATTGTCTGACGGTTTGCCGCCCGTGCCATTCTGCCCCCGCCCATGCAACAGTCTTTGCGCAGTATGCTTCTGCCGGGACATCCGTGAAGCTGTGCACCGGTTCCGGCACATCGTCTGCCGGGCGCGACCATGCAAGCGGCGGCGTATGTCGTCTGGGACGACATCGATATTTTTGAAAAAAGCGTTTTCCCTCTTGACTCTCCCACTGTGTCAGGTGTTATCATGGATACGAGCTCAAGAAACCGTTCTGAACGGAGGTACCAAAGTTGCTGAAAATCGGTGAATTTTCAAAACTGTCCAGAGTCAGTATCCGCATGCTGCGGCACTACGATGAAATCGATCTGCTGAAGCCCGCTTTGGTGGATCGTTTCACCGAATACCGCTATTACAGTGAGGCTCAGCTTCTACAGTGCGGTCGGATCGCCGCACTGAAAGATCTCGGATTTTCGCTTGCTGAAATCCGTGAAATGCTGCCGCTGTTTCATGACATACAGGCGATCGACAACCGCCAGGCGCAGTTGGAAGATGAACGCCTTGAGATCGAGCGGAAACTGCTTCTTCTGGACACAGCCCGCAAACGGCTGAGAAAGGAAGAAACCATGCAATTCGACATTACCATCAAAGCATTCCCGGAACGTTACGCCGCCTCTCTCCGCATGACCATTCCGCGTTATGAAGACGAAGGGATTCTTTGGCAGAAGCTCTGTGAAGAGACAGACAACATGCACTTGATCCCTGCTGACCCCTGTCTGTGTGCTGCGGTCTTTTGGGATGGCGACTACAAGGAATCTGACGTAGACGTAGAAGTGCAGAAAACCGTCAAGGGGCATTATCCGGACACAGAACACGTTCATTTCCGCACGCTGCCGCCTGTCACGGTCGCCAGCTGCATTTTCCGCGGCAGCTATGAACAGACGGTTGACGTTTATGCATCGTGCGCTGCATGGATCGAATCCAATGGGTACGCATATGCAGGCCCCATGTTGTTCAATATCTACCATGTGAGCCCGCACGAGACGAGCAATCCGGATGAATACGTCACAGAAGTCTGCTGGCCGGTGAAGAAAGCGTAACCCATCTTAACCCGCGGCTTGCTTCGCCGAAGAGTCTGTCTCTGCCCAACTGCTCAAAAAAGCCGGTATGGCCATTGGCCATACCGGCTTTTGATATCCCGTCATATGCAATGGCGGGCAATGATGACGTTGATTGGCTCAGCGGCTGCCCGCACTGCGGTACAGGAACATGACAATCTGCGCCCGTGTGCAGGGCCGTTCCGTGCCGAACAAGCCGCCGCCGACGCCGCGCGTAATGCCGTTTTGTTCGGCCCACTTGACTGCTTCGGTATAGAATGCACCCGGCTCGACATCGGTGAAGACAATCTCGCCTTCAACCGCCGGACAGCCTGCCGCACGATAGAGGAACGTGACGCATTGCGCACGCGTACACGGCAGATCCGGGCTGAAGCGACCGTTGCCCGTACCCTTGGTAATGCCTTCTGCGACAGCCCATGCAACAGCCTTTGCGCAGTAGGATTCTGCCGGGACGTCGGTGAAGCTGTGGTCCGCTTGCGGTTCCGGCGAACCGGCCATGCGCCACAGGAACGTCACAATTTCGCCGCGCGTACAGGTTTTCAGCGGGTCAAAGCGGTTGTTGCCGACGCCAGATGTAATGCCGTTTTCGACCGCCCATTTGACGGCCGGCGCATACTCCGCATCTTCCGGTACGTCGACGAACTCCGTCGACGTCGTCTTGCGGAAGGTGACCTGCACAACAACGTCGCACGCAGGCATCCGGAACGTCACTGCGGTATCGCCGGTGCGCGTTGTCGGTACGCTGTTGCCCTGACTGTCAGTCACGGAAACGATCGCCAAGGTATATCCGCTGTCCGGCTGGGCATTGATGGTAACGGTTTCGCCTGCTTCTGCGCGGTTTTTATCCGCCTGTGCCGTGCCGTTCTTGCTGTCTGCGACATAAATCTGATAGGTGTCAGACGTCTCTTCCTGTTTGGCCATCACGGAAATCGCAATCGTTCCGTTTACCGCGGCGCCGGCGTAGTTATCCGTTCCGGCAAATGTATATGCAACGCTGAGCGTTTCTCCGGCTTTCATGCCTTTCAGAAGCGCTGTGATTTCATCTGCCGTTTTGGATTGACCGTCTACCGTATACGAGACGGTGCCGGTTGCTGTTTCTGTAACGTCATTGACGGTGACGCCGGTAAAACGCGGCGTCTGCCAATTGGCGCTGCCTTCATACACGGTCTGCCGCAGTTTGGTCTCATCGGCGATCGTTGTACACGGAAGAATCGAAGCGTTTAACCCGGTGAAATCCGCCGGAAGCGTTTTCAGCACATAGCGGTAGGCATCCCAGCCGTGCAGGGTGAAAGCGTCGCCCTGAAGATGAACCGGTTTCGCTGTGCCTGCGTTGATGTCGTCAAAAGAAGCTGAAATGCCTTCTGTGCCGAGGGTAACTGCATGCCCGGTTTCGAGGCCGTTCAGCGTGCCGCCGGTCAGTTCCGCCCGGTTGGTGCCGTCATAGATTTTGTCTTTTGCTGCCAGTTCTGTCAGCGTCAGCTCTGTCAGCGCAGCATCGCTGAATGCGACCGGCGTATCGGCAAAGGCCTGCGTCAACGCATTGTCGGCATGATTAACAACCGTTTCGACGGCGCCGGAAACGCGAATCGCATCGTCCAAGTTGAGCGTCTGACACCGGAATGCGCGGCGTTCTTCCGACTGTGCCGCCATCAGCACCGTGCCGCCGGTCATATCGAAGTTCTTTTCGACATAAAGCGCCGTATACCATTCATCGCGGCTGTCCGCGGCAATGAAGCCGCCGGTCATTGTGACGGTCCGTGCGTCGATGCGCGTGCCAGCCGTCAGTTTGCCGCCGCTGACCGTCAGATCGCGCACATCCATATAGCCATAGGACGCATGCTCGTTCAGAACCTGAAGTTCGCCGCCGGACAGCACCACTTGGCCATAGCCCGCACGTTCTAAATGTCCATGCTGAAAGAAAGAGCCGTCCACTTTCACGGTTCCGCCGCTGATTGTCAGGTTGGCCTTCGGGGATCCGCTGTAAATATTGCTGCCCGAAAGCTCCAGCGCCCAGCCGTCACCGTCTCGCGTCGTGGTGAAGGAGCCGCCGGTCACGACGATGTCGCCGGTGACAGATGTCCCGGAGCCGCCGAATGCGCGAACTTCTGCCTCGTCCTGAACGGTGAGTTTTCCGTAGAGCGTGATGCCTGTCGTCAGCAAGCTCATCTCGGCGCCATCAATGATGCCGCCGGTCAGTTTGCCTTTTCCGGAAACGGTCAGGACGCCTTTATTGTTGTTGCCTACAAGAATCCCTTTGGAAAAGCTTCCGCTGTCTTCTGATCCGCCTTTGAAATCCGAACGTTTATGGGTGGTAATACCGCCGAGGCCTGTCAGACTGCCGCCCGAAACCGTCAGCACAGCAGCGTTGCCCGGCAGTTTGACACCATAAGAAAACGCCGAAACGCCGCTTTCCTTTTCGCTGTCATAATATGCTGATTGGACTGTGCCGCCCTGCGCGGTCACGTTTCCGCTCTCAACCGTCAGCTTTTGCGCTGACAGCCCAATCGACGTTGGATCTGCGCTGCCGGTATTGGTCAGGTCTGTACCGGTGACGGAAAGCGTGCCGCTGCCGCGAATGGTCAGCGCGCCTTCGCAGAGCACACCATAGGCGTAAGCATATACAAAATAATCGCCGGTCGTATTGTTTTCCGCAATCGCCAGCTGTCCGCCGCGGATGCTGTTCGTCGTACCGTCGGCCAGCAGGATGGTCGAATCTGCCGGAAGTTTGACCGCCGTCCGGGCGTTTGACTGATACTGAACGCCTTTCAAGGTCAGCGTTTTGGTTTCTGCATCCCATTCGGCAAGCGTGCTGTCTCCGCCTGTCAGCGTTTGCAGTGCCGCAGTCGGGTCACTTGCCGTAAAGTCTGCGCCAATCTCGTTTTCCGCTGCATATACAGCCGGGACAAACGAGATGCACAGGCACAGGACAAGCAAAGCGCTGATGAGCCTTTTCTTCATTTTCATCGGTCTTCCTCACTTTCAGAAAGCTGCTTTTTTCAGAAGATGCCGTGATGCCTTCCGGAACAGCTTTCGGTTTTGCTCTATTATAGCAGATGTCTATGCGGTTTGGTTGTGCGTTTCAAATTTGTCCGTGACAAATCTGAAATTGCAGGTTTTCTCAGCCTGCACTGCGAATGATGTTTTGCGGCTGTGAAGAAAAAACACCCGGCGCAACGTTTGAACGTCTGCGTCAGGTGTTTTTATGGATTCAGTTCGTTTCTGCCGTATACTGATCTGCGAATCGGTTGATCCGGTCCAGCAGTTCCGTCCGGCCCGTCCCCTTTTCGGCGGAATAGAGCAAAATCTCTTCGCGGCCCGAAAATGCGCGGGTAATCTCGCGGAGCTGCTCCTCGCATTCTCGTTTGTTGAGTTTGTCGCATTTATTTGCGACCACCACAAACGGGATATTGGCCGAGGCAAAATAATTCGCCATCGTAAAATCCGCATCCTGCGGGCCGTGGCGTGCGTCGATGATCAGAAGACCGAACGCATTCGCCAGCACATTACGCGCGCAATGAATGAAGAAATCGTCGATCAGTGCGGCCCAGCGATCCCGTTCGCTGAAGGATCGTTTGGCATAGCCATATCCAGGCAAATCGACCAAGTAGGCAGCTTCATCGATGCAGAAGTAGTTGATCTGCGTCGTTTTCCCCGGGGAAGCGCCGACACGGGCAAAGTTCTTGCGGTTTAAAAGCGAGTTGATCACCGAAGACTTGCCGACATTTGAACGCCCCGCCAGCAGAATCAGCGGCTTGCCGTCAAACAGGAAATCCTGTTTGGCTGCGGCCGATTTCACAAAACGTGCATTGTGTATGTTCAGCATGCCTTGCCCTCAGTGACGGTTTGCCGGAAGCGGGGCGCGCTTGCCGGGAATCCGCTTGATGATGGGCGGCGCTTTTTTCTCGACGCAGTCACGCGTGATGACCACTTCGATGACATCCTCCTGGGACGGGATTTCATACATGGGGCCGATCAAAATGCCCTCCAGGATGGAACGCAGGCCGCGGGCGCCGATATTTTTCTTGGCGGCCTCTTCTGCAACGGCTCTGATCGCATCTTCCTCAAACGTCAGTTTGACGTTCTCCATCTCGAAGATGTGGATATACTGTTTTGTCAGCGCATTCTTGGGCTCCGTTAAAACACGGACAAGTGCGTCAACGTTCAACTGAGACAGAGAAATGATGACCGGCAGACGGCCAACCAGCTCCGGAATCAAGCCGAATTTGATGATATCGTGCGCCTCGACGTCCTTGAGCAGTTGCGACGTATCACGGTCTTTTTTGGTCGTGATGGTTGCGTTGAAGCCGATGTTTTTGATGTTGACGCGCTGTTCGATGATCTTGTCAATGCCGTCAAACGCACCGCCGCAGATAAAGAGGATGTTGGTCGTATCGATTTGAATGCACTCTTTTTGCGGATGTTTGCGTCCGCCCTGCGGCGGGACGTTGGCTACGGTGCCTTCGAGGAGCTTCAGCAGCGCCTGCTGAACGCCTTCCCCACTGACGTCGCGTGTAATCGACGTATTCTCGCTTTTTCTGGAAATTTTATCGATTTCATCGATGTAGATGATACCGTGCTGCGCGCGCTCAATGTCGTAATCTGCGGCCTGAATCAAGCGGAGCAGGATGTTTTCAACGTCTTCGCCGACGTAGCCTGCTTCTGTCAGCGTCGTCGCGTCTGCGATTGCAAACGGAACCTTCAGCGTTTTCGCAAGCGTTTGCGCCAGGTATGTTTTGCCGCAGCCGGTCGGACCTAAGAGCAGAATGTTGCTCTTCTGCAGTTCGACATCAGAGTTGTCGTTGAAATAAACGCGCTTATAATGGTTATAGGTTGCCACGGAAAGCGCGATTTTTGCCTCATCCTGTCCGATGACGTACTGATCGAGGATGGCCTTCATCTCCGCAGGACGAGGAAGCGGACCATCCGGCCGGTCATGATTCGCATGCGAAGCGTCATGCATTTCATCGTCATCCGAAATCATCTGATAGCAGAGGCGAATGCATTCGTCGCAGATATAGGCGCTGTCACCGGAGATAATCCGAGCCGCTTCCGTCTGCGGACGGCCGCAGAACGAGCAGCAGATCAACCGCTTATCGTCGTTTCTTGCCATGTGGTTCTCCTGTTCATAAAACTTTGCAGGGAAAATTATTTCTGTTTCGTCAGAATCCCATCGATCAGGCCGTATGCCTTGGCTTCTTCTGCGGTCATGAAATGGTCGCGCTCTGTATCTGCTTCGACAACGCTGAGCGGCTGGCCCGTCATCTGGGAGAGCATTTCATTCATTTTGGAGCGAACCGCAAGAATCCGGTCCGCATGAATCTTAATGTCGCTAACTTGCCCCTGCGCACCGCCGGACGGCTGATGAATCATGATTTCGCTGTTGGGCAGTGCAAACCGCTTGCCCTTTGCACCGGCTGCCAAAAGGAACGCGCCCATGCTGGCCGCCATACCGATGCAGATGGTGGAAACGTCCGGTTTGATATACTGCATGGTGTCATAGATTGCCATGCCGGATGTAATCACGCCGCCAGGGCTGTTGATGTAGAGCGAAATGTCTTTGTCCGGGTCCTGCGCTTCCAGGTAGAGAAGCTGTGCAACAACCAGCCCGGCAGAGACGTCGTTGACTTCCTCGTGGAGGAAAATGATGCGATCGTTTAAGAGGCGGGAAAAAATGTCATAGCTGCGTTCGCCCCGGTTCGTCTGTTCAATGACCATTGGCACCAAACTCATAAAAAATCATCCCTTCTGATTCACATTTGTTTTTGCGTCGTTTTTGCATCGACGATTGGGAAAAGACAGGCAGCGCCGCCGGCCTGAACCGTTGAATGACGCGGCGCTGCCTATCAGGATCGTCTGGTTTGCTGAAAATTATTCAGCGTCCGCTTCCGTTTTTTCTTCAGCGGCCTTTTTTCTCGTACGTTTTTTGGGTTCTGCTTTTTCTTCTGCCAGTGCTTCCGTTTTTTCTTCAGCGGCTTCTTCCGGCTTCGGGTCGAGCTTCACGGCGGTTTCCTTGATCAGTTCGACGGCCTTCGTTTTCTGCATGTCTTCTTTGATGGCTTCCGGGCTCATGTATTTCTTGAGCTGGTCAACCGGCGTCTTGTACTGTTCAGCAAGCTTTGCATATTCTGCTTCGATTTCTTCATCAGAAACTTCGAAGTTTTCCGCTTTGACAACAGCTTCCAGTGCCAACGTCGTCTTCACCTGACGTTCTGCACGGTCTTTGAAGGTGGAACGGAAACCGTCCATATCCATGCCGCTCATCTGGAGATATGCTTCCAGCGTCATGCCCTGCGCGCGGAGGCGATATTCAAAGTCTTCCGCGATGCGGTCGAGCTGCTGTTCGACCATGCAGTTCGGGATGTTGACTTCGACGCCTTCGAGCAGCTTGTCGAGCAGGCGTTCTTCGAATTCTTCATTGGCAGACTTTTCGCGGACGGTCAGCATTTTCTTTTTCAGGTCTTCGCGGTATTCAGCCAGCGTTTCAAATTCAGAAACGTCTTTCGCGAACTCGTCGTCCAGTTCCGGCAGGATGTTTTCCTTGACTTCGTGGACCTTGACCTTAAAGACAGCCGGTTTGCCAGCCAGCTCTGCTGCCTGATAATGTTCCGGGAAAGTGACGTTCACGTCTTTTTCGTCGCCGGCTTTTGTGCCGATCAGCTGATCTTCAAAGCCCGGAATGAACTGGCCAGAGCCAAGACGGAGGCTGTGATTTTCGGCTTTGCCGCCTTCAAAAGCGACGCCGTCCACAAAGCCTTCGAAATCGATGACAACCGTATCGCCGTCTGCTGCTTCGCGTTCGACCGTTTCCAGACGGCCGTTGCGCTTGCGGCGGTTTTCAAGTTCTTTATCAACGTCTTCATCGGTGACGGTGGCCGGAATGAATTCGGCTTCGAGATTCTTATACTGGCCAAGCTTGACTTCCGGCTTGACGGTGACAACCGCCGTAAAGGTGAAGCCGTCCGGGCCGATGCTGTCGAGTTCGACTTCCGCGCGGTCAACCGGTTCAATGCCCGCTTCTTTGACGGCTGCGGAGTAAACTTCGGGGTATGCGATATTGACTGCGTCTTCATAGAAAACGCCTTCGCCGTAGGTGCGTTCGATCATGCGGCGCGGGGCGCGGCCGCGGCGGAAGCCCTGGACGTTGAAACGCGCTGCGTTTTTCTTAAAAGATTTTTCGATGGCCGCTTCGAATTCGCCCTTGTCAACGACGATCTCCAGCTTGACCTGGTTCTTGTCTGTTTTTTCTACGTTCTTCAGAATCATGGTTATGTCCTCCTGCGTCTTCAAATACCGTA
>CAJLFQ010000022.1 GCA_905205975.1 uncultured Eubacteriales bacterium | reverse complement strand
CGCAGACAAGAAATCCAAGACAAGGGGGCTCACCATTGTCTATAACATCATCGGTGCATTTGATTTCACACGGGCTATCGAAGAAGCTCGGAATACAACTCAAAAACAGCAAAAGACGGCATAGCCGTCAAGCTAAACCGTCTTTTGCTTCAATGTTTTCTTAAGTCACCGCTCCTTTTTGGGGCGGTTCTTTTTGAGAAAGGGTTTGATCTGCGCGAAAGTCACGCATGGTTCGGCAGAGCCGCAGCTTCCCACCGGCGCAGAAAGGCGACCTGCTCATCCGTGTGAAACCAGTGCTCTCCGCCGGGATAGACCGTCAGCACAGCCGAAGCCTTTTGGACGAACGCGTCAACGGCGGACTTGGGAATCATCGCGTCGCCGGACGCCCAAAGCACATGCGTCTGATCGGAGATGGCTGCGGCCGTGTGGCTGCGGGCATAGCAGAGATAGCGCCAGGAAAGCGCAGGGCCGCCCGGCACAGCAATCTCCTGTACGGCTTCCAGCTGCGCTTCCGTGACATTCGCAGCCTGCATCATGGAGCTGATCATGCCGGCCATGTCGGTCAGCGGCGAGACGAGCAGACAGCATTCGACGGGCGTACCGGCAAACGCCAGCAGCGAAAACCACGCGCCAATGCTGGTCGCACGGACGGCAATGTGCTGCCAATGTGCCTGTGCGTAAGCCATCACGGCGGACAGCTCCGGGACAACCGCCCAAGGGAGCAGCGGGACGCCGTCTGTCCGGCCGCCATGCTCCGGCAGATCGACGGACAGCACCTGCCATCCTTTCGGCGCCGCCAGTTCGGCGAAGGGTGCAGCCTCTTCCTTGAAGCCGCACTGCCCGTGTACAAAGAGCACAACCCGGTCAGACGGTTCCCCGTAGAGAACCGCCGGTGCGGATTGGATCGAAAACGTTGTGGTATGCATGAAAAAATCAGCTTTCATCAAAAATCGTTCGGAAAAGACCGTGAATTGTCCGCGCATGCATAATGATACACGTTCCGGTTTGCTTTGTCAAGCCGAACGCGCATCATCCCGGGGACGCAAACCAGTGCAGATGCTCAAAATTTTCATTGCTTCTATAAAAACGTCTCGGATTCTTCGCAAATATCGGGTATACTTGAAAGGATCAATCCGGGCAGAACGGCTGGAAGCATCGCAGACGACAGGCAGGAGGGCAAACACATGCAGTTCGCACAGCAGCTCAACGGAATGTTGGCACACCTTGGATGTACGGCCAAAGAGCTGGGTGAAGTCTGCGGCTTGTCTGCGGCTTCGATCAGCCGGCTGCGCTCCGGCGAACGAACGCCGGATCCAGCGGAACTGGAGCGGCTCGTGGACGGTCTCGTTTTGCTGGCGGAAGCCCGCGGCGATGGCGGCCTGACAAAAGAGGCGGCCGCTGAAGCGTTTGCAGCCTGCGCGGATTTGAAACACGTTCATGCCGAAACGCTCCAAACCAACTTCAACCGCCTGCTGACGGTGCTGCCGCTCAGCGTTGCCGAACTGTCGCGCGCACTGAATTATGACCCGTCCTATCTGTCCCGTATCCGGAATGGCCAGCGCGTGCCTGCTGACCCGGAGGGGTTTGCCGGTGATGCCGCCCGCTTTTTTGCCCGCCGGTTTGAAGGCCCGGCGGAGCGTGCTGCCTTGGCAGAGCTGACCGGATGTCCGGCGGAAACGATGCAGGATGAGCAGGCGTGCGCCGAAGCACTGGCTGCATGGCTGACGGGCGAAACCGTGACCGTTTCGGAAAAACGCCCGATGGAAGCGTTTCTGCGCGCGCTGGATGCGTTTGACTTGAACGAATACATACACGCCATTCATTTTGACGAGCTGAAAATCCCAACAGCGCCGTTTTCCCTGCCGACCTCCAAACGGTATTACGGCGTCGAGGAGATGAAAAAAGGCGAACTGGACTTTCTGAGGGCGACGGTGCTCTCCCGCTCAACAGAGCCGGTGTTTTTTTACAGCGATATGCCGATGGAAGATATGGCGGCAGATCTCGATTTTTCCAAAAAGTATATGTTCGGCATTGCGCTGCTGCTGAAAAAGGGGCTTCAGCTGAACATCGTACACGATCTGAACCGGCCGTTTGAAGAGCTGATGCTCGGTCTGGAGAGCCACATCCCGCTCTATATGACGGGACAGATTGCCCCTTATTTTTTCAGAGGCGTCCAAAATGAGGTCTTCTGCCACTTTTTGAAGGTTTCCGGCGCCGCGGCGCTGTCGGGGGAATGCGTCGCGGGACACCATGACCGCGGCATGTATACCCTGACCAAAAACCGCGAGGGCATTGCCTATGAACGGGTGCGCGCCGATGATTTGCTGAAGCGCGCACGCCCGCTGATGGACATCTACCGGGCGGATCGACAGATGCAGCTGAAGGATTTTCTGGCGGCAGATCAGAAAACGACAGGCCCCCGGCGTTTTTTGCTTGCCGCCCTGCCGATTGCCACGGCGGCGGAAGCGTTCCTGCGAGCCTTTCTGGCGGCCCGCGCAGTGCCCGAAGCGGAACGACAGGTGATCCTCGTATTTGCGGCGGCAGAGCGTGTCCGGCTGGAGGCGATCCTTGCGCAGAACGACGTCTGCATGGAGGTGCCGGATCTGACGCCGGACGATTTGCAGAAGCGTCCGGTTTCGCTGGCGCTGGCCGGGATGTTTCTCGAACGCGACTACCCGTATACGGCGGACGAATATGAGGCGCATCTGGCGGAAACCAAGGCGTTTGCCGCGGCGCATCCGCGCCTGACGCTGAAACAGGTTTCGCAGAAGGCGTTCCGGAACATCGACATCGAAATCCACGCAGGCGCGTGGGCTATGATTTCAAAAAACAAGGTGCCGGTTATCCACTTCGTCATCCGCCACCCGCGGCTGCGGCAGGCGCTGGAAGAAATGGTGCTTCCGGTGGTTGAATCAGAGGGCTGAATCGCCGGAAACCGGCGGCGGACAGGGCTGCTGAAATCCAAACGGACAGGAGATTTTCTGCCATGCACGATTTTTCAAACAAAAAAGCCGTTCTTTTCGATCTGGACGGCACGCTGACGGACCCCAGCACAGGCATTACAAATTCCGTGATGTATGCGCTCAGGCATTACGGCATCTCCGCCGAACGGGAAGCATTGCTGCGCTTCATCGGACCGCCGCTGACCGACTCCTTTGAGCGGTTTTACGGTTTTTCCCACGAACAGGCTGTGGAAGCCGTCGAAGTCTACCGCGAATACTTCCGCGGCAAGGGGATTTTTGAAAACACGATCTATCCGGGCATCCGCGCGCTGCTCGCGGCGCTCAGCGGAACCGGCCGGACGGTGATCATGGCGACCTCCAAACCGGAGGTATTTGCCCGGCGCATCGCCGACCATTTTGCGATGACGCCCTTTTTCCACACCATCGCGGGCAGCTGCCTGAACGGCGACCGCGTCCGCAAAGGCGACGTCATTGCTTACGCGCTCCGGCAGGCCGGGGTGGATCCGGCCGACGCCGTCATGGTCGGTGACCGGGAACACGACTGCATCGGCGCGCACCAGTGCGGCATTCCGGTGATCGGTGTTCTCTATGGATTCGGCAGCCGGGCAGAGCTGACGGCCGCCGGTGCCGAGGCCATTGCCGAAAACCTCCGGACGCTTCGCCGCATCCTGCTGTCGCCGCAAAAGAAAGACGGAACAAAAACAGCATGATCTGATGATGTCATTCTGGAGATACCATGATGATATAAAAATAAGGATATAAAGGAGAAATCGCACATGATTACGCTGACAAGAGGAACCGCCGCAGAATTTGAGGAAATCATCGACTTCATCGACTTCGTCTTCTCCAAGAACAGCGCCCCGCACGACTTCCCGAAGATGTATCCGAACCTGTACAGGCCGACCGACGAATGCATGAACGCACTCGTCAATCTGCGGGAAGACGGCGTCATCAAATCGTCTGTGCTGGTGCTGCCCCGGACGCTCTCCGTCAACGGAACGGAGCTGAAAGTCTACGGCATCGGCAACGTGGCGACGCACCCGAGAGCCAGAGGGCGCGGGTTCATGTCCCGCATCATGAACGAAACGACGGCGGAACTGAAAGCCACCGGCGCTGCACTCGGAATGCTCGGCGGGCGGCGCTCCCGCTACAACCGCTTTGGCTACGAAGTCGGCGGAAACGCCTATCAGATGGATTTTGCAGGCAGCGATGTGACGGAAGCATGGCCGGATTTCAAGGCCGATGTGTACACCTTCCGGACGTTTGAAGCGGATGAAACGGAACTGATCGACCGGCTGCATGCGATTTACAACGCCAAACCGGTTCACTATTGCTACGACCGCGACAATTATGTCCTCCGCTTTTATAACTGGAATGGCAACCGGCCGTATGCTGTTTACGACGCGTCCGGCGCGCCGATCGGCTGTTTGGCGCTGAGCGGGATTTCCGGCGATCGGGCGCGCGTCTGCGAACTGGTCACAGCAGACGATGCCGTCTTTGAGGACGTGCTGTTCGCGTTTGCGGTGCAGCAGAACCTGCGGCTGAACGTCAAACTGGCGCCGTGGCAGTTCCGCTTCGTTCAGCGGATGCTCCGAATCGGCGCGGCTCTGTCGGGCGGCGCCGACGCGATGTGGAACGTCTTTGACTGGCCGCTCGTGCTGAAAACGCTGCTCAGCTTCAAAGCGGGGTATGTCGATCTCGAAAACGGCACCATGGTCATCGACATCGGCGAAAGCGGACGCTGGGGCGTGACCGTCACTGACGGCAAAGCCGCGGTCGAACCGGCGGCATGCCCGGCAGACCTCGAGCTTTCGGCGCTCGACGCCATCTACACGCTGACCGGCTTGACGCCGTCGGCGCTGGTCAGCCGCCGCCTGCCGCAGCGCGTGCAGCGGCTGTTTGCCAGCTGGTTCCCGCTGCCGCTGGCGCACTTCGATACCGAACGCGTATAGCCTGTCTGAAATGGCGGCGGGCGCGCCGCCGGAGTGCAGCGCCCGCATCAAAGGAGGAACATCTGATGAAACAAACGCAGCCTATGATCACGCGCCTTGCACCGGAAGACCAGTGCCTGACCTGCAGCTTTTCGACCGGCACACAGCCGGAGGGCACCGTCTATGAGGCGCAGATTCGGCCGCCGGCAGGCGGGAAAGCAAAAACGTTCCCCTGTGAACCGGGTCATGCCGTCATTCGCCCGCTTGATAACGGCGCCGATCTGGAGATCCGCATTGCGGCAAACCGCCCGGACGGTTCTCAAACGGAGAGCGCGCCGCGCCTTTTCCGGTGCGGATTCGTCCCCGGCCGGGTCATTGCCTATCTGCACCCGGCGGACGAATCGTTTGCCGATTCGGGCAGAGCCATCGGCAGTCCGTCGATCTGCCGCGCGCCGGACGGTTCACTGATTGCTGCGCACGACATTTTCAGCCGGAATGCCGGACAGAATCTGACGCATGTCTACCGCTCGGAAGACGAAGGCGAAACTTGGCAGTTCGCCGCGGCAGTTCGCCCCTGCTTCTGGGGCAGTCTGTTCACGCATCATGAAAAACTGTATCTCCTTGGCACGACGACGGAATACGGCGCGCTGGTTCTGTATGAATCATCTGACAGCGGCCTGACATGGCGCGGACCGGTGCAGCTGCTTGCGGGTGGCAGCCGGGAAACGGGCGGGCCGCACAAAGCGCCGGTCCCGGTGTTGGAAGCGGCCGGAAGGCTCTGGTGCAGCGTGGAATATGGCTCTTGGTCGATTGGTCGGCATGACCCCGGCGCAGTGTCCGCTGACGTCGAAAGCGATCTGATGGATCCATCCGCCTGGCAGTGTACCGGCTTTATGCCGTATGACCCGTCGCAGGTTCAAGAGATCGAAGGAACGCCGACGGGCACCATTGAAGGCAACGTGCTTGAAACGCCGGATGGCCGTCTGATTGATCTGCTCCGCTGTCAGACCATCAACTGCAAACCGCAATACGGAAAGGCCTATCAAATCGCGCTGGATCCGCAACAACCGTCGGCATTGCCGCGCTTTGACCGCACGGTGGATTTCCCGGGAAATCTTTCAAAATTTTTCATCCGCCGTTCTCCGGCAGACGGGAGGTATTATGCGATGTCCAACCGCGTTACAACGGACACGTTGGCACAGCGCAACATTTTGACGCTGTCGGTTTCCGATGACCTGATCCACTGGGAAATCCGGAGGGATATTCTGAATTACGCTGATAATTGTTTTGCCGAGGACGAATCGCAGGTCGGGTTCCAGTACCCGTCGTTTATCTTTGACGGTGAAGATCTGTTGGCAGTTGTTCGGACGGCCGTCAACGGGGCGCGCAACTTCCACGACGCCAACTATTTGACCTTCCACCGCATCCGCAATTACAGACGGTAACGGATTTTACAGCGCGTTCATCCATCCCGGATACGGCGTTGGTATACTGATTCTATGGAACCATCTGCATTTCAAAACAGCGGTTCTCGCAGGGCGTGACGGTTCTGCGGGAACCGCTTCAATAAAGGAGAGACCCGAAGCATGGCGAACAAACCGCAAAACCAAGCCGCATTGACAGATGCGCAAAAAAAAGCCGCGGAACAGATTTTACAGCAAAAACGGGAGAAATTTGAAAAAAACCGGAAAACCCGCCGGATCTGTCTGGCGGTACTGATTCCTGTGGCGGTGCTGGCGTGCGCGTTCGGGCTGCTTTACAACGCCGTTTTTGAAGATCTCTTTGCCTATCGCCGCGCAGAACGGATGCTTCGGAATGGGCAATGCGCAGAAGCTGCCGAACAGTTCAGCAGCCTTGGCGAATACAAAGACAGTGCCGCCCGGAAAAAAGAGGCGCTCTTTGCGCTGGGCATGCAGCTCTATGAAGCCGGCGATATGGAAACGGCGCGCCGCACGTTTTCCGGTTTGTTCGGCTATGGCGAAAGCAAGACGTGGGTCAGCCGCATCGATTATGAAGCTGCGGAAAAAGCCGTATCTTCCGGCGACCTGATTGACGCCATCCAGCTTTTTGACCGCGCCGGAACCTATCAGGATGCAGAAGACCGGGCGGCGGAAACGCGGCAGAACGCCTATCAGCAGGCGGTTTCCATGGCGGAGGCCGGCGACGCCTGCGGCGCGCTGAAGCTGTTCCTCACCATCCCGGAACTCGGCGACAGCCGGACGTATGCCCGGCAGCTGGCGCCGATCGCAGCGCGTGCGCTGACCGCCGGAAAAGGGACGATTTACGCCGTCTGCACCGACGGCACGGTCCGCGCATCCGGAACCAATACCTACGGACAACTCGATGTGAACGAATGGCGCGGCATCATTGACGTCGCCGCCGGGGAACGCCACAGCGTCGGCCTCCGTGCCGACGGCACCGTCACTGCCGCGGGAGACAACCTCTATGGACAGTGCGATGTCGGCGATTGGCGCGGCATCCAGACCATTGCGGCCGGATATATGCATACCGTCGGGGTTCGCGCCGACGGGACGGTTGCCGCCGTGGGCGACAATGTTTACGGACAGTGTGACGTCGGCGATTGGCGGAACATCACGGCGGTCGCCGCCGGTCATATGCACACGGTCGGCCTCCGCGCGGACGGCACCGTCGTCGCAGCCGGCAGCAATGACGACGGACAGTGCGATGTCGGCGATTGGCGCGACATCGTCATGGTTGCCGCCGGGCCGTACCATACCGTCGGGGTTCGCGCCGACGGAACGGTCGTTGCCACCGGCGATAATGTCTTCGGGCAGTGTGATCTGTCGGAGGCGTCCGACGTCATCGCCGTTTCAACGTCAGAGCGGCATACGGTGGTGCTGCGGTCTGACGGCACCGCGGCGTCGTTCGGCTCGGAAGAAAACGAGCAGCATGTGCTGGCACCCTATACCGGCATCGTCGCGGTTCTTGCGACGGATTCGGAATACTCCATCCTCCTGAAAAATACGGGTACCATGACCGTGGTCGGCAACAATAACTCGTTTGCCGCAGCCAGCAGCTGGAATCAGATCGGTCTTCCGGCGGTGCATCCGCAATAAAATGCCCGTGATTCGCTGGCGTCGTGCGCAATCCTGTTCGGCGCCTGAGAACATGACGGGATGACTTTGACGCAGACGGCGTTCCTGATCAGCCGGGTGCTCCCGGCTGACCGTGCGCTGACAGAACCGCGGTGCGGCGTATGCCGGTTTTTGGCATCCGCCGCACCTTTTTCGCAGATTTCGGCAAAAAATGCTTGAATCCACGGCTGAAATGGATTATAATAGATAAGATGAAAGGGGTCTGCCCATGAAACAGACAGTCATTCCCGGCACGCCGCTGCGTGTTTCCGCCGTTTGCCTCGGCACGGCGAAATTCGGCGGCGCCGTTTCCGAATCCGACGCATTCCGTCTGCTGGATGCCTTTTGCGACGGCGGCGGCCGCATGATCGATACGGCCAACGTCTACGGCCGCGCGGTGGACGGCACCAACCTCGGTGAACGCATCATCGGCCGCTGGCTCCGCCGCGGCGGACATGACGGCGTGACCGTCGCAACCAAGGGCGGCCATTTTGACGGCAAAGCGCCGTCTGTCTCCCGCGTCACGCGGGAAGCCGTTTTTGCCGATGTTGAGGAGAGCTTGCAGACGCTCGGCGTCCCGGCGATCGACCTCTACTGGCTCCACCGCGACAATGAACAGCGTCCGGCCGGAGAAATCATCGAATTCTGTGAAGAACTGGTTCGTGCCGGAAAGATCCGCTGCTACGGTGCATCCAACTGGACGCTGCCGCGGCTTCAGGAGGCGCAGGCGTATGCGGCTTCACATGGCTGCGGGGGTTTCTGCGCCGTATCCAACCGCTTCTCGCTGGCGTATGTGCCGTCAGACGGCAAAGCGGACGGCGCCGGCCTAGTGACGACGGACGAGGCGTTTTACCGCTACCACTGTGAAACCGGATTTCCGCTCGTGCCGTATTCGGCGCTGGCGTTCGGTTTCTTTGAAAAGCTGGCCTGCGCCGGGGTTACGGCAGCGGACGGCCGCTTTGAATCGCTGGAACGCGCCGGTCTGCCGGAACATATGCTGCGCGAGCTGGCCACGCCGGTCAACGCAAGGCGGTATGCACTGCTCCGCCAGATACAAGCCGAAACCGGTCTCTCCATGACGGATCTGACCGTCGGTTATCACACGTCACAGCCGTTTACGGATATTCCGGTCGTGGCTGTCCGCACAACAGAGCAGCTCGACGCGCTTCTGCACGCCGGCAGCCTGACACTGAGCGGCGAAACGATCGGCCGGATCAACGCGCTTCAGCCGTTTTAGCAGCCGGCTGAAGCAAAATTAAGTACCATCAGAAAGGGGAAACACCCATGAGCGAACCGAACAAAACGAAAAAAATCCCGAAGAGAAGCGAAGTCGACCCGAAAAATACCTGGGCGACGGAGGATCTCTTTGCAAACGACGAAGCATGGGAACAGGCGATGGCTGAGCTGGCCTCGATGCCGGAACAGATGGCATCCTTCCGCGGCCGCCTCGGCGAAAGCGGCGCCTGCCTGCTGGACTATTTCCGCCTGAGCGACACATACAGCCTGAAAATCAGCCGTGCTGCAAACTATGCCTTCCGCAAAGCCGATGAAGACACCGCCGTCGGCAGATATCAGGAAATGCGCGGCAAGATCATCAGCCTGGACGTTGCAGTGAGTTCGGCGTCTGCATTTGACACGCCGGAAATTCTGGCGATTCCGGACGAAACACTCGAACGCTTCTACCGGGAAACGCCGGATCTGCAGCTCTATCGCCGTGCGCTCGACAAGATTCGTGCCCGCCGTGCACACGTTTTGTCCGACGCTGAGGAAAAGCTTCTCGCTTCCGCCGGTGAAATGGCGGAATCGCCGGAGCAGATCGGCTCGATGTTCCGCGATGCGGATCTGAAGTTCCCGGAGGCTGTGGATGCAAACGGCGAAAAGCATCAGCTCACACAGGGCTCTTATATCCCGATGCTGCAGAGCGCGGACCGCGTTCTGCGGAAATCGGCCTTTGAAACGCTCTACCATACGTTCGGCAGCTTCAAAAATACAACGGCAGCCTGCTTGGACGCCCAGATGAAACAGCTGATTTTCTTTGCCCGCGCCCGCAAGTATGACAGCGCGCTGGACGCTTCGCTCGCCCGGACGGAAGTGCCGGTCTCCGTGTATACGAACCTCATCCAGACCGTCAGCGACAACCTGCCGTATATGTACCGCTATGTCCGCCTGCGCAAAAAGCTCATGGGGCTGGACGAGCTGCATATGTATGACATCTATACGACGCTGGTCAGCGATGCAGAGCGGGAAATCACGTTTGAACAGGCCAAACAGACGGTTCTGGAAGGTCTGGCGCCGCTCGGCGCAGAGTACCGCGCGATGCTGGAAGAAGGCTTTGCCAACCGCTGGATCGACGTCTATGAAAACGAGGGCAAACGCAGCGGCGCATATTCTTCCGGCGCCCTGCCGCATCCGTATGTCCTTCTGAACCACCAGAACACGCTGGATTCGCAGTTCACGCTGGCACATGAAATGGGTCATGCCCTGCACAGCTATCTGTCACTGAAGAATCAGCCGACCGTCTATTCGGACTATGTCATCTTTGTCGCCGAAGTCGCATCGACCTGCAACGAAGTCCTGCTGATGCGTCATCTGCTCTCGAAGACGACCGACAAGCGCGAACGCGCTTACCTGATCAACTACTTCCTCGAACAGTTCCGCGGAACGCTGTACCGCCAGACGATGTTCGCCGAATTTGAGCTGATGATGAGCCGCCGCGCAGAGGCGGGTCAGGCGCTGACGGCCGATGCCCTCTGCGAAATGTACTATGACCTGAACAAGAAATACTACGGCGAAGACGTCGTAGTTGACCGTGAAATTGCCATGGAATGGGCGCGAATTCCGCACTTCTTCTACAACTTCTACGTTTTCCAGTATGCGACCGGCTTCTCCGCCGCCGTCGCCATCGCCAACCGCATTCTCCGCGAGGGTCAGCCCGCCGTGGACGATTATCTCAAATTCCTGAGCAGCGGCAGCACGATGGATCCGATCTCCCTGCTCAAGATTGCGGGCGTCGATATGGCCTCTCCGGCGCCGATCAATGACGCGCTGAAGATTTTTGACGACCTGATCAGCGAGATGGAAGCCCTCTGCGCCGAATAAACACACCCCGCATCGAAAGGACACGATTGAATGGATCACTCCGCGCGCTTTCAATCCATCTTCAAACGGGAAATCAAACGCGAAGGCGCAGACAAACTCCTGGATTTCCTGTTTTCCAAAGCCTCTGACTTTGAAACGGCGCCGGCCAGCACCCGCTTCCACGGCTCCTATCCCGGCGGCCTGATCGAACACAGCCTGAACGTTTATGACTGCCTCACCGATTATCTGGCGCGCGACCGCGTCAGGAACGTATTCGGCATGAAAGTCAGCGGCGAAACGGCGGCGATTGCCGCGCTGCTGCATGACCTCTGCAAAGTGAACTTCTACCAGGAACGCAAGCGCAAGGCGCGCGATGCGTCCGGCGAATGGCAGACCGTTACCTACTACGAAATCGAAGACCGGCTGCCCTATGGCCACGGCGAAAAATCCGTCCTGCTAATCACGGATTATATGAAGCTCACCCGGGAAGAGGCGTTCGCCATCCGGTATCACATGGGTTTTTCCGGCCCGGAGGAGAACCGCACCGTCGGGGAAGCGTTTGAACGCTATCCGCTGGCGCTGGCGCTGTTCACCGCCGATATGGAAGCGACCTTCTGCATGGAAAAAGGGCAGAACCGCTCCTGACCGGCGAACCGAAGCAAAGGAGTTTAGCGATGAGCGAACCGAATCATGCGGAGCGGGCGGTTGACCTGTTCCGGGAAGGCTACAACTGTGCGCAGGCCGTGTTTGCGGCGTTCTGCGACGTGACCGGCATGGATTTCCAGACGGCGCTTCGCCTGTCGTCGTCGATGGGCGGCGGCATGGGGCGTCTGCGCGAAGTCTGCGGCGCCTGCACCGGCATGTTTCTGGCGGCCGGCCTGCTCTACGGATATGACGATCCGGCAGACCCGGCGGCAAAAGCAATGCACTATCTGCGCATTCAGATGCTGGCGGCCGAATTTCGCAGCCAACACGGGACGCTGATCTGTCGGGAGCTGCTGGCTGATCAGCACCCGGATACCGCGCCGAACCCGACGCCGCGGACAGACGATTTCTACCGACAGCGCCCGTGCGCCCGCTTCGTCGAAGACGCCGCCCGGATTCTGGACGCATACCTCGAAAAAGAACCGCCCAAAAACAACCTGCAATGAAAAAAAGCACGCTTTACAACGTAAAGCGTGCTTTTTTGATCGAGTGCTGACGAATCCGGTTTCAGCCCTGTACCGCCCGCAGCCATTCACGGGCAATGATTTGGTGTCCGGCGGCGGTCGGATGGATGCCGTCCCACAGCCAGAAGGCCTGTCCTTTGGCTGAATGCGCGGCATAGGCGTCGCAGAACGGTTTTTGCAGCGGGATGAACAGGCTGCTTGTCTCCGCGGCAACAGTGTGCATGGCTTCCTGATACAGCGGCAGCCCGTTTGTCATCAGATCCCGGTAATGTTCATCCAGCGGATCCGGGAAACCGAACGGCTCGCAGAAAACAAACGGCACATCGCCGAGCGACCGGCGCGTCATGGAAACGATTTCAAGCAGCGTCCGGCGGTATCCGTCCGGATCGGGCGACGTATGATGTTCATCGGGGAAGAGCAGGTCGTTGATGCCGACCAGCACGCTGATCAAATCCGGGCGCAGATCCAGCGTGTCGGTCTGCCAGCGCGCCAAAAGGTCATAACTCCGATTGCCGCTGATTCCGCGGTTCCAGATCCGCCCGAACGTTTCCGGCGATTCAAAACTGAGCTTTCCGGCAAGCAAAAAGACGTAGCTGTGTCCGTAAATGTGGTTTTGATCCCTTTTGGATACTTTTTCCCGGTTCATATCCGTGATAGAGTCGCCCTGAAAGACAATGGTCTTGCCCGATAAATCCATGCTGCAATCCTCCGATTTTGAAGATAGCCCCGATGCGGGGCACTTGGAATCCTTATCATACCGCAAAACAAGCCATTTGTCAAGTCGAACAGCGGAAGACGCTTGAAAAATCGGGCGAAATATGGTATCATATGCGAGTACGTTCCTTTTTTGAACCATAGGGGACATCAAAGAGAACATAGGAGGTTTTTCCTTTGAAACAGCTGAAAAGAACCCTCGGCGTTCTGCTGGCATTTGCCTTTTGCATGGCCGCAATGACCGGCTGCATGGTGCGGCAGATTCCCGTCGAACCGGGTCCGAAACCCGATCAGACAAATGTCTCATCCGTGACAGAGCCGCTCCCGCGGACGACGCCGCCTGAAATGCCCATCACAACCACAGACCCCCCGAAAGAACCGGAAAAATCGCCGTCGCTCCTCGGATTGCAGCATGACATTCAGGCGAGCAGCTGTATCGCGGGCGTCGCACTGCTCGGCTTCAGCGACAGCGTTCTTCCGCAGGAATACATCACCCTGCTGGTGAACGGCACCGATTATGAAGAGAAGTATCCCTTTTTAGCGGAAATCCCGGACGAGCAGGTGATCGACTGCGCCGGGACAGAGGTTTATGCGATTGTTCCGGTCGATGACACTTGGGCAATCACCATCTATCCGGTCGGTATGGCAAGCACCGGCGAAAGCCTGGTGGATTGGAGCAATCCGATCTTTCAGGGTGAACCGAGCGATCCGGTGATCATTCGCTGCAACGTAAGCGACCTGTTTGCCAACACGCTGATTTCCATGACGGACGGGCCGAATTCATTCGAATTCAGCCCCACGCTCTCGCTGGATGACGGCCACCTGTCGGACTGTGATGGTTGCCTCGATTTTTCGATTTACGAGTCGCTGTACGCGGTGGACGGGCAGGTTGATGAAGCCTTTGAATGGCTGCTCTGCACCGCAGAAGTCCAACTCGGGATCGATCAGGGCATGGATGTCTTCTTCCTGGGCGATCGAATTATCATCGACAGCGAAGAATATCTGCTCTTCTACATGGGCTTCAATGAGGACGACGCCTTGGCAACCGGCAAAACATATGCCGTTCAGCCGCCGAAGATCCTTGTTTATCAGCCGGAAACCGACAGCTGGATCCCGGTGACGGACGATCTCCAATAACCTGAGCCGCATCCTGCACCCGAAAACAAGTCCAATCTCAATTGAACAGCCGCGCGGAGCAAATCGTTCCGTGCGGCTGCTTTTTTATTGGAAAAAGCATTGCCGCGGTCAGAAGCCGCATCGGGCGATGGTCCCCAAAAAACGTTTTTTTCAATTGACAATCCCGCGCGGATATGATAATCGCGTCTTTCGACAGATCAGCAAAGCGAAAACAAATCAAAAAAGGAGCGACACAGCATGACAAAGCGATCCAACGCCTATTGGGGCCTGCACTTTGACTTTCATGCCATTGCGGCCACCTAGGGCATCGGCACCAAAACAACTGCCGAAAAAATCGGCGAATACCTCGATGCAACCCGCCCGGACTACATCCAGTTGGACACCAAAGGCCACCCCGGTTATACAAGCTTCTTTTCCGAATACGGCGACGTTGCGCCGGGGCTGGAAGTCGACCATCTGAAAATCTCACGCGAAGAAACGGCCAAGCGCGGCATTCTCATGATTGCGCATCACTCCAGCATCTGGGACACGCGCGCCTGCGAACAGCACCCGGAATGGTGCGTCATCCAAAAGGACGGCACGCCGGATCCCAATATCATGGAGCCAAATTCCGCCTATGTCGACCAGAAGCTGATTCCGCAGCTCAAAGAGCTGGCCGGGAAATACGGCTTTGACGGCGCATGGCTCGACGGCGATACATGGGGCGTCAAGGAAAGCTTCCGCCCGGAAATCGTCGAACAGTTTCTGAAGGAAACCGGCTTCCCCTGTCTGGAAGATGATTGCAGCTCGCCGTCGCGTCAGGCGTTTCGGCAATTCTGGTGCGATCGCTACATGGCGTATATGCACCATCTGATCCGCGAAGTCAAAGCGGATTATCCGAATTTTGAAATCACAATCAGTTTCGCATTCAGCACGCTGATGCCGATGAAGCCCATCCCGGAGATGGATTTTCTCTCAGGCGACGTGGCCGCGCTGTCGGATATGCGCGCGGTTTCACGCGGATTTGTACACCAGGGCAAACCGTGGGATGTCATGAGCTGGGCGGCGCCGGACTTTGCGCCGGGGCCGGACGGCGGCAACGTCGGCATCGCGCAGAAGAATCTGACGCGCCTCTGCCGGGAAGCGTCGCAGGTCATTTCCCAGGGCGGCGGCTACGAAATCGTCAACAACATGACGACCAAGGGCGAAATCCGCATGTCGGACCTGCCGCATATGGCGCCGCTCTCCCAATTCGTGCTTGCACGGAAACCGTGGAACTACCAGTCGAAACCGCTGGAAAACCCGGCCCTTCTGCATGTGTGTGAAAACGTTGTTCAAACGGTCGGGCAGGATTGGAAGAGCCCCAACCTGTACGCTTCAATTTGGGAAGCGTATGCCACCTGCGACCCGTTTCTCGACGGCGGGCGTCCGGTCGATGTCCTGTTTGGATACCATGTGCTGGAAGATCAGACCGGCAGTCGGAAGACGCTCATCCTGCCGGAGACGAAGTACATGACCGAGCCGCTGAAGCAGAAACTCCTCGACTTTGTGCGCAAGGGCGGCAATCTGATCGTCATCGGCCCGGCACCGTGCCAGACGCTGGCGGAAGACGTCGGCATTACGATCACATCCCGCGGGAAAGACCTCATCTATCTGGAAGAGAACGGCTATCTCTACGGGTACTTTGACGACGTCGCCTGCTTCGACAAAACCGGGTGCGAAGAGCTGATTCCCTGCTACTCGCGGTACATGGATACATCCGCGCCGCGCGTGACGGCGGCTGTCATGAAGCCGTACGGCGATGGGAAAGTGGTCTTTTTAGGCTGGAACCTGATTACGAATTATCAGAAAACGCGGCGCTTCGCCGAACGTGACAGCCTGCGCCGGATCATGGACCTTGTGGATCCGAATCCGACGGCATATCTGGAATCCGGCATTCAGCGCGCCGGCCTCATCCCGGCCGAAAAAGACGGGAAACTGCTGGTCAACGTCGTCAACACGGCGGAGTACTATGTGGACGTCTACGGGAGCGGCTACGGCGAACTGCCGCCGGTGTACGACCTGACCGTTGCCATCCGCGCCGAAAAAGCGCCGGCATCCGTCACCTTCCAGCCGGACAACACCCCGGCAGATTACACCTATGACGGCGAATACCTGCACGTCCACATCCCAAAGCTCGACATCCATACGATCATCGTCGTCGAATAAGACAAACAGAAACGGCCTGCGTTTTTCAAAAACGCAGGCCGTTTTGATATTGATTCTGGCATGGAAAGAGAATGGGAAAACCGATGGACTCAATCGGCGCCGCAGAGACGGCGTGCTTCATCAATCTGTTCGCCCGAAGGAATCCAGGACGGTACGCCGTTGTCCGGCTGTCCGAGAAAAACAGCCTTTGCACCACCGTACGCGTGGTAAGGCAGAAGATCCAACCCGACGCAGCCGTGCAGAGAATCGCGCAGCGCATGTAAGGCGGCATAGTGCGCATCATCCGTGTTGACGCCGTTGACCAGAATGCAGCGGAGCCGGATTTGTGCACCCAGTGCATCCGCCGCACGCAGGTTGGAGAGGATGGTTTCATTGCCGGCGCCGGTATACTGCTTGTGGCGGCGGCTGTCGGTGTCTTTGATATCCCACAAAAACAGGTCAACGAGCGGCACAAGCGCCGGGAGGATGGCCGGGTCAAACATACCGCAGGTCTCAATGGCCGTTCCAATGCCGGCATCTCGGCAACGGCGCAGCAGTTCAAGACAGCCCTGCGGCTGCAAGAGCGGTTCGCCGCCGGAAAGCGTGATCCCGCCGGACGCACCATAAAACGCACGGTCTTTTTCTGCCTCGGCGAGCAGCGCAGCCGTGTCATACGGTTTGCCGCAGACGGAGAGCGCGCCGGTCGGGCAGACCGCCTCGCAGCGGCCGCACATGCGGCAGGCATCGCGGTCAATTTCATGTCCGTCAGCCTCCAGCCGGTGCGCACCGGCCGGACAGACGGCTTGGCAGGCGCCGCAGCCAATACATTTTTTCTGATAAAATAACAGCTCCGGGTGCAGGCGCTGCGTTTCCGGGTTATGGCACCATGCGCAGCGCAGCGGGCATCCTTTCAGAAAAAAGACTGTCCGGATGCCGGGGCCGTCATGCATACAGAATCGCTGGATATCGCTGACGGTCAAATTCATGGCAAAAGCTCCTTCTTGCAGCGTTCAGGTGCAGGCTATTTGCCTTCTACCTGACCGATGATCATATTCTGCCACTCGCGGTTCAGCGTGACAAAGCGGGCATTCCAGCCGGAAACACGGACGGAAAGCGTCTGGTAATTCTCCGGGTGATCCTGCGCCGCGTGCAGCGTCGCGGCGTCGGCGACGTCAAGCTGCATGAAGAAGCCGCCGAGCGTTGTAAACCCACGCAGAAGCTGCATCACAGCCATTAAGCCGTCCGGACCTTTGACGGAGGAAGGCGTCAGTTTGACGTCGAGCGCCGCGCCGGTCGTCATGCGTTCCAGCGGGAGCTTGCAGTAGGAGCGGATGATTGCCGTTGCGCCGAGGTGATCGGTACCGGGCGTCGGCGAACAGTTCCCGGCCAGCACCGCGCCGGCACGATAGCCGTGCGGAACCGCCAACCGATCGGGGGCCCAGCCCAGTTGACGGCCGAACGTACTGACGCCGGCGGGAAAGCGGATGGCGCAGTTGCGTTCTTTGTCGAGCCGGTCGCAGTGCGCGGCAAAATCGTTGAGCAGGCGCGCGGCAAGCGCATCGGCCTCATCGTTGTCGCTGCCGTAATAGGTGTAGCGGTTGATAACCATCTGCCGGAGCGGCTCTTCGTTTTCCCAGTTGGTGCGCAGCACGGCAAAAAATTCAGGCAGCGTTTTCAGCTTGTCTTTATAGACCAGCTTGCGGATGGCGTGCAGACTGTCGACGATGTCGGCAAAGCCGCCCAAATGTGGGGAAATGACGTTGTAAACGGGGCCGCCCTCCCGATAGGAGAGGCCGCGTTCGATACAGTCGCCTTCGAACAGGGAGACAAGCGTGACCGGAGTCGCCGGTTTCCAACGGCTGTGCCCGTTTCCGTCCGAGTCCGCCAGCAACTCGTTGCAGCTTTGGTCGATGATGCCGTCCAGCGCGCGTCCGAGGTCGGCGACGTATTGCTGATAGAGGCTTTCAAAATCCGGAAAATCGACGGAACCGTCATAATCTTTGCATGTTTCATGCTGGAAAATGGCCAGCCCGTCGAACGGAATATAGGCAAAATAGGTCTTGCCGGGCACCTGAACCTCCCAGCACCCGTCGTTTGCAAAGTTCAGCGCCTCTTCCTTCGAATAGCCGAAGCGCGTCATGGCGCGGATGACCAGCGCCTCGTCGTAAACTGCAAGTGCGCCGCCGCCGTGGCGAATGACTTCTGCACAGCGGCGAATGAGTTTGTCGCTGCTGTTTTGAGAGAGGCGGACGGTCGTCGGATAGTCGGCGATGCCCGTCTCCTCCAGAATATCCAGCACCAGGAAGGTGACTTCGTTCGTGACTTCACGGCCGTCGCTGCCGGTTCCGCCAATGACCAGATTCTGGTAGTGCTGTGCGTCGCCGCTGCCGCCGAGCCCTTCGCCGTAAATCCATTCACAGCCCTTGATGAAAAAGTGCGCGAGGATTTCGCGGGCCTCGTCAAGCGTCAGCGTACCGTCGGCCAGGTCTTTTTTCAGATAGTCGCCGAGGATGACGTCAATCCGGCCGATGCCGGGCCAGTTGCCCGCCAGACGGGTAAAGGCGAACGTAAACCAGACGCTCTGCACGGCTTCGTAAAAGTTGGCAGCCGGTTCTTCCGGCACATGCAGCAGATTCTGATAGTTGGCTTCATAGCCCGGACGGTCTTTCAACGCAGCCAGATAGCGCTGCCGCCAGAGTTCAAAGCTGTCGCAGCAGGCGACACAGCTCCGTGCAAACGCTTCATGTTCCGTCCCGCGGAATTTCTCCAGCGCTGCTTCGGCGCGCCGGCGGATGGATTTCATGCCGTAGCGAACGACCGTGCCGAAGTCCAGCGTGAGATGGCTGCATGCGGCGACCAGATAATTGCCGTGGTACGAAATGGGCATCTGCTCAGCCGACGTGGGATGGCCGAGCGTCGCCGCGCCGCTCAGTTTTTCGCCGTCGCAAATACGGATCGGTGCCTGCTCTGCAACGCGGCGCAGGGCGACGTCATACTGTTCCAGCGGGGGCAGACGATCAAACCCTTCCATATCATCGATCGATACCGCCATGGTTTTCCGGGTGTCAAGACCGTATTTGCGGTTGAGCGATTCAAAGGCAAACAGGCGGGTTTCAGCGCTGAGGCGGACGGGGCGCTCACCGCAGGCGGAAGGAAAAACGACAGGGGTCATAGGGCGGTACTTCCTCAATATATCACATGCAGGAAAATGCATTGCGTTTCAAAAAAACAGGGGCGTCGTGGTCACGCTTCAGGCCGGCGTCGGATCTTAGGCGCGGTCAGCGCATAGCTTTGACCGATGAGCGCTACGAGCAGCGCATCCGGTATGCGGTCATCCAGTATGGCTGTGATCCAGCGCTCCTTGTTCATATGGTAAGCCGGAAAAAAGCCGGGTTCCGCCAGCAGAGAGCCGATTATGAGCGGATCGCACTTCAGATTGACGACGTCCAGCAGGCTGCCGGGGATACCGAGACGTTCTGCGGGCAGACGCATGACCAGCGCAAACCATTTGCGGTTGTCTGAACGGCGGAAAACCGCACTGACAGTGTCGCCTTCAAAGGGGTAGTCCGGTTCGACGCCGTATGCCGTCTGCATATGCGCCGTCAGCCCAGCGCGGTTCATATCAGATCACCTCGGAATTCCCGTATCTGCGGGGCATTCAGCAGTCTTCCGGGAGCTTCTGCCCACATTCCGGACAGAAGCGGAAGCGCTTTTGACCGGGCTCTGGCTTCCAGCCGCAGGCAGAACACCCGGGCTGCGCCGCCGGAGGATCCGGCTGATAACCGGGAGAATAGGGGTTTTTGTTTTTCTGCGGTTTGTTTGGCGTGTTGGCGCATCGGCTGATCCAGGTGAAAAACAGCGTTTGCAGGATGATCCAGAGAAGCCACAGTCCGGCAGCCAGCGCAGCCCACCAGAGCGACCAGCCGAGCCAGAAATGGAGCCCGACAAGGATGGCGGCGATGAGAAAACCGGACGTGTTCAGCAAGGTGTTCAAAAGCACCGTCAGAACAAAATTGCCGCAGCGGAAAAAATGACGCATGAAAAAACCCCCTTTTTGTTGGATCGCGGTGCGTGTCAAAACCGGTATGACATACGCTGAAAATATCATACCATACGGAAAACGCCTTGTCAATACGGCACTTTTCGAAAAAGAAAAATAGGCACGAGTCAGCGCAATTGCTTGCAATGGCGCGCCGTACATGGTACAATGTGTTTACAGAATGCGGCGTCTGTACACTGCAACAAAAAAGGGGGATCTCATCATGCAGAATCATCCGGGCTGGTACTATGGCGAGGAATTCGGCGGCATCCGGCGCAAAAAGCCGGGCAATCCGAAACTTTTCACACTGGACGATTTCTACGGCGCCCTGCGCATCGCATGGAGCCGGGACACCGCATATCCGGGCTGTCAGGTGGATTGGGAACCGTCGGATCCTTCCTATGGACAGTGCGCGGTCACCGCAATGCTGGCCTATGACCTCTTCGGCGGCGATATCTGCCGGGTCCGCAATGCAGACGGCAGCACGCACTACTTCAACCGCATCGACGGTCACATCATCGACTTGACGGCGGAACAGCTCTTCCAGCCGTTTTCCTATGAGCCATATGAGGTGATGAACCGCCAGTACTGCGGCAAGAATTCGGACACCAAACGGCGCTATCAGCTGCTCGTCGAACGCGTCGCAGAGGCGCTGGCAGACTGAGCGGGTTTGACCGATAGAACCGATCCAAAACGAAAAGGCCGCAGGCTTTTTGCCTGCGGCCTTTGTGCATCGCCGAACCGGGCTTGGATCTTGGGTCAGGCGGTCTGCTCGAACTGGCTGTTGTACAGTTCGGCGTAAAAACCGTTCTGCGCGATCAAAGCGTCGTGCGTGCCGCTCTCGATGACGTCGCCGTCCTTCATGACGAGGATCAGGTCGGCGTTGCGGATCGTGGACAGCCGGTGCGCGATGACAAAGCTGGTGCGGCCCTTGGTCAGGTCGTCCATGGCCCGCTGAATGAGCAGCTCCGTCCGCGTATCCACCGAGGAGGTCGCCTCATCCAAAATGAGCATCGGCGCGTTTTGCAGCATGGCGCGGGCGATCGTCAGAAGCTGTTTCTGCCCGGCGGATATGGAGGTGCTGTCCGAAAGAACCGTATCAAACCCTTCCGGCAGCGCGTGGACGAATTTATCCAGTCCGCAGGCCCGGCAGACTGTTTCCAGCTGTTCGTCGGTGATGTTCTGCATGTTGTAGACCAGATTTTCCCGGACGGTTCCTTCAAACAGCCAGGTGTCCTGCAATACCATGCCGAACAGGCTGTGGAGCGTTTCGCGGCGCAGGTCGGAGATGTTGACGCCGTCGATGGAGATGCTGCCGCTGTTGATTTCAAAGAAGCGCATCAGCAGGTTGACCATGGTTGTCTTGCCCGCACCGGTCGGGCCGACAATGGCGACTTTCTGACCGGGCTGCACCTGCGCGGAGAAATCCCGGATGATGATTTTGCCGGGGGCATCCGGATAGCTGAAGCGGACATGGTCAAAGATGACCTGACCGCGCACGGCGGGCAGAGCGGACTGCTTGCTGCTTTCGTCCGGCATTTCTTCACTTTCCAGGAAATCAAAAATGCGGTGCGCCGAAGCGGAAGCGGTCTGGAGGTTGGTCATGCCCTGCGCGATCTGCGTCAGCGGCGATGTAAACAGCCGGACATACAGAATAAAGGAAACGATTACGCCGAACGCAATGGTGCCATTCATCGCCAGCAGCGAACCAACGACGCAGACGGCGACATAGGAGATGTTGCCGATGTCGTTCATGAGCGGCTGCATCGTGCCGGACAAGAACTGGGAACGCCAGTTGGCGTCGTAAACGGCAGCGTTGAGCTGGTCAAAATGTGCGCCCACTTTGCGGCCCGCCCGGCTGATCCGGACGACCTCGTGGCCGGAATACATCTCTTCGATATAGCCGTTCAGCTCCCCGAGGCTTTTCTGCCGGGCCGTAAAATAGCGCTGGGATTTCGACATCAGCAATCCCAAAGCCAGCATGCCGAGCGTGGTGACGCACAGCGCAATCAGCGCCAGGCGCCATTCCGTCACAAACATCATGATCAGACAGCCGAGGAACTGGGTGGCGGCGCTGATGATGGTCGGCAGGCTGTTGGTCAGCCCCTGCTGCAAGGTGGAGACATCGTTTGTAATGCGGCTGAGAATGTCGCCCTGTGTCGTCGTGTTGAAATATTTCTGCGGCACGCGGTTGATTTTCCGCGAGAGCTCGCCGCGCATCTGATAGGACATCTTCAACGTGACAACGGACATGATATAATGCTGGATAAATCCGAACAAAGCGCTCAAACCGTATATCACAGCCAGAAAAATACCGATTTTTGCAATCGCAGGCAGATCAATGCCGGTCGCCAGCCCATCAGACATCAGCGTCGCCATATCGCCGATTTTGTTCGGCCCAATGATGGTCATGACGGCGCTCATCGCCGCCAGCAGCAGCGCGAGCGCAATGATGCCCATGCTCGAACGCAGATAGCGGGTGATTCTGGGAAGGGCGGAGCGGATATCGCCTTTCTCCTGTTTGGGTCTCATCATCATGGTGGTTTCCTCCTGTTTATGCCAGCTCAGACGCGCTGAGCTGCGACAAGGCGATTTCGCGGTAGACGCCGCAGGTCTGCATCAGTTCGGCGTGCGTCCCCATGCCGACTGCTTCGCCGCGATCCAGGACAATGATCTGGTCGGCGTGGCGAATGGTGCTGATGCGCTGTGCGACGATGATTTTGGTGGCGTCGTGAAGCGCTGTGGAAAGCCCTTCGCGGAGTTTTGCATCGGTGCGGTAGTCCAGCGCCGAGAATGAGTCGTCAAAAATCAGGATTTCCGGATTGCGCGCCAAAGCACGGGCAATCGACAGCCGCTGCTTCTGACCGCCGGAGACGTTGCGTCCCATCTGCGCGATGTGGTGTTCCGTTTTGTCCGGCAACTTGTCCACAAACTCCTGCGCCTGAGAGAGCTCGACGGCCTTCGCCAGATCCTGCTCATTGAAAGGCGTTTGGCTTTCCCCGAAGAAGATGTTTTCGCGGATGGAGCCGGAAAACAGGACGGCTTTCTGCGTGACATAGCCGAGCCGGTCATACAGCGCGTCAAACGTATAGTCTTTGACGTCGACGCCGTCCACCAGCACCCGCCCGGATGTGGCGTCGTAAAACCGGGCGATCAGACTGATGAGCGTGGATTTCCCACTGCCGGTCGCGCCGATGATGGCCAGCGTCTGACCGGGCTGTACCCTGAAAGACAGATGAGACAAAGCGTCTTCCGATGCGTGCGGATAGCGGAATGAGACGTCTTGAAATTCAACCGTGCCGTGTTCGGCGCTGCGCTGCGTGCTGCCCTCTGTGACGGCCGCAGTGCGGTTCAGCACTTCGTTGATGCGTTCCGCAGATACTTCCGCCTGCGGCAGCATCATAAAGATCATGACCAGCATCATAAAAGACATGACGATATAGGTCGCATAGGTGCTGAAGACGAGTACGTCGCTGAACATACCGATCCGCCCCATCGGATCCGTCAAAGCGATCTTATTGACGAGTGCGGCGCCGAGCCAGTAGATGCTCAGGGCCAGACCGTTCATGCCGAGCGTCATGGTCGGCTGCACCAGCGAGAAGAGCTTCTGGTTCTTCATCTGAACGTTCATCATGTCTTTGCTGGGACGGTCAAATTTTTCATTCTGATACGGCTCTGCATTGAAGGCGTGTACGACGTTGATGCCCGTCAGGTTTTCACGGGCGACCCGGTTGATGCTGTCGGTCAGCTTCTGCACAATGCGGAAGCGCGGGATGCAGGTGGCCATGACCATGAAGATCGTCACACAGATGACCGCCACAAAAACAGCCGTAACCGCGGACAGCTCCCAGCTCTTGCCGAGAATTTTGATGACGCCCCAGACGGCCATGATGGGCGCCTTGATCATCATTTGCAGCCCCATGGCGACGATCATCTGAATCTGCGTGATGTCGTTGGTCGTGCGGGTGATGAGGCTGGGCACGGAAAAGTCGGACATCTCCTCCTGTCCGATGGACATTACATGGTGAAAAACCTGCTCGCGAATGGTAAAACTGAACCCGGAAGCCGTTTTCGCGGACAAAAACCCGCAGAAAACAGCCAAAGCAGCGCTGGCCGCCGTACACAGCAGCATCTTCAGCCCGACTTGCAGGATTTCAGACGTCGTGCCCGACGTTTGAATCAGCACAGTCAGATCCGTCATATAATCCGGCAGGCGCAGATCCAGATACACCTGACCGATGACAAAGATCAGACAGCATAAGGCCATGCTGGCTTCTCTGCGGTGCATTTTCTTCAAAAGCTTGATCATTGCTTCAAACTCCTTTTTTGGAACCTTTTTTTTGAATTTCATCGATGTTTTTGCTGAACATGATCAGCGCCTTGCGGAAAGCCGCCAGATCGCTTTCACTGATCCCGTTCAAAAGCTGTTCGGTAAATTCCTTTTGCAGCTGTTTGCCGGCAGTGACAAAGGGAAGCGCCTTCTCCGTACAGACCAGCAGCGTCTGTCTGCGGTCTCCGGGGACAGGCTGACGTGTCAAAAATCCCTCACTGACAAGCCGCTCCACATGCACGGAGACAATGCCGGGCTTTAACCCGCGGTATTGGCAAATGTTCCGCGCCGTTGCATACGGGGGATTGTTGGCGGCAAACATCAGAATATCCACGGCCATCGGCGGAAGCCCGGTTGCTTTGCAGAGCGGGTGCAGCACCGTGTGATACGCCTCAATAAATCGGTTGGCGTTGTTGAAGACCTGCATCGGGGTGATACCGGAATCAAACATGAGATTTGCATATCCTCCATTTCTAAATAGTCTAATATTGTAATATCTATCATTATACCATGTTTGCGGCGGATGTCAACAGGTGCACTGTAAAGAAATCGTGAATACGGCGTCCGGCCCCCAAAACGCAGCAGAAAACCGGCGCCGCACATTCCGAAAGGAAACGTGCGGCGCCGGGTATTTGGGGTGCGGCAATTATGTTTCTTCGACGTAATACTGCGCCTGTGTCTGCCAGAGCGTATGGTACAGGCCGTTTTCCACTTTGACGAGCGCATCATGGCTGCCGGTCTGAACGATCGCACCGTGGTCCAGCACGATGATTTCATCGGAGAACCGGCAGCTGATGAAGATGGATGTTTTGTTGGTGCGGATCGTGTGAAACTGCCGGTAGACTTCCGCCTCGGCGATGGCGTCGAGCGAAGCGGTCGGCTCATCAAAGACGTATACCGGTGCATCCTTGTATACCGCACGGGCAATGGCGATTTTCTGCGACTCGCCGCCGGAGACGTTGACGCCTTTTTTGACATAGTCCTTGTGCAGATAGGTGTCAAGCCCGTCTTCGAGGCTGGCGAGATACGCGCCGAGGCCGACCGTTTCCATTGCGGCCTGCGCTTTTGCCCGGTCATAATTGCTGTCAGCCGACAGATTTTCGCCGATGGAGAAGGAAAAGAGCTTCAGATCCTGGAAAACGACCGACAGCAGCGCGATATATTCACGGTGATCGAGCGAAGCGATGTCCACGCCGTTCAAAAGGATCCGTCCGGCAGTCGGCGTATAGAGGCGGCAGAGCAGCTTGATCATGGTGGACTTGCCGGAGCCGTTCGGCCCGACCAGCGCCAGACTCTGCCACTGTCGGATGCGGAAGGAAGCGTGGCTGACCGCATCCTGATTGCTGCCGGGGTAGCGGTAGCTGACGTCCTGAAACTCGATTTCGATGGGGTGTGCCGCGTCGATACAGCCGACGTGTCCGATGCCGCCGCGGTCGTCGCTGGGCAGATCCAGATATTCAAACAGCTTTTCGAGCGGGTCGTTGTTCTGAATGAGCTTCCCAACAATCAAAGCGACTTCAGAGACGGCGGCGATAAACCTGGCGACCGTCCCCTGATAGAGCAGGAACGAGCCGATGCCGATGTCGCCGACGTATACTTTTGCGGCGATGAACGTGTACAGCGCCGCCATCATCAGGTGATTCCACACAATGCGGATGGTGCCGTATTTGATTTTGTGCTTCTGCGCCCGCAGGATATAGGCGGGCCGGGTCAGCTTTTCCTCGGCGCGCAGAATCAGGGGGTGCATCTTGAACAGATAGGCATCCGCGCTGAAAATATGCGTCAGACAGGAAAAACGGGTGTTTTGCCGGGCGAGCTCCTGCCATTCATGGTCGACTTTCTGCGTTTCAGCGTTTGTTGTCACGATGGAAATCGCGGCGTTGGCGATGATCAGCGCCAGCACGATCAGCGCGGAAAGGGGCGACTGCACCCAGCGCAGAAATCCGCTCTGTGCGCCGGAAACGGCACTGTGGAGCGAAAAGAGCGAGAACGTCAGACAGACGGAAAAGACGATGTCAATGATCGAGCGGAACAGGATATCGATGTTCCAGAGCAGGATTTGCAGACCGCCGCCGGTGGCGTACTTGGCGGAGAAGATGGATTCCCGCAGGAGCGTGATGTCCGGGTTTTCTAGGACGTCGAACCGCAGATGGTTCTGCGTCTTCAGATAAAACAGCAGGTCTTTTCGCCAGGTGTCCGAACCGTATACGTGGACGCGCCCCTGAATCAGGCGGTGTACAATCCGGATCAGAAGCAGCCCAATCAGCGTGACCAGTGCCAGCGTGGTCAGCGTCCGGATGTCCCGGGTGGTCGTCAGCTCGTCGATGATGGCGCGCGTCATGTAGAGTGAGAAGAACGGCATGACGGCGGAAACAGCTGCCTGAAGGAGATTCCAGGGGATGTATTTCCCCCAGACCGCGAATACGACACGGTATCCGCGGAGAATCAGCGCAAGATTCTTTCGAAAACCATGTTTGCCGGACGTTTTCATTGGACCGCCTCCTTGTAATACTGTGCCTGCGCATCGAACATTTCGCGGTACAGGCCGTTTTGCCGGAGCAGTGCTTCATGTGTGCTTGCTTCGACGATGCGGGAGCCGGACAGCAGAATGATCCGGTCGCAGAACCGTGTGGAGGCCAGCCGGTGGGAGATGAACAGGGAAGTCGCATCCTGTGCGATATCCCGGTATTTCTGATACAGTTCGCTTTCCGCAATCGGGTCCAGCGCGGCGGTCGGCTCATCCAGAATCAGAACCGGCGCGCTGCGGTACATGGCGCGCGCCATCAGGAGCTTCTGCGTTTCACCGCCGGAAAGGTCGGTCGCGTTTTGGTTGACCTGCCGGTTCAAAAGTGTCATCACGCCGTTCGGCAAGCTGTCAATTTTTAAACGGAGACCGGCGCGGTCGACGCATGATTCCACGCGCGGCAGGTCAAGCGTATCGCCGCCTTCCAGATCGGCGACGGCAATGTTTTCGGCGATCGTCATCGGCAGCAGTGCGTAATCCTGCGGTACCAGCGCAAACAGATCGTAGAGCGCATCCCGGTTGTATGCGAAGATCGAGTGGCCGTTGATCAGAATTTCGCCTTCATCCGGAACCAGCAGACCGCAGATCAGCATGGTCAGCGTCGTTTTTCCGGCGCCGTTCACGCCGACAACGGCGATTTTCTCCCCGGCGTCGATGGAAAAACTGACGTCGTCCAGAATTTTGCGGTCGGTGTTCGGATAAGAAAAGCTGACGTGGCGGAATTCAATCCGAACCGGTTTGTGCGGGTCAAGCGGAAGCCCTTTGCCGCGGTTCATCCGGTCTTTGATGTCGAAAAATTCGCGGTAATCGGAGACCTCCAAAGCCCCCTCGAAAACTTTTGCCCAGGTGTTCAGAATCCCAGAGAGAAAGTTGGAAATCTGCGTGACGGCGGAAAAATACAAGACAAATTCAGCGGCGCTGATCTGACCGGCGGCTGCTTTGACGATCAGCCAGCAGTACGCGGCGCCGTCCCGCAAAAGCATGACGGCAAAGTCGACCAGCGACGTCAAAAAGGAAACCTTTTCCAGCTTTTCCTGCTCTTTGCACCAGCCGCGGTTCAACGTCTCGATCAGGCGGTCGATGAAATCGCCGAAGTGATAGAGGCGGACATCCTTGCCGTAGGAGAGGTCGCCCGAAAGCGTCCAGCCGAGGTAATTCAGCTTGCTGTCGATGGCGTTCCGCTCATCCTGCCCGCGCCAGCCCTGCTTCTTCTGCCACTTGACCATGAAATAGTTGATGAGGCAGCCTGCCACGAGAATCAACAGCATCCAGACGCTGATGGTTGAAATCACCGTGGCAAACAGGAGGAAACAGAGGATGTCTGTGAGAATCTTTGCAAAATCGCTGATGAACTGGACCCCGGCGGAATGGTTGCTGCTGATGGCTTTTTCACTGCGCTCCATGATGAGGGCGTTCTTTTCATCGAGCTTGAGCGCATAGTCCATGTCGCGTTCACGGACATGGCGGTCGTAGAGCATGCGCAGAACGATGAAATGCTCGGCGTCAAACTGCTTGGTCTTGATGAAGTTCTGAAAGACCGACAGCAGCAGCTGCGCGGCGAGCAGCCCCAGAATGATCAGGGCAAGTGTGGAGAAGGAACCGTGTGCCTCCAGCCGCCCAAGAATGACAGCCGGGAGAAAGATGGCGATCGCATTCAGCGCCAATGCGACCGGGATGGATGCCACTGCCGTTACAGCAAGCACTTTGGAGATGCTCCAAATGCGCCGCATGCTGTACCGGATGCAGGACATCATGCCGTACTTGGGTTTTCTGCTGGGTTCGCGTTTCTTTTTCATGGCCGTATCCGCTCGCTTTCTTGTTCTCTTGTTCTCTGTATGGCATCCGGAAAACCGGACGGCTGAACGATTTGCAGGATCGGAAGCGCAGAAAGAAATATAACGGTCGCAGAAATTGAAAAAAAGATCGTTGAAACGGAAAAAGCGGTTTGAATATGCGCAGGAAAGACATTCCAGCGATTCTTCTCACGAATATGATAGCATATACAGCAGGTGATGCCAATACATAATTATGTTTTTTTTGTGAATGAAAAAATACGTGAAAACATGAATTGAAAAACTTGAAGCGGCGCGCCGGATGGATGCAGGGCGCGGTCAAAAATCAGCCGCAGCGGTTCGAAACCGGCAGGGCCTTTGCGGAACGCCGGATTGCGGCGGCGGCGTAAATCATCACCAGCAGCTCCGTGACCGGCATGGCAAACCAAAGCGCGTCTGCATGAAACAGCGTCGGAAGAAACAGGATCAGAATGCCGCTGACAACGAGTCCGCGCGCCACGGAAACGATCAGCGCAGCCTTCGGCTTCATGATCGCCTGGAAATAATAGGTGGAGAAGATGTTGAACGGCAGCAGCAGGAAGGAGAGCGCATATGTGCGGACAATTGCGGGCGCCATATCCAGTATTTCCGGCGTGGGCGCCATGAAAATGCGGATGTAGACGTTCGGACAAGCCATGCTGAGCGCCGTCCAGAACACGCCGAAAAACGCCGTCGTCCACAGCGCCAGCCGCAGCGTTTCCCGGATGCGTTCGCCTCTGCCTGCGCCAAAGTTGGTAGAAATCAGCGGCTGAGCCGCCTGTCCGACACTGTACGCGCAGCACTGGACAAACGTGCTGACCTGAATGATCGGGCCGTAGACCGCCAAGGCGTCTGCGCCAAGGTGGTTCATGATCTGCCGGTTGAACAGCACGGTCAAAATGCCCATTGCCACATCGATGAAAAAGGTGGAAAAGCCGGTCACGGTGATCTCACGCAGCTTCCGCACGAGCTTTTCGGGCTTTACCAGCCGAAGCGTATTCCTGCGGCTGAGAAAATGCGTCAGCATGACAAGGAACGAAACGACGGAACCGATGGCGGTTGCAAGCCCTGCGCCGTAAATCCCCATGTTACAGGTGAATACGAAGTAGTAATCACCGAAAACGTTGAAAATGCCGCCGGACAGCACGCCAAGCGTCGCCAGTCCGGGATGCTTGTCGTTGCGCAGAAACGCCGCCAGCATTTGGTTGAACAGGAAGAGCGGGAGCACATACCGGATCGGGCGCAGATATGCCTGCGCCAGCACAAGCAGGGATTCGTCTGCCCCGAAGAAGGTCAGAATCGGGCGCTCAAAAGCGATCACGCCGGCCCAAGAGAGTACGGACAAAATGACGGCGCCAATCACCGACGCGGTAAAATATTGATTTTCGATTCCGTCACCTGTTTCGCCGCCGCGCTTCGTGCTGAAGATGACGCTGCCGCCAATCCCAACCAGCAGCCCCAGACTGTAAATGACGTTCCAAACCGGCGCGACGACCGCCAGCGCCGCCGTTCCCTGCGGCCCGTGGTACTGCCCGACCATCGCCGTGTCAACGATCGAATAGATCGACGCAATCAGCGCACTGCCAAACGCCGCCGCTAAAAATCGAAAGTACATCGGTTTGATTTTTCCGTTCAGAAGATCCATGGAATATTCCTCCTTCATATAAAAAACCGGATAAGAAAAAACCGGACAAGGAACAGACGTTTCAGTCTGTCTCTTGTCCGGCTGTCATTTCTCTGAGCGACGCGCCCTCCGAGCGAACAGGCTGATTATACCACGAACATGCGGTGTTGTCAACAGGGGGCGGAATCAAAACACGCCGCATGGACACCGCTCCGAAAAGACCGCGATACAGTCGGTTCGTCTCGATTTTCTTTCCCATTGATTGATTTTCAAAATGGATGGCATCATGTGTGGTATCATGTGTGGTATCATGTGTGGTATCATATGTGGTATCATATGTGGTATCATATGTGGTATCATATGTGGTATCATATGTGGTATAATGGTTTCAGCAAATGAACGGAGGAGAAAGCGATATGACGGCTTTGACCGCGGGTGCATCCGGCGGCTTGATCAAGGCGGCGGAAAACGGGGTGCAAAAATGAACGATCAACTGCGCACAGAAATTGAACAGCTCTCTGCGGATTATGCCGCCTGCGCCAAAATGCTGACGGCGATCGGGGATGAAACACGGCAGCATCTGATTTTGGAAATGATGAAAATAGGCGATTGCAGCGGTGTTCGTGTGGGCGAGATCACAGAAAAAACGAATCTATCCCGTCCTGCCGTATCGCATCATCTGCAAATCATGAAAGACGCAGGCATCGTCAAGGTGCGCAGAGAGGGCACGAAAAACTACTGCTATTTCGACCCGGAAATGAGCGCGCTGGAACGCCTGGCAGAGGCACTGCGGCTGACGATAGCCGTCTCCAAGGCACTGCCGGACAGGAGCAGTGCAGACGGATAAATGCAAATGGATAAAATGGGTAAAATGAATCAAATCAGCGTGTATCTCTTCCACACCGGGCAGGTACGGGTAGACCGTGCGATCCCGCTCCACGAAAGAAACCCGCTTGCAGCAGGCAGGCGAAACAAGATGATTCTGCCGGTTTCGGCGTACTTCATCGCCCATCCGGTGGGCAATCTTCTGATTGACACCGGCTGGGACACGAAATATGCCCATGAACGTCCAAAACAGCTTCTCGCTGGGTGGATCGGATCAGCGCTCCGATCATCCGGGAAAACGAGGGAATCGACAGCAAGCTCCGATCGATCGGATTGTCTGCGGCGGAGCTTGATCATGTGTTTATCAGCCACATGGATTTCGACCACACAAGCGGTCTGCGGCTGGTGCGGGCGGCACGGGAGATACGCACGGCGCAGGAAGAATGGAACGCATGCAGCAAGTTCAGTCTGCGTTATGTAGACACATGGACAGGCATCTGCGACGTCAAACCCTTTTCCTATCGGCGCAGCGGCATCGGGCCGGTTGGGAGAAGCTATGATGTTTTCGATGACGGAACGGTTCTGCTTGTGCATACACCGGGGCATACGCGCGGCATGTTCAGTGTCTTGATCCGCGGGACGAGCGGGTACCTTGTTCTCGGAAGTGATGCGGCCTATCTGCCGGAATCTTTTTCGGGCCGCATCATCCCTGGCTTCACCGTCAACAACCGATTGGTAGAAAAATCACTCGATTGGCTCATTCGCTGCAAAAACGATCCGGACTGCATGGGCGTGTTTGTGAATCACGATCCGACGGTCAAAGAACAGATTTTGGAGGTATACCACGCCCATCCCGGCACTCGTGAAATTTGCTGTGCGGTTGATTTTGGATGACAGCCTTTACAGCAGAGAAAGCGTCAGCATCACGCACGGCGCTTCAAGCAAATAAACGAAAACAACGCCCAGCTATCAAGCAGGTTGCTTCATAGCTGGGCGTTGCTCTACTTTATACATCGATTTCTGTGCCACCTTGGAATTTGAAGGTTATCCGCCCATTGTCGTGGACGGTCACCGTGTCGATAATAGTCAGCCAGAGCTTTTCGTCAAATTCGGTGAGGGTGTCCATCTCTTGCACCTCGAACATAAATGCGCCGATGGCTTCTGCCTGCGATTCCTGTGCCGCCTTTGTGGTACGGAATTGCTCAAGCTGTGCCTCGGCTTTTTCGTACCGCTCCACAAACCCATTGTACCGGGCGGCGTATTCTTCCTAGTTCTGCGCCGTCTGCTAATTCTCCGCAATGCAGCGTTTTGTCAGTTCGATTACAACATCGATTTCTTCCAGCAGGCTCTCAATCTCTGCGTCAATGCCCGTACAGTCCGTCAACGTAGTTTGCATCCTTTTCAAAGTGCTGCTCAAACTCGGTTCTGAACTTTGCCAGACGATATTCAACGGTATCCTTCGTGTAGAGAGAACGCCGTCAAAAGTGCGGTTTACAGGCAGCTTACCGCCCGTAGCTGTAGACTGGTCTGTGCTTTTCAGCCATGCGGCAAGTTCTGCCAGATGAGCGGGGTTTGCAATATGCTGAAATAGCTGAATAGCTTTGTTTTAAGCGGTTTTCGGGCGTAGAAAAAGTCCACCGTAATTCTATCAAAATTACGGTGGACTTATGGTGCGACCGGGAGGATTCGAACCTCTGGCCTTCCGGGTCGGAGCCGAACGCTC
>CAJLFQ010000021.1 GCA_905205975.1 uncultured Eubacteriales bacterium | reverse complement strand
GCCAACGTCGGCCACCAAATCAACATCGAAATCCCCGATATCTAAGTGCTATTTTTTGAAAGCTTCCGGATGCAATTGTATCCGGAAGCTTTTTCTGTCTGATCGCTGAAAAGGGTTGAAATTGTGGTTGTTTTGTGTTATAATGCAGTTGTCATATTTTGCATATGGCACTCATTCCTCTAAAATACCAACAAGGAGTGTACGAATCATGGCTATCGGAGATGAAGTCCTGAACAAGTTCACCCAGGACAAACACGAAGACAATGCACCCAAAAGCGGCCGCCGCCTGAAAGTCGGTATCATCGGTACCGGTTGGATTGCAGAAGCCCACATTGAAAGCTATCTGCGCATGCCCGACGTCGACATCGTCGCCGGCGCAGACCTGATCCCCGGCAAGGCTGAAGCCTTCTTCAAACGCTACGGCGTTGAAGGTGTTCACCTCTATCCCAGCCACAAAGAAATGCTCGAGAACGAAGAGCTCGACGCCGTCAGCGTTTGCACCTATAACAGAACGCATGCGGAATGCACCATCGACGCGCTGAACAAAGGCGTCAACGTTCTCCTTGAGAAACCGATGTGCGTTACGACCGAAGAAGCGGTTGATATCTGCCGCGCTGAAAAGAAGAGCGGTAAGGTGCTCTCGATCGGCTTCCAGCCGCGTTTTGACGCCAACATGCAGATGATCAAGAAGATCGTCCAGTCCGGCGCGCTGGGTGAAGTCTATTACATCCAGACCGGCGGCGGCCGCCGCCGCGGCATCCCGAACTCGACGTTCATCGAACAGCGCACTGCTGGTATCGGCGCATTGGGCGATATCGGCTGCTATTCCCTCGATATGGTTCTGAACGCCATCGGCTACCCGAAGCCGCTGACCGTCACGGGCTATACCTCGAACTTCTTCGGCACCAGCCTCGAATACTCTGCCCCGGAAAACGCCTGCCGTTTCAACGTCGACGATTTCGCCGCAGCATTTGTCCGTCTGGAAGGCGGCATCATTTTGGACTTCCGTATTGCATGGGCCATGCATATGGATACGCCAGGTGACACGATCATCCTTGGCAAAAAGGCCGGTCTCCGCATCCCGTCTACCGACTGCTGGAACGGTTCTGTCGGCGGCCCGATGACCATTTACCACGACGTTGCCGGTACGCAGTGCCAGACGACCATCCCGATCCAGGAAAACAGAGGTCCGGGCCTCTTCGACAAGAAGATCCGTTCCTTCCTCGACGCAGTGCTGAACAATGGGCCGTCCCCGGTTCCGTCCAGCCAGATTCTTTACAACCAGGCTATCATCGACGGTATCTGCAAATCTGCTGCTGTCGGCCACGAAATCAACATCGAAATCCCCGAAATCTAAGGCGCTGTCCAATCGATTTCAAAAGCCCGCGAACCGATCAACCGGTTCGCGGGCTTTTTTTCACTTTGTGACCGAAGGATTCAGCCTCCGGTTGTAAACGGTGTCGCTTTTTCAATTTGCTGTCTCACGGTGCTGTTTGATGCAATGGAATTCTGTCTTCCCAACCCGCCTGTCTGTGTTTCAACCGGGTCAGGTCAATAGTCTGGCCGAATCCCGGTTAATCTGTCTGACAACGCGCATCAGGCACTCTGCTGTCAAATCTCCGCCCTCTTCCTGGAGAAGCGCTTTCAGCTTGATTCTGTTTCTGCGAATCCTGCTGTATAGGTAACTTTTGAGGAAATTTGCTCCGATCATTGGTGTTCTCTCTCCGTCATTGATAAATTTCAAACGTCGCTTTCTGACATATTTTCTCGGGCTTTGCCGTTTACGCGGGTATTATATCAAAAAGCACGTGTCAAAATATGTCGAATTCGGGAGAATGGCGTTGAATCAGCCCATGCTCTGGACGGAGATCTGGTCATAGATCTCACAGTATTGGACGGAATACGCCTTCGCCATCTCAATCAAGCGGTCAGAAAACAGCTTGCGATAATAGGAATCCAAGAAGGTATCCGCGTTATCAGTGACGTATTCGCTGTCAATCGGCAGACGTTTGATGATGTAGAATGCATTTTTTCCCTGAATCACACCGCTGATCTGGTCAATTTTCAGAGAGAAACATGCTTCTTCAAACGTTTCATCACTCGTCATCCCACGCTCAAAATACAGGCCGTCCGGGTTGCCGTTCATGCCGCTCTCTTCCCCGTAGGTATTGACCGCTTCGGTAAAGTCCAGACCCTCCTGAATATCCTTCAGAAGTTCTTCCGCTTTGGCTCGTTTTTCCGCTTCGTTTTCATCGGTGCATCCGATTTTCAAATAGCGGACGCGCACATAATCACGTTTCATCATTGAGACCAGCTGGCTCTCCGAAAGCGTGTACCGGCCTTCTTCGCCAAACAAGGCGTCATACAGCTTGTATTGGACGTAGTCCCCTTCCAGCAGTTCGGTAAATTGCGTTTCCGTCATGTAGCGTTCTGCCAGCGCCGTGCGGAATGCTTTCTCATTCTTATATTCGCTGCGGACTTCTTCCAGTTGTTCCGCCGCGTAAGCCGCCGAATCTTCCCCACGGGCAATCCCATACTGCCCGGCCATTTCTTCGACTGCGACCATCAGGGCCAGATATTCGGCAACGCGTTCTTTGAAGGCGGACTCAATTTCTTCGTCCCATGTTTCATCTTCCGTCTGTGCTTCTGCTTTCAGCGTCAGAAACTGATAGCGATACATATCGGCCGAAATGTCATGACCATCAATCGTCATGACGGCATCAACTGCAATGTTTTTTCCATTCAAGAGCAGACATCCCGGTTCCGCTGTTTTCGCCGAGGAGCATGCACCAAGCAGCATCACAAGCAGAAGCATGAGCGGGAAAAATTTGGTAAAGAAACGTTTCTGCATGTCTAATTCCTTTCTGAATCGAATCATCTCTGATTTCGATCGGTCAATTCCATTTTTTGAGGGATTCCACATTTGCTGAAGATGTTGTATAATCATCTTGTCCGTTTTCATATAGTTGATTGATCGCCGCTTTTTGTATGCGCATCCGCTGATGAACCGGTTTGAAAACGGCAGAACAATCAAAAAATGAGAGGATGGTTTTATCCATGCGAAAACTTCTGCTTGGCAGAAACAGTGCCGTGATCTTTCTGGAGGCATCTGATTTCATTCTGCTGGCCGGGATCGAGGACACACAAAAGCAGCATGACACCGTAAAGAAAATCCTGAAAGTGGCGGGCATTGATTTGCCCGGCGATCAGCTTACCGTTGAGTTTTTTCAAAAGGAAGAGCGCGGCATTCTATTTGTGACTGCCGGGAGCGAAAGCCGCAGCTGTTTGATCTATCGGTTTGCCAACAGCGATGATCTGATGGACGCCGTACGTTCCGTCAAGAGCAGCCTCAAGGGTTCTGAGCATTCGGAGCTCTATGCCTTGCAGGGAAAGCTCTATCTGTTTCTCACGGCGCCATATGCCGCCAGCATCGGCCATCTGGCTGAATTCGCGGATGAAATGCCGCACCCGGAACAGTTCAGCATTTATCTGCACGAGCATGGCCAGCTTTTGTCTGCCCCTTCTGCATTTCGGGAACTGGCGGCGCATTTCTGAAAATACGCCGCCAGTTCAATGAAATCATCAAAAGGTTATTCAACCCGTCCGTTTCGGATCACGGCTTCTGCTTCGTGCAGCTTCGGGCAGGAAGAGGCGCCGCCAAGGCGGGCAACGCTCAGGGAGCCGCAGGCATTTCCGTAGCAGAGTGCTTCTTCTATGGATTTGCCTGCCAAGAAAGCGTACAGGAATCCGGCGTTAAACGAGTCACCCGCACCCGTGGTATCCCGAACCGGCGCCGCATAGGTTGCAGCCCGGTAAACCTGTCCGGCGGATGCCGATACGGCACCGTCGCCGCCGCATTTCACCGTACAGATCCTGCACCATTCTGAAAGCGTTTTTGCCGCTTCCGCTACATCCTTTTTCCCGGTGATGGCTGCCGCTTCCAGCTCATTCGGCAAAAACACATCTGTTTCTTTCAAAACATCATGCAGGCCATAGTCCCAGACGCCGGTATCATCCCAGCCTGCGTCCAGCGATGTCGTGACGCCGGCGCGGTGAGCCGCGCGGAAAAGGTCTGCAAGACCGGGGCGCAGTGCGCTTTGCAGGAAGAACGAACCGACATGGATGTGACGCGTTTTCTCAAACAACGCCGGTGAAATCTCTTCTGCGCGGAGCGCGTTGATGGCGCCCAGATAGGTAACCATCGCTCGATCGCTGTTGTCTTTGGCGGACATGGAAACCGTGATACCGGTCTGAATGGCCGGATCGACAATCAAATGGCTCAAATCCACGCCATAGGATGCGAGTGTGTCTGAAGCCAGCTGACCATAGCCATCCTGACCGACTTTCCCTGCAAACGCCGTCCGGAGACCCAGCCCGGCCATACCGGCTGCGCAGATTGCCGTAGAGCTGCCCATGGTCAGCGTACAGGTTTCGGCAATGAGTTCCCTGCCGGGAATCGGCAGCGAGCTCATGCCTGTCAAAATAAGGTCGACGTTAAGTTCGCCGATCGCAAGCACGTCAAATTGTTTCATCGTGTCACTACCGTTTCAGCCGCTTACAGTTTGATCCAAGCGTCCAGACCGGTCGGTGCATCCGGGTTCACGCCGCGAACCAGCGCCTTATAGTACGAGGCAAGCTGGCAGATCACAATCAGCGCCAAGCCGCGGCCGATCAGATCCAGCGGACGGCCAAAGGAAATGTTGGCATAAACCTTCGGGAGATCTTTCGGTTCATCCGAGAAGGTCACGATAGTCGCATATTTTTTGGCAACGTCTGCAACCAGTTTGCATTCCTGCTCGCCTGCGCCGCCGATGCTGGCGATGACCAGCGTCGTTTTGCCAATCATGACCATCGGGCCATGGCGGCTGTCCAGCAGCCCATAGTAGTTGGACGGGAGCTGGCAGATTTCTTTGAATGCCAGTGCCCCTTCTTCTGCGATCCCGCCGATTTCACCGTCTGCAAGGACAACTGCATTGTCCCATTTTTCTTTGGCGAGCTGGAGGAAAAGCGGCTCGATGCGCGCGGCATAGGCTTCCAGCTGCGCGATGGTTTCTTCTGCGGCTTCGATGACATCATTGCGTTTCGCAATGCCCGCTGCCAGAATGGCACCGGCCAGATAGAGGTTTGAAACCGTCCGCGTCTGGCAGACGCTGGCGTCAAACGCCCACGGCATATTAAAGGTCACATCGGAGAGTTCAACGATCGGCGCGCCCTCCACGCAGGTCAGTGTGATCACGCGGACCGGGACAAGCGCCTTGATCGCTTCAATGGCTTTCAGCACTTCGCTGGTGCTGCCGGAGCGGGTTACCGCAACAATGACAGCGTTTTCCAGGATGGTTTTATAGTTTTCGGTATGCAGCATCAAATCGCCGGCTGCAAGGCTCAGGGAAGATTTCCCGGACAGGTTGCGGTAAATCGCTTCCAGCGATTTGGAAACGGAAAAGCTGGAGCCACAGCCGAGGAATGCGACCGTCTGATACGGTTTTTCTTCCAGGAAGCGGTTCAGCACGTTGATGCGGTTCCGGATGTAAACGGCAGTTTCCTTCAGGGCAGAAAACTGACCTTTCAGTTCGTCATATGTTTTGCTCATGTTTTGTACCTCACAACTTTCTTTATTTTACCACTGGCCAATGAGTTTTTCGATGTTTTTGGTATAAATCTTTTCCAGCACGTCATCCGGCAGGTCGATGCCATAAATACGCCATCTGCCCTGTTTTCCGTTGGGTGTTGCATCATAGCGGAAGTATTCATCCTGCGTTTCGAGGAAGCGGAAGTAGATCAGGTGGCGGGTCATATCCGTCGTCGGCGTCATATCGGTGCCGAAGAGAATCCGGTCGGCATACTTTTCAAAGAAGCGGCGCGACGTATACGGTTGACGGCCCAGCTCAGAAATGCGTTCTGCGATGTCAACATACATATTCGGCAATTCGTCCAGCCATTTGCTGACGGCGGCCAGATTTTCGGAGAAGCCCGCAACATGTGCCAGAATAAACGTCGTTTTCGGGTTGGATTGAACCATGCGGTACTGCATTTCCATCAGCTGATGGAAGCTGTAAAGCTCCGGCGCGTTGAATGCCCAATCCGGATGCGCATTCAGCTCTTCATAGCGTTCATTGGAGGCGTCAATCGTCTTAAAGAAGGCGACCGGATCGGCGATGTGGAACAGCACCGGGAGCCCTTCTTCTGCTGCGCACTGCCAAATGCAGGACAGACGTTCATCGTCCGGCCGGATAAAGCGGCCATCCGGGTAACGATACAGCAATCCGATGACTTTCCAGAATTTCAGACCGGAAACGCCCTTCGCTTTGGCATTCCGGATGGTCCGGTAGACGAGCGTTTCAAAATCACGTTCGCCAGCCCGCGTGACATCTACGCTGGAAAACGTCCGGATGAAGCCGTTGGACTCCTCTGTTTTGGCCAGCATTTTATCCAGTTCATCGCCCCAGAAGCCGTCGACGTTGACGATCCCCTTCAGGCCGACTGATTTCAGCGCCTCGCAGACAGCAGTGGTATCATAAGCGGCGTTATAGTTGTCACCCAGAAGCAGTTTGCCCCAGTGAGAATGCGAATCGATGACCGGGAAGCGCGAATGCTTGACATCTGTTTCATGAACGACCAATTCGCTGATCGGTGTATATTCTTCTAACTGCATGATGAATCCCCCCATTTCATGGTTTTCGGGAAAAGCGTGATACACAGGCTTTCCCGGCGATTGTCGGGCGGGTGAAGACGCCGTTTGCATCTTAGATCGTTCAGTCTTGCTGTTGCGAAATCACCGCCTAAAAACCTATTGTTATTATACCATAAATGCCCTGAAAAGGAAAGTAGATTCTGATAATCCCTATCGTTTTCGAGGCATTCATTTTCAAGATATGGCCGTCTGACTGCGAAAAACAGCCGTACTTCAGAATGAAGCACGGCTGCTCAGGCTTTTTCTTTTCTAATTACAGCTGCGGCGCCGTCAACGCCATCAGCACCTGCGCGTAGATGCGATGGAGGTAATCATTCGGGTGGTTGACATTGTTGCCGGTCATGTCCATATAGCGTTTCCGTTTCAGCAGTTCCTGATGGACAGCTGTCACGTTTGCCAGCACCGTACCGTTTCCGCAGAGCGCCGCCAGAGCCGCCGGATAGTCTTCCTGGTTGCCGTAGAGACAGGCTTCACGGTTGGGGCAGATGGACGAAACCAGCAGGAATTCCGCTTCCGGTTTTTTCGCACGGACATCCGCCATGATGGACTGTGTCAGCGCTGCAAATTCTTCCGGCGGACGCCGGCCGCTGCCGTCATTCATGCCGAAGCCAAGGATCACAAGATCCGGCTGATAGGCGGCTGCACGTTCCTTGGCATTTTCGGCGCCCCATTCTGCCGTCATTCCGCCGACCGCGGTATTGACGACATCAATCTGCACGCCGTAGAGGCGCATTAGATTTTCGGCATACAGTTCGCCGAAGCGCGGCAGGTACGGCGCAATGCCGGTGAAGCCGCTCGCGTTCCCGCCTGCGGTGATGGAATCCCCATAAATCAGCAGACGAAACGCTTCTTTTTCTTTCAGTCGCTTCGTCAACAGCGGCACATGTGCCGAATCATTTTGCGGCACGCTGCCCCGCCAGCCGTCGCTGTGGCGGTATGTCACTGCAAGCTGATGCTGATGAAAAAAAGTGCCTTCGCTGAAGAGAATGTATGGAATGCCGTTTCGCCCGTCAAATGTGCGCTCGCCTTTTGCTGCCGGATAGCATTCCGCCATCGTCAGCGGACGAATGGATGAACCGGGCAGTATGCGGATCCCGCCGTTTTCAAGGCAGTAATCTTTGCCGGGGACATAGGTCGTCCGCAATTCTGCGTTTTGCAGGGAAATGATCTCTTCTGCATGGTAATACAGCGGGATCCAAACTTCCCCGTTCGCATCTGCGATCGGGACAACCGATTCGCACCATGCGGTTCCGCCGTCCTGCCAGACGGGTTTGAGCGCCTGATTCAGGTCAACTGTTTCTTCCATTTTGTGTTCCATTTTGACACCCCTCGTAGAAAATCTCTGAATTTTACCGGAAATGAACCGGACAATATGGCTTCAGCTTCTGCTCGACAAACCGCTTCTCAAGCCGGGCAAAGCGCTGGAGGCCGTTTTCAAAAGGAATTTCGACTGGCCGTTCGCCGATGAGTGGTCTGGCATAGCGGACGAAATCATCGGTAACGTCTGTGCCATCGGCCGTAATCCATGTTTTGGGCAGGAAGCGTTCACTGTTGGCGACGACTTCAAGCGGCACCGTGCCGTAAACAGCTTGATATGCATCTGTTTTCGCCCGGCAGATGGTTGCCATCAGGCCGCTGCGCTGTTTTTGGGCGGTCTGAACCGCGCTGACGGCGACTTCATAGGCTTCTTTGACGTCCGTTTCAGAGAGAAAGAGTGAACACGATCGCTGCATCACGCCCGGAATCTGACCGGTCGCCTGACCGCGGGCACAAAGATGGTGTCCGTTCAGATACGATACAGCCGCCTGCATGGCCGTCAGCCCTGACGCTCCGTATTCGATGTGTCCGAATGCGTCGTGGCGCGCGCCAGATTCGCCGATATCCATTCCTTCGTTGACGACAACAATACAGCGCTTTTCACGCTTCAGCACAGCGTTAACGCGCTCACTCAGCGCCTCCAAGCCTACGCCGGTTTCGGCAAAAAACAGCAGCATGGGAAACTGTCTTTCCGGATCGCCCAAACGAGCCGCAGCGGTGATGAACCCAGCCCGGCGCCCCATTGCCTGATAGACAGAGACGCATTCGGACGGATACATGGCGCGGTTTTCTTCTTCTGCATTCTGCATATTGAGCGCCCAATAGCGCGCGCAGCTGCCGTAGCCCGGCGTGTGGTCGAGCATTTGGAATGCTTCGTCGCCGACGTCGTTATCAATTGTTTTGGGGATGCCGGTTACAATCAGCGGATATCCGTTCTGCGCCGCAAACCGGTCAACCCGATTTGCCGTGTCCATGGAGTCATTTCCGCCAATGCAGAAGAAATAGCCGATGTCATGGGCGCGAAAAACATCCAAAATCCGCCGAAGGTCTGAATCAGTCTCATCCGAAAGCCGATAACGGCAGGTGCCGGCCGCGCTGGCTGACGGCGTCGTTTTCAGGAGCCTCAGTTCCGATTTTGGTTGCGCAGACAAGTCCAGCAGCTGTTCGCACAGGACACCTTCGACGCCATGAAATCCGGCGTAAATGCGGCCGAAGGAATCCGGGTATGCCAGACAGGCCTCGATGACGCCCTGAAGGCTGGCGTTGATCACCGGCGATGGTCCGCCGGATTGGACGATAAGAACGTTTCGATTCATAGGTTTGATCCTTTCAGCTGCTTGATCCGCTGTTCTGCATACGCTGTATTCAAAAATCACTGTCGGCAATCACGATTGCAGATCAACAGACTGTACTTCGCACTGTGCAGACCCCGCGGCAAAACGCACGCAGAGCCGGTCCCCCGGGTGAAGCGTTTCTGCGCTGCGCACGGCTGTCTGCGAATCATCCAATGCAATGGCGTAGCCGCGGCCCAGAACCTTCAGCGGGCTCATCGCATCCAGCCGGGCTGCGGCATTCGCCAGACGGTGATTTTGAACAGTCAGCTGCTTCTCCGCAATGGTGCGGAAGCGTTCTGACAAATAGTCCAGCATCATCCGTTTTTCATCAAAATAGCCAAGCGGTGAGGCAAAGACACGTTTCCCGGCGATGTCGTTCAGGCGCTTGCGGGCTGAATCAAATCGTGCAAGCATGGTTCGAGCCAGTGCTGTGCGGCGTTCTTCCAAGCGCAGGGTCAGCTCGGCGGCATCCGGCGTCACCAGTTCCGCGGCATTCGACGGCGTCGCTGCACGCAGATCGGCTGCGAAGTCCGAAATCGTAACATCCGGCTCATGCCCGACAGCCGAAACAACCGGGATGCGGGACGCCGCAATGGCGCGCGCCACAACTTCTTCGTTGAAGCACCACAAATCTTCGATTGAGCCGCCGCCGCGCCCCGTGATAATGACGTCAATATAACGTTTGGTATTCAGGTATGTAATCGCCCCGGCAATCTCCTCGGCTGCCCCGGCGCCCTGCACTTTGACGGGAACAACCAGAACACGTGCAATCGGGTACCGTTTTTTCAGAATGCGCAGCATATCCTGTATGGCTGCGCCCGTCGGCGAGGTAACAATGGCAATGAGGCGAGGGTACCTTGGAATTGCTTTTTTTCGTGCAGGATCAAAGAGCCCCTCCGCACCCAAGCGGCGTTTCAGCTGTTCAAACGCCGCATACAGGTCGCCGATGCCATCCGGCGTCAGCGCAGACAAATACAGCTGGTACTGCCCGTCCCGGACAAATGATGAGACGCCGCCGACTGCGATGACCTTCATGCCGTTTTCCGGCGTAAACTTCAGTTTTTGCGCCAGCGCACGGAACATCACGCATCGAACAGCGCCGCCCTCGTCTTTCAGTGTAAAATACAGGTGTCCGGAGGAATTCGGGCGGAAATTGGAAATCTCCCCCTTCACGGCAATTTTTTTCAGGATTGCATCGCCGTCAAGGAGGGATTTAATGTATTCATTCAGTTCGGTAACGGTGATGACGGCGCGTTCCGGTTCCGTCATACGCGCCCCCCCTTCATGCGTTCATGCTTCAGGTAAGCCAGAACAGCACTGCCGGAGGCGTTATCTGCCGAGTAGGCCGCCGGAGCAAAATGTGCGCCGAACGTCTGCTCCATCCGGGCTCGAATCAAGGTGTTGCACATGACGCCGCCCGCGCACAGGACCGGCATGGGGCCGGTTTGAGCCAGCGCATGCTCCGTTACGCGTGTGACGCTGGAGAGTACAGTTTCCAAAACAAAGCGGGCAATTTTTGCCGGTGCTTCTCCTTTGGCGATCCACGCCTGTGTTTGGTTTTCCAAGCCGGAAAGGCTCATTTCAAGCCCCTTGACCGATAACCGAGCCGGCTGGATGGTGGATTCCGTTTGCAGCGACAGTGCATCCAATTCTTTTCCGCATGGGAAGTGCAGGCCGAGCAGCACACCGGCACGGTCGATTGCCTGTCCTGCCGCCAAATCAGATGTCCCACCGATCCGTTCGCAGCAGATGATCCGTTCATTGTCCGGGCGGACAGAAAGCAGCTCGCTCGTTCCGCCTGACAAATGCCATGCCAAAAACGGCCGGTCAAGCAGTTCCGGCACACCGGCGCCGTATGCAGCTGCGGCCACATGATTGGCTTGGTGAGAAAACTCATACAGCGGGATATGCAGGACGCTCGCTGCCGACGAAGCCGCAGCCAGCCCTGCCAGAAAGCATGGCATATAGGACCCCTCTGCATCACGTGGGCGAACCGATACGCCGATCGCAGAAAGAGCCCCGTCAAACTGGTTGATGGCCGCCGGAACGATGTCCGGCAGATTTTTTACATGGGCAAAGACCGCGTCGCTTTGGCGCAGACCGCGGCCGCCCGCTGCGACTGCCAACAGGCGGCCGACGGAAATCGGAAGCGGCAGCTCCGGCGCATATACCGCCGCAGAAGTGGTGTAATTGCTGGTGTCGATGCCAAGTGTGCCCAGCATCATTTGGCCTGCTCCGTTCCCCGGCGCAGATACTGCCCCAAAATGCCGTTGATATAGGCTGGTGCCTTTTCCTGGTCATACCGTTTTGCCAGTTCGACGGCTTCATTCACGGCGACGGAAGGCGGAACATCCTGGCCGTATTCCATTTCAGCCATGGCCAGGCAGAGAATGGCGCGCGTCATTCTTGCGATGCGTGCGCTGTTCCAGGATTCAGACAGAGCGTCCACTGCGGAAAAATATTTTTCTGCATTCATTGCCGCCGCAACGACGACCTTGCGGATATAGGCAGCGTCTTTTTCGGTCAGTTCATCCTGGTAGGCCGATGCTTCCGAAGCCAGATCTGCAATCCCCTCGGCGTTGATGCGTTCGTCGAGAATTTCTTCCGGCGCTTCCCTGCGGGAAAAACATTCAAAAATACAGCCCAATGCGATTTCACGCGCATGTGATCTTGTCATATCAGGTACGATTGTCTCCGTTTCCGTTTATTTCTCTTTTTCTGCTTGGTGATTTGCCGGGGGTTACTTCTGAGCCGATTCTTTTGTAAAGGCAATGCCTGTGCAGTGGACGTTGACGGCATCAACATGCAGACCGGTCATGGATTCCACACAGTCCTGTACGTTTTCCTGCACGGCCTGACCAACTTCCGGGATGATATACCCGTACTTGATCACAACATAGACGTCAATGGTGACGGACGACGGCGTAAAGGCCAAGCGGACATATTTATTCGCTTTTTTGGAGATTGAAGCAGGTTTCTTGCCAGTGACAAATCGGACTCCTTCAATTTCGCTTGCAGCAACCGCTGCGACCGAAGCCACGACATCTTCAGAAATTTTAACCATACCGGTGTCGCATTCATGCTTTTCCGGCGTTTGTTTTTTGTTTGCCATATCCAAAACCTCCGTTTGAGTACTTGGTTTACAAAGCAGCAGTTTGACCCGCCGCGCTGTTTTGTGTTTTGCGGTTAGCGTCTTTCATTTTGACGCAGAATAAACGAGGAAACTGCCGCGATGAATTCTGCGTTGGTTGGCCGATAGTAGACCTTATGACCGGCAATATGGGTATAAACGTCCCGGTTGCCGTGATCCCAGAAGTTTTCAATGGCTTTGCGCATATTCTTTTCGACGTTTCGCGCATTGGACTGAAATTTTTCTGCGACCTGCGGATAGATCAGCTGTGTGATGCGTGTGACCGCCTCGTCGTCTTTGACGGCAATTGCAATTGCGTCGGCCAGCATTTTGTATCCGCAAAAACGGCTCGAAAAACCCATTTGATCCAAAAGAATCTGCATGGAACTCCCCTCCTGCATACGATCGTGCCAATCTTTTTTGATCAGGCGTTTTTCCGCTGTATCTGCCGGCAGATGAGCCAGCACTTTTATTATAACACATTTTCATTTCATATTCCACTGTTTCTGTCAAATCCGTCCAAAAAAAGTGCACGTTCTTTTGGCGATCTGCCGACCGAAAAAAAATTTCAGGAGGGGCTTGACAACCGGCTGAAAAGGTGTATAATATACACATGAACAGATATTCATATGAAAGGATGTCCAGTCATGACCGATCCTGAAATCCCGATCTGCGGTGAAGAATGTATTCACGAAGAAATCGTCGAGAAAGTTGATCAGGAGCTTCCGTGCGATGAAATCCTCTACGATTTGGCGGAGCTTTTCAAGATTTTTGGCGATACCACCAGAATCAAGATTCTTTATGTGCTCGCTGAGGATGAAATGTGCGTCTGTGACATTGCCGCTGTGCTCGGCATGAATCAGTCCGCCATTTCCCATCAGCTCCGCATTCTAAAGCAGTCTCGTCTGGTCAAATTCCGCAGAGACGGCAAAAGCGTTTTTTATTCCCTGGCCGACGCCCATGTGCGCACCATGATTGCACAGGGGATGGAGCATATCAGCGAATGACCCTGCTTGAATTGATCCCCTCCCACAGCAGGTTTTATCCCGTCCAACGAATCAATCTAAAAAGGAGATATTTGAAATGAAAAAAATCCTGAAAGTCACCGGTTTTGACTGTGGTGTCTGTGCAGCCAAGGCAGAACGTGCCATCCGTCGGATTGAAGGCGTGCAAAACGCCTCCATCAATCTCATCAGCGAACGTCTCTCCCTAGAGTTTGAAGGAGATGAAACGAAGATCCTCAATCAGGTCGCTGCGGTCTGCAAGAAAGTGGAACCGGACGCTGTCCTCCACATCGCCTGACGCCTCTCTTTTCATCCAGCAAGAAAGCCCTGCATTTATTTTCACGAGAAAGAGTTGAGCATTCATGTCTGCAAAGCAAAAAAAATCGTTGATTCTGATTCTATGTTCCGCTGTTTCGCTTGCTCTCGCCCTTTGTGCCGACCATCTTGGATGGCTTTCTGAGAAAGGGCTCATTTGCTGGAAAGCTGCCGTCTATCTGATTCCCTTCCTCTTTGTCGGCGCTGAAGTCATTTGGGAAGCAGTTGTCAATATCCTGCATGGCGACCTGTTTGACGAGTGCTTTCTGATGGCGCTGGCATCCATCGTCGCTTTTGCACTCGGCGATCAGGCAGAAGCCGTGATTGTCATGCTGTTCTATCAGGTCGGTGAACTATTCCAGAGCTGTGCCGTCTCCCGTTCGCGTGCATCGATTACGGAGCTGATGAACATCCGGCCGGAATACGCCAACATTGAAGAAAACGGCGAGCTGAAACGCGTCGATCCGGCCGATGTTGCTGTCGGCAGTGAAATTGTCGTCAAACCCGGCGAACGCATTCCGCTCGACGGCGTCGTAACGGATGGCCGTTCTTCCGTCGATACCTCTGCTTTGACCGGTGAATCCGTTCCCCGTACGGCATCTGTCGGAGATGCGGTTGTCAGCGGATGCATCAACCAGAACGGCGTCCTCCGCATCCGTGTCACAAAGGCATTTGCCGAATCGACGGTCGTCAAGATTCTGGAGCTCGTCGAGAATGCTTCCGACAAAAAATCCAAAGCGGAGAACTTCATCACCGTTTTTGCGCGCTATTATACGCCGTCCGTCGTTGCAGCTGCGATTCTGCTGGCCGTTCTCCCGCCGCTCTGTTTCCATGCTTCGTGGCACGACTGGATCATGCGTGCTTTGAACTTCCTCGTCATTTCCTGCCCTTGCGCACTGGTTATCTCTGTGCCGCTGACATTCTTCGGCAGCATCGGCGGCGCCTCCAAACGCGGGATTCTGATTAAAGGCAGCAACTATATTGATGCACTTGCCAAGACGGACACCGTCGTCATGGATAAGACCGGCACACTGACAAAAGGCGTTTTCCGTGTCACAAACGTTTATCCAGTCGGTGTAGATGCAGAAACCCTGTTGATCGAAGCCGCTGCTGCTGAAGCATATTCCGACCATCCGATCGCGCAGTCGATCCGGGCTGCGGCTTCCTCTTTGGCACAGGTCGAACAGAATCGTCTGGCCGATGCCCGTGAACTGGCCGGATACGGCGTCTCCATTCAGCTGGATGGTGAAAATGTCTGCGCCGGAAACCGCAGATTCATGGAATCTTTAGGCCTCTCCCCTGTCGCTCCAAATGAAGTCGGCACCATTGTGTATGTTGCAAAAGCCGGCGTGTACCACGGCTGTATCGTCATCGCGGATGAAATCAAGCCGGAATCCGCTTCGGCCATCGCGGAATTGAAAGCTGCCGGCGTCCACCAGACCGTGATGCTGACCGGCGACACGCAGGCTGTTGCGGACCACGTTGCCGCAGAACTCGGCATCGACCGCGTCGTATCCGGTCTTTTGCCGGACGGCAAGGTCGGTGAGCTGGAAAAGCTGCTTGCCGCCAAACCAAAAAACAAACGGCTTGCCTTCGTCGGCGACGGCATCAACGACGCGCCTTCCCTCGCCTTGGCTGACATCGGTATTGCTATGGGCGCGTTGGGCAGCGATGCGGCCATCGAAGCTTCCGACGTCGTTTTGACGGATGACAACCCGCGCAAAATCGCGACCGCCATTCAAATCGCGAAAAAGACCATGCGCATTGCCATGCAGAACATTTATTTTTCGCTGTTTGTCAAAGCGATTATCCTGCTGCTCAGCGCGTTTGGCAAATCCAGCATGTGGCTCGCGGTCTTTGCGGATGTCGGCGTCTGCATCATCACCGTGCTGAACGCACTCCGCGCCATGCGGACAGAATCCCTGTAAATCCATTCCAATCCTCTTCCAATCAGAAAAAAGCTCAGAAAAAGCCTCTCCTGCAAAACCAATATGCAGGAGAGGCTTTTTGGTATGCGATTTCGTTTGGCTGACTGCTGTCAGTCGGCGACGCGGACTTTCATGACCAGCTTAATGGATTCGCAGGGTTCGGAGCCGTTGTTTCTGCACGGCATATGTGCATCTTCCGGGAAGAAAATGGCAAACCAGCCTTTTTCAAAGCGGAGCATCGTACCCTTCCCGGCGTACCATGCGATATCGCCGTTGGCGTCATACGCTTCCCGCTGGGTCAGGTCATGGAGATTCGCCCAGCCCATGTATTCCGTCCCGTCCAGCACGCACTGAATGTCTGCGAATTTCACATGCGCTTCGTAGTCGTTATCGTCCGGGGCGCGGTCACAGTTGACGCGCGAAATGCCGTAGCGCAGGTCGCGGCCTTCAAGCTCGGCGCTTTTCAGTTCCAGCGGTTCAGAGGCGCATTTCATGATTTCCTTGAGGCCGCGTTCAAAGCGTTCACCAAGGCCAAAATAGAGCGGTGCATTTTCAATACGATCAATAATCATTTGTTTTCCCTGTCTTTCCGGCTGAGCCGTTTGATATGCGGCCCGGGCGTTTGCGCGTCCGGATTCGCGTTTTTATTTTCTGGTTGCTGCAATGATGCGTTCGCGGAGGGCATCCACCTGTTCAGGGCTGAACGCTAATTCCGCCGCCCAGATCAGTGCGCCGGATGCCGGCGGATTCGTCAGCGGAATCAGATGAATCTGCTTTCCAGTAAGCCGTTCGGTCTCTGCGCGGCAGGTATCCAACATCACAGGCGACTGCGCTTTCAGGGAGGCAGAGCCAATCAGCACGACGTCGACGCTGTCTCCGAAATGCAGGTTGTTGATGCATCCCGCAATCGACTGTGCGAACTGCACGCCGAATGAACGGAGCAGCGCCAGCGCTATTTCGTCGCCTTCGTTTGCGGCTGCATACAGAACCTGATTGTGGATGTCTTTATTCGTGACGGTTCCGGTGAAAACCGCGTCATAAACGGCTTCCGTGAACTGTTCCGGTTTCTCGATATTGAGCAGGCGGAAGAATTTCTCGGCCATTGTCGTTTGGGCGCCGCAGCGGTAAAACATACTGTATACCGCACAGATGACCGCCCCTGACATACCTTCTGCGCCGTTCAGGTCGCCAAAGAACTCACCGGTGCCGCCGACCTGAAGCCGATTGCCCTGTTCATCGACGCCCCCAACGGAATTCCCCGTGCCGTTGACAAAGCTGATCCCATACCCGTTCGGGCAGGCCGCTTTGATGCCAAGGAAGGAATCGTTGACGACAACTGCATTGTGAAACCCGCGGCTCTGGAGGAATGTTTCCATTCTATGCTGTTGAGACGGCACATCAATCCCGGCCATGCCAAAGACGGATGCAGCCAAATCCGACGGTTCCAGCCCTGCCTGGTGCAGAGCGTCATCGACAATGGCGTTGAATGTGACGGTCATCTCGTCAAAGCCGCCCTCATACTGTTCATGGTTGGTTGGACCGCCGTTGGCGTATGCCGCGAGCGTGCCGTCTTCTGCGAAGATGAAGCAGTCGGTTTTTGTCCCGCCGCCGTCCAATCCCATAATATATTTCATCGGCATATCCTTTCCTGCGAAGGCTTTTGAGTCTTCGCTTTTGAGTGATCGGTCAATGTGCTGTGGATTAGAACTGCGGGAGATAACGGCGGTGTGCCTCCAGCATTTCGTCAAAGCATGCAACAGCCGTATTCACATCGCCGATCAGCGGATGAATCATCAGCGCGCGAATGGCCTCGTCACGATCCCCTGTCAGCGCGGCGCGTGCAGCATGTTTTTCATAGGCCTTGACCGTCCGCATCAGCTCGCAGATATGCGGGTTATCGAAGCCGCGAACCGGAATCGGCAGCAGCTGATCGCGGTTGACAAGCGTTTTCACTTCGACGACATCGTCATCCGCCATCCACGGCAATGCGCCGTTGTTCTTGACGTTGATCACATGGATCTCGTTCAGGTTGTTTTCGATGGCGTTCAGCAGCGAAACAGCCGCTTCGCTGTAAAGTGCACCGCCGCGTTTATTGAGTTCATCCGGTTTTGTGTAGAGCGTGGTATCCGAGAACATCTCCAGCAGCTTTGCTTCGATATCCATGCAGACCTCGCCGCGGGTCTTGGTTTTTGCATCTTCCTGCAGTTCTGCCAGACGTTCCCGCGTGCGGTAATAGTAGTTCAGATAAGCGCACGGAATGCCGCGGCAATAGCGGAAATACTTGTTGTCAAAGTCTTCGTCGTGGTAGGTGTCCAAGATATCCGGCAGGATTTCTTTGCCTTCTTTTTTGATGGAGGTGATCCAACTCAGGTGGTTCAGGCCGACATAGGTGATGTCAATATCGTCGCCGAGCTGTTTCCTGGCATCCGTAAACATATTGATCGGAATATTGCAGAGACCAACCATGCGGATTTTCGAGTTGTTCTGAACGGCTTCGGCAACCAGACCGGACGGGTTGGAGAAGTTGATGAGCGTTGCATTCGGGCACAGCTCTTCCATCCGTTTGGCAATCTTCAGGATTTCCGGGATGGTGCGGAGCGCTTTGAAAAAGCCGCCGATGCCCGTTGTTTCCTGACCGATCAGGCCGTATTTCAGCGGGATGCGTTCATCCAAGACACGCGCAGGCAGACGACCGACACGAATCTGTGCAAGCACATAATCGGCGCCATCCAATGCCGTATCCAGATCCATGGTTTTGACAATTTCGGCATCAATTCCGGCTGCTTTCACCATGCGTTCGATCAAGCCGCCGACGATGTTCAGCTTGTTTTCGTCAATGTCCATCAGTGCGATTTTTTTGACAGAAAGGCTGTTGCGTCGTTTGATGATCCCTTCAAAAATCTCCGGGGAGTATGTCGAACCGGATCCGATGACGGCAATTTTCAAATCTCTCATGTGATAGGTCTCCTTTCAAAATATGCGGCATATTTGCGGCGGAGCACCGCCGCAGATATGCCGCCAATTGACAAACTCAACTTTTCGCTGTCGCGCGCTGGATGGCGGATACTCTGAACCAGAGGCGGAAGTTAATCAGCCTCAATGATGCCATAGCCACCGTCTTCACGGCCATAAACCACACAGATACGGTTGTCAGCTTCCGAATTCTTGAAGAGATAGAACTGGTGGTTCAGCAGATCCATTTGAAGCGCCGCTTCTTCTTCGGTCATGGGTTTCAGGGCGAAGCGCTTTCTGCGAACCAGTTCCTGCGGTTCTTCCGGCGTTTCCGGCGACGAATCTGCAACCGCACGTTCAAATGCACCGTCTCTGAGGCGTTTCTCCAGCCGGGTTTTGTTTTTCCGGATCTGGCGGACAATCGCGTCAACGGCATTGTTCATCGCGGTATAGTCGTCGCTTGCGCGGTCTTCCGCACGGAAGATCATGTGCGCGGCACGCACAGTGATTTCTGCGACCGTCTGGCCGCGGACCTCACTGAATTTGACATCCGCAACAGCATCCGAGTTGAAAAAGCGATCCAGTTTTGTCAGCTTTTTCTCTGCTGCCGCCGCTGTCTGTTCCGATACTGAGCCTTTTCGTGTGTCAAAATTGATCTTCATGAGTCCGCAACTTCCTTTCGTTTTGGTCTGTCTTTATTATACTACTTTCTCGGCTGGAATTCCATCTTTCCTTGTAAAGAATCTATGAAGAATAGTAATCACACCTGGGCGCTGCGCACTGCCGTTTCCCGTTCTGGCTGATACCCGTGAATCGGGTCAAACGGTTTTTGCAGGAACGCCGCATAGTTATTCTGCAGGAGGCGTTTGGCCAAGTCATCTGTCACCGAAATCAATGCTTTTTCCTGGGCGCAAAGCACTGGGGAAACCGTGGTAATGGAACCGGCTGCTAAAAAGTTTTTGCAGGCACAGCTGTTTTTACAGCGGCTGCGATAAACGCATGCTGTGCATTTCTTTTTTTCCGCGCCGTTTGTTCGGTAGAGTGTATAGCGCCGCATATCGTCTATGCCTGTGCGGATAGAGCCAATCTGGTATTGCGGCTGTCCTGCCAGCTGAAGGCATGGGTAGAATGCGCCGTCTGCTGAAACAGTGATGCATTGTTTTCCCAGTTCGCATCGATCCAGGCAGGTACGCCCGCCCAACGCATAGCTTTGCATTTTTTCTTCAAACGGCGACAGATAAAATGCGTCGCCGTGCAGTGTGCGTTCAAAATAGAAGCGAGCCATCCGCTGATACTGGTGTTGCAGCGCTGCAAGCTGATCAGCCGACCATTGTCCGATCGGGTTGACTTCGATGCAGATGACGCGGGAACCGCTTTGGTACAGCATTTCAGCAGTGTCTGCCAGTGTTGAGGCCGCAGAAGAATCCACAGTCAAGCAAGCAGGCGCATACGGCATCGCTTTCAGGAGTTTTTCGATGGTTTTTTGCAGTTTCCCATGAATTTCGAATTCATTTACCGTTCCGTAGCTCTGATCATGCACACCGTTCCGGCTGTCAAGGCAGAGTGCCATGGTCACATCGTACCGCTGTGCAAAGTCGATCATATCATCCTGGAGCAAAAGACCATTCGCAGAAACGCGGAAATCGAAACGGACCCGCCCGCGCTGCATTAGACGTGCAGCATATCGAACAGTCTCGCGAATCAACGGCCACTGAAGGAGCGGTTCCCCGCCGGCAAACGAGATGCCGCATACCCGCCGGAACGCGCCTCTTTCTCCAAAATCAGTTTGATCATTTCAAACGTCATTCTATTTTCTCTGCTGTGTGAAAACATGCCGTCCTGGCATGCCTGATTACACGCAGCCGTCAAATTCAACACATAGTTCATAGGCTTCCTTTCTTTTTGCCTGCATCACGGTTTTTCCTGCGCCGCAGCAGCCGCGCAGACTCCCACAGGCGTTCGCGCTGTCTTTTCCTATGTAACGAACCAGACGCGCGGTTTGGAGAATTGAGACACGGAAAAAAAGCCGGTTTTGCCGCGGGCATGAAAAACCCGCAGGAAACTGCGTCTCACAGTTCCCTGCGGGTTCAAATGATCTTTTTGATTTTTGTGCAGCCGTCCGTTCCTTCTTAAGGTTCAGCGTGTGACGTCGATGACAAAGGCCCGGCCGTCCTGATAGCTGTACCAATGGTACTGATAGGGATTGCCGTAGTTTTCATCCAGCCAGCAAGTCAGCAGCTCATCCAGCACATCACTGATGGCACAGAACTGTTCATCTGTTTCGGTCTTCAGGTAAGCCCGTTCTCCGTCTTGGGTCTGCGCCTTTGACATCGCGTCTGCAAGAATATCATACGGGGCGGTTCCATCGCTGCGATAGTAGACGCCGCGTTGTTCATGGAAGCTGAGGGCCATGCTGCTGCAGGTTGGCTTGCCCAGTTCGAGGTAGATGGACTCCGTCTCCCGGCTGGCTGCGACTGCATTTTCATCGACATTGAAAAAGGCATACGGCACAGGGAACTGTTCCCCGCCCTGCTCAACATCGTCATAGGTTGCATCCACATAGGCATATACGCCGTCAATCTGAACGATGTTCCAGCAGTGCCGCGGATAAATGAAGGCATCGCCGTTGGCTGCATCTCCTGTCACCGACATGCATGGGATATCCAGCGCCCACATCGCCCACATGAAGGATTTGGCATATCCTTCACACCGGGCGACATGCGTGACGAACACGCCGTAACACGACCCGGCATATTCTGCCCGCTCGTCATACTGCGTGTTGTTGATGATGTACTCATAAACGAAACGTTCTTTTTCAAAATCCGTCTGCCCGGCAAGCTGCACCTGCCATTCCGTCAGCTGTGCTTCCACGGCGTTGCAGGCGTTTTGGTAATCATCCGGCTGCATGATATAGGTGAAATAGAGTTCCGTGCACATACCTGCGCTGTCTGTCGAATAGGAGTATTCCCCGCTGATCTGCATCAGCTCCGGGCAGGTGTAATTCAAAAGCAGCATCATATTGCTGAGTTCGTCCGGCTCCAGCGGCGTTTCAAACTTTGCAGACGTTTCAAAGGCCATCGCCGCTTCATACAGGTCGCAGAAAACGGACAGGCGCGCTTCATCCAGCTGCGTCAGGAAGAAGCGTTTTTCCAGGGAGGGAATCAGCGACTGCGCCCGGTCATACGCAGGATGAGCATCCGGCGCATGCGTTGTTGTCTGCGCGGGCGTCGTCATCACAGGCGGCGCTGTCTGTTCTGTCTGCGGCTTTGAATCCAATTCCGTGGCAACGGTTCGAACCGTGCCGGTGCTGGCGTCGCCGATTTTTGTCAGCCTGCAGGCAGAAAGGAAGAGCATCGCCGCACAGAGCGTCAGCAGTACAGTGCGTTTGATCCAGTTTCTTTGCATGGTCACCATCCCCCAAATGATGTATGATTGATCAGCCGTGATGCGTCAACTGTGCGCGCTGTCAGCGCCTGGAAAGACGCCGGTTCCAGCACAGTCTGCAAAACGGATAGCGCGCTTTGTACGTCGTTTTTCGGGCAGACCGGAGAAACGCCAGTCACAAGCCGAAAGCCCAGCGTCTGATACATGCGAATGGCAATATGGCTCCATGTCTGCGTATGCAGCAGCTGCACTTGTCCCGGTTCCAGTTCTGCCAAACGGTTCATCGCCTGAATGGTGACTGCCCGGCCAAGCCCCATGCCCTGACAGTGCGGTGTGACCGCCACCCAGTGGATCATGCCGAAACGGTTTTGCTGAACCGCGCTCCACCATGCCGTTGCCGTGGCGACAGGACAGCCGGACGGATCACAGATCAGTGTGAGACGCCGCTGAACCTCCGCCAAATGCGGCGTGAATTCGCGGTGAAAATAGCGCAGGCCTTCTTCTGTATTGTCAAACTCGCCGACGGATGTTTCGACAGATGCCCAGCCGGCTTCATCGCCCGGCCGGAACAATCGAGCCGTATAGCCTTCCGGCAGTGCCTTGCTTTCCGGCATGGGCGCCGATGCGCTGCGGGCCATCAGGACTTCTTTGTAGGGAACCGATTTGTCCAGCATGTCATTTCCTCTTGTTGTTGCGTTCAGATTTTATTGGCAGTGCGCGGGCAGCAGATTTATTCGCCGCGGGCGTTGTTGACGATCTTTTCTCCGTCGAAGAGAATCAGACCGCGGCCCCAGCCACTGTCATGCCCCGATGCCAGCCAGTCAGCATATGCACGGCGCAGCGCCGTATTGCGCGGCAGTTTGTCAAACGGTTCTTTGTGGTACCGGCCGAAGATGCGCCAGGAAGCAGTCGGTTTGTCATCTGTTCCGGCGTCAAACACATCAAAATCGTGCAGGAAGTCCACGATGTTGGATGTTTTCGACAGGAATTCGTCATGCGATGGGAAGAGCAGCCACGAGCTGCATTTGATGGGCAGATACTTCCCTTCGCAGCGGATGTTCGGGTAGAACGCATATGCGCGGCGGTAGGAGTCGTAGCGGAGTTCCCGCGGGAAGGGACCGGCCGACGGGATGTGCATGTTCAGCACGGGATCTTCGGTGCGAATCGTGATGCCGTTCCAGTGATAGTCCGGCCGGTCAAACCGGCGCGGCTCAAACTGAAGGCGCCCCAGTGCAAAGCGGTCGAGCTTAAAAAAGCCGTCCGGCCAATCCCATGTGTCGTTGCCCCAGATGCCGAAGACCTCCCGGCATTCCAAGAGCTTGCAGCGCATATCGTCCATGGAGCGCAGAAAGATTTCTTCAGAGATGCCGCGTTCACGGTACATTTCATGCAGATCATATGCGCAGTTCATGTAGAACAGCTGAAAAAATGCGCGGTTCGGCACGCCGGTCTCTCCGGCAATTTCGCTCAGGCGCTTCAGCGCATCTCCTGCCGGAATGGTCTGCGCCATATAGGCGGATTCCATCTGATCCAGTTCCTCTGCATACGGGCCCGTGAGAAAATAGGCGTTTTCCAGCAATTTAGAAAATGCGATGCTGTCAACCGGGCAATGAAGCTGTTCCATCAGATTCAGGGCAAAGGCCGTTCTGGTTGTCTGTTTCATATCATTCTGTCTCCTTTGGTCGGATGATTTCGGATTGAATGCTTTCTTTGTTTGCCAAAAATGGTGAGATGCGATAAAAGGAGTCTGCTGAGCGTTCGCCTTGCGCCGGGTAATTCAGCGCATAGAGGCTGTCCGTGCGCTGTTCGAGCGCTGTCAGCAGCCCCGCTGCGCCGTTCAGTTTTTTGAGCACCGCCGGTTTTGTGATCACCGGCAGCTTTGCGGTTTGCTTCATATCGTGCAGAAGCCGGATTCCGCGTTCGGAAGCGGCCAGCACCCGCAGGTACGCAGGATGCTGCATTTGTTCCTGCCGTGTCAGGCCGAGATAGGCCGACAGCACAATGCGCCGCAGCCGGGCAAGCGTATAACGCTTTGTCTTGAGGCGGCCGAAAAGATCCAGCAAAGAAACGGCTTCCTGTGCGGCCGAAGCAATGCGGTATTCCAAGCCCTCCGAGACTTCCGGCAATTCCGTGAACATTGCCGGCGTCATCCGGCGCAGGACGGCAAGCATCGGCTGTTCCGGCGTCTCGTCAAAGACAGGCGCCCGGCCTGCTGTCTGTTCCTGCTCCAGCTGTGCCGCTGAAGGCGGCGGAAGCCATGCCTGAATGGGTTTCCCTTGGTGAAGCCTTGCCCGCAGGGCGGAAGCGCTTGGCATCTGCACCGAACAGTCCGTCTCATGATGTGCCGCCCCGCACCGGCGCACCGCGCAAATTGCGGCATCCGGCAAAAAGCGATGCACAGCACGAATGTATTCCACGGCAAGCAGGTCGTTTGGGTTAGAAAGCAATCGGCGCACTTCCGGGGGGAGCGCCTCGCAGCGGGCGGCCGCATATGTCTTTCCGTCATGCAGGGCGCGTTCAAACGCTGAACGGTCAAACGTGCTGTCTTGCGCGGCACGCAGCAGCGTGGATTCGTCTCCGCATTCGCTGCCAAATGAAATGCCATCTACGATACCGGTTGCCGCCATCATCTCCACCGCGCGTTCTGCAAAAACCGGCGCCGGTGCACAGACAAATGCAGCCGGCAATTCGAGAACCAAATCCGCGCCGCACAGAACGGCTGACGCAGCACGCGCATGCTTGCTGAACATCGCAAAACTGCCGCGCTGCACAACGTTGCCGCTCATCACGCACACAATCGGCTTGCCCGGAAAGCGCGCCGCCGTTTCCGTCAGGTGGTACAGATGGCCGTTATGAAACGGGTTATATTCCGCGACAATGCCGACTGCCGTCATAGTTCCAAGCCTTTCTCTCGAACAGGAGATTCTTTTGGCTTTTTCGCTCTTGCAAAACAGCCGAAAAAAGAGTATCATATAGAGCATAGGATTATATTTTACACCTTGCGGCTCAAAAAAGCAAGCCGCATCGAAGAAATCACGAAGGGGTCATTTGCAGATGCTTATTCTCGTCATCAACGCCGGCAGTTCTTCCCTGAAATATCAGCTCTTTGATATGGCAGAAAACAAGGTCCTTGCCAAAGGCCTTTGCGAACGCATCGGAATCGCAGGCGGCAAAAACACGCACACGCTCCCGGACGGCACCAAGCTCGTCACCGAAATCGAAATGAAAACCCACGCGGACGCCATCCGCATCCTGACGGATCGTCTTACCGACGAAAAAACAGGCGTCATCCGCTCGATGTCCGAAATCGACGCGGTCGGCCACCGCGTCCTCCACGGCGGTCAGAAATTCTCCGAATCCGTCCTTGTGAACGACGATGTCATTGCCGCCATCGAGGAATGCATCCCGCTCGGCCCGCTGCACAACCCGGCCAACCTGATGGGGATCCGCGCCTGCCAGGAAGTCATGGGCGACGTCCCGCAGGTCGCCGTCTTTGACACGGCATTCCATCAGACCATGCCGGAAAAAGCATTTATCTACGCCATTCCCTATGAATACTACCGCAAATACGCCATCCGCCGCTATGGTTTCCACGGGACAAGCCATCGTTATGTCTCTGCCAAAGCCGCCGAGATGCTTGGGCGTCCGGCTTCCGAACTGAAAATCATCACGTGCCATCTGGGGAACGGATCTTCCATCGCAGCGGTTGACGGCGGCAAGTGCGTCGATACGTCTATGGGGCTGACGCCGCTGGAAGGTCTGCCGATGGGTACGCGTTCCGGCGACATTGACCCAGCCATTCTCGGCTTCCTGAGCGAGCATGAAGGCATGAACACCGTCGAGCTGATTGAAATGCTCAATAAAAAATCCGGCGTTCTGGGTGTTTCCGAGCTGTCCAGCGACTTCCGCGATCTCGCTGCTGCACGCGAAAAAGGCAACCGCCAGGCGACGCTTGCGCTTGAAATGTTCGACTACAGCGTCAAGAAGTTCATCGGCGCATTCGCGGCTGCTATGGGCGGCGTTGACGCCATCGTTTTCACCGGCGGCATCGGAGAAAACAACCAAGTCGTCCGCACGGTCTCGTTAGAGGGTCTCGAATTCATGGGCGTTCAGCTCGACCCGGTTAAATGCCGGCAGTCCCTGAAAAACGTTGACATCGCCGCAGAAGATTCCCGTGTGCGCGTGCTGGTCATCGAAACCGATGAAGAATTCGTCATTGCTTCCGATACGCTCGCTCTGGTAACGGCTGCAAAGCAGGCGTAAGCACAGGCCGCTGCTTCCGGCAGGCCTGCATTCCCCTGCACCGGATTGACATATCAAAATAACCGCGATACGCTGACGCATCCGAAATCTGCTTTTCCGGCCGATTTCGGATGCGTTTTTCGTTCAGCTTTCATAAAGCGTCTTGATGCCGTTTCCTATTCAGACGAAAAAGCATTTCCGTTATCTTCCGTCATGGATTGAAACAGCAGCACGCTCATGGTATAATAGTGCAGAGCGGTTCCGCATACGGCCCGCGCGCCGTTGGCGGAACCGCTTGATTTCAGCACGAAATACAAAGTAAATGAGAGGAAAGAAACCTTGAAAAAATGTCTGACCAGTCTTTTGATCGCACTGTGCATGGCTGTATGCTTCATGCCGACAGTCGTCTTTGCGGACGGCGGTGATGTCGAAATCAACGAAACAAACTTCCCTGATGCAGCCTTCAGGCAATTTGCCGCGGGGTTTGACGCCAACGGGGACGGTATGCTCAGCGCGGCGGAAACCGCCAATGTCACTGTCATTCGGTGCAGCGACGCCGTTTCGGGCGATGTGCGTATTGCCGATTTGACCGGCATCGAATATTTTCCTGCGCTGGAAACACTGGATTGCACCGCGAACCGGCTGACCGCGCTCGACGTCAGCAAAAATACAAACCTGAAAACGCTGTATTGCGGCGCTGCCGGGCTGGAAGAACTGGATGTCAGCAGCAACACATCGCTGGAAACGCTTCACTGCGGTTCCAACCAACTCAAGACGCTGGATATAAGCCATAACGCAGCGCTGACGACGCTTGATTGCAGCGGCAACGCATTGACAGCGCTGGACTTAAGCGGCAACACCGCGCTGACCACCCTCGATTGCAGCGAAAATAAGCTGAGTGCTTTGGATTTGAGCGCCAACAAGGCGCTTGCATATCTCACCTGTTCCAATCTTCCCCTGACGGAGCTGGACCTGAGCAGCAACACAGCACTGACGACGCTGACATGTCAAAGCACCAATTTGACCGGGCTGGATCTGAGCCAAAACACGGCGCTTGTGGGATTCGAGTGCGCGGATAATTTCTATGCCATCAAGCTTGGCGCAGACCGTACATTTGACCTTTCCACACTGCCGGGCTGTTTTGATGCTGCAAAGGCCGGCTCCTGGAAGGGCGGTACGGTCGACGGCGCGACCTTGACCGTGCGTTCAGATGCTGATGCCGTGTTCTATACTTACGACTGCGGCAACGGATATTCCGCGGTGTTTGCGCTGCCGATTGCCGACGCTGCGCCGTCGGATACGAATACGAACGACACCGCAGATACAAATCACAGCGGTTTTCCGATTTGGCTGATGATCGTCCTGATTCTCATCGTGATTCCGCTGGTCATCGCAGTCGTTCTTGTGATCTCCAAAAAGAATAAGTCGCCCAAGCAGTAAGCGCTGCACCAAAATGATCGGCTCCTCCGCTGTGCGGAAAGCCGGAAAGAAGGTTCTGTCATGAAGAAAACACTTGTAAGGTTCACCGCCTGTCTGCTGGCGGCTCTGCTGCTCGTCACACCGCTGTGCGTCTTTGCGGACGACGCGGATTTGACCGGCGGCCTCCTCATCTCCCCTGCGCCCCGTTCTGCCGTATCGTATTACCGTTCGCGCAAAACGCTCTCCGACTGGTGGGAAGTGCTTGCTTTGACGGCGGCAGGCGTCGATTTGGAGGCAGAAGGCTTCGTTCTGCCTGCGATGGATGGTGAAGCCATTCTCGCGTCCGGTTCGGCGACGGCAATGGCCAAGGCAATTTTCTCGCTTGGCGCCATCGGCAAAAATCCGCGTCTTGCACTCGGCGAATCCGTTCGCTTTGACCTGGTTCGCACATTGGCTGCGCTTCAGCAGGAGAACGGCGCGTTTGGCTCCTATCTGAATGAACAGATTTTTGCCATCATCGCATTGGAATCGACGGATCCTGCCGCTTACCGGCGGGATGCCGCGCTTGCCTATCTCTGCTCCTGCCGTCTGGCAGACGGCGGTTTTGCCTACTTCGGCGAAACCGGGGATGTCGATCTGACTGCCATGGCGCTGCTGGCATTCCAATTTTTCCGCGGCAATGAAGCGGCTGAATCCTGCATTCAGAGCGCCGTCGCATTCCTCGAGGCTTCGATGAATGCAGACGGCGGGTTCCCGTCTGCATGGGAACCGGGCGTTGAACCGAGCGAATCCATTTCGGCTGCCATCTCCGGTCTAATTGCCGTCGGCGTCGATTTGAGCGCGGAACCGTTTGCAAAGCTCCCTGCCCGGCTGGCCGAATACCGGACGGCAGACGGCGGCTATGCGCATGCACTCGGCACTAACGGCGGCCCGACCTCCCCATCGACGGATACCGCTGATCCATATGCAACCTATCAGGCGCTGCTGGCGGAAGGCGAGCTGAAATCCGGCATCTCTGCCTATGCGTCTTTTGCCTACCCGTGCACGACGGCAGAAACGATGTTTGCCGGGAAAGCGCCGGACGCTTCCGCGGCCAAAGCATTTGCCGCGCTGTACAACCGCGGCATTGTCACCGGGCGGCCGGTTCGGGAAGCCGCTGCGGATGAAGCCCTGACGATGGGCGAACTCGTCGTGCTGCTGGATCGCATCTCCGGCGGAAAAGATGCCGCGGCAGTAGGCAGCTGGTATGCCGGCGCATTGTCCCGCGTCGGCGAAAAAGCCGGAATTCGTCCGGAACGTTTTGAGGCGTCCGCGCCCGTCTCGGTCACGGCGTTCTATCAGGCCGTTGACGGGGTATGCCATGCGGTTGCCGTCGGTCATTTCGCCGATTCATCGGCTGTCACGCGCGGAGAAGCGATTCTGTCTCTGGCAATCCTGCTGGGGCTTGACGTTCAATGAAGCGTTCCTATGTTTTGGCGGTTTTCGGTCTGATTCTCTGTCTGCTGACCGGCTGTTCCCGACCGTCTGCCGTGCCTGACGGTTCTGCTGTCAGCACGCCGCCTGCGTGCGGTGCACCGTCTGTCTCCACATCCAGTCAACCGGCGCTTTCAGAACCCGGTTTGGACGATTGCCCGGATCAGACAAACCAATCCACTGCTGATATCACCGGCACCGTTCCGCCTGAAACCGAAGCATCGGATGATACCGCCGTGCCGCAGACTACACGACCCGCGTCCGACACTGCACCGGTGACGCAGCCATCCGTTCAGACAGACCCGCTCACACAGCCTCCGGAAACCACGGTGATGTCGGAAACGACAACCGAACCGGCTGCTGATGCAGCTTTCTTCACCATCATTGGCAAAGACGGTCAAACGCTGGCCAGCCGCGCTTCCGTCTCAATCGACGGCTGCAAAAGCGTTTATGACGGTCTGCGCCGCTTCTGCACTGAACAAAGCCTGCCGATGGAATCCACTGGTTCCGGTGCGTTTGTCTATGTGCGCTCCCTCTGCGGGCTTGCCGAATTTGACAACGGTCCGCTTTCCGGCTGGGTTTATGCGGTCAACGGACAGTATGCACCGGTCGGTTCAGGCGGCATGGCGCTTTGTGCCGGTGATGAGATTGTGTTTTACTACACGCTGGATCTCGGGAAAGACGTTCAGGCCATGCTTTCCCGATAGTTTTCAAAAGATCAACGGTGGAAAAATCGACTGAACTGTCGGTTTTTCCACCGTTTTCTGTTTCTCTGGGCATTCGTTTATTTCTTGACAGAAGAGCCGGAATCTGCTACAATAGTAAGTGGGAAAATGGATGTTTTGAGACCTTTATTCGTTCCATGGACTACTCCCGACATCAGACGAGGTGACCTGCGATGTTTGGCGGTTATGACAACTCCTGCGACTATTCTTACCGGAACAGTCTGTTTTCACAAACCAAGCGTCTGCCGCAGCGGCTGGGCGCACACCCGACCGGCCGCGATCGTTCGGACTGGCGATTTTCTGTTTATGCCCCCTCCTGCACCGCCGCATCTCTCGTCGGCGATTTCAACGGTTGGAATCCCTCTGCCACCCCCATGACGCGCGCGGAAAACGGCGTCTGGTCTGTTGTTGTTCCCGGCATCGGCTCCGGGGCGCTTTACAAGTTCTGTTTTCAGACGCGCGATGGCCGGACGATTTACCGTGCAGACCCCTGCGCCCGCTATGCAGAACTTCGCCCCGGCACCGCCTCGCGCACCTGGCATGACGGTTATCGCTGGGGGGACGCCAAATGGCGCACCCAGCAGGCGGCAAACCAAAGCCGCTCCATGCCGATGGCCATTTATGAAGTCCATCTCGGGTCTTGGCGTGCATTTGACAGCGCACAGCCGCTTTACCGCGCTGCTGCGGTTCCTTTGGCAGAATACGCCGCCGACAACGGCTTTACGCACATTGAGCTGATGCCCATCGCCGAATATCCATTTGACGGTTCCTGGGGGTATCAGGTAACAGGCTATTTCGCGCCGACATCCCGGTACGGCACACCGGAAGACTTCAAGTATTTTGTAGACACCATGCACAGGCACGGGGTCGGCGTTATTCTCGACTGGGTGCCTGCACACTTCCCGCGCGATGAGCAGGGGCTCCGGCAGTTCGACGGTACGCCGCTGTTTGAGCATCCGGACCCCAGAATTGCCGAACACGTCCAATGGGGCACGCTGCGCTTCAACTGTGACAGCGATATCGTCAAAGATTTCCTGATTTCAAACGCACTCTTCTGGCTCGGTGAATATCACCTGGATGGCCTGCGCGCTGATGCGGTTTCCTCCATGCTTTACCTCGACTATGAGCGCGACTTTCCGCTGCGGAACCGTTTCGGCGGACGCGAAAACCTCGGCGCCATCGCCATGTTCCGGGCGCTGAACCGCGAGGTCGCCGCGCGGTTTCCTGCGGCACTGACCATCGCCGAAGAAGCGACGGACTTTCCGGATATCACGGCACCGGCCGCCTGCGGCGGACTCGGCTTCTCTTATAAATGGAATATGGGCTGGATGAACGACACGCTCCGCTACATGGAAACCGATCCGCTCTTCCGCTCCGGGAACCATTCCCTGATGACGTTTTCCATGGTGTATGCCTTTTCTGAGCATTTCATCCTGCCGCTTTCGCACGACGAATGCGTCCATGGCAAAAAAAGTCTGCTCGACAAGATGGCCGGCGACTATGCAGTCAAATTTGCGTCGCTGCGCACTTATCTGACCTATATGTTTACGCACCCCGGAAAAAAGCTTCTTTTTATGGGAACGGAATTCGGCCCGTTTCTCGAATGGCGCTACTATGAGCCGCTTGAATGGAAGCTCAAGGCGTATGATTCCCATCGCAAGCTCTCCGAATTCGTCCGCGATCTGGTGCGGTTTTACCGCGCCAGCGAAGCGCTCTGGTACAATGATACCGACTGGAGCGGATTCAAATGGTCGAATGCCGATGATGCGATTTTTGAAGTGTTCTCTTATTTCCGCATTGGAAAACCCGAAGACGTTCTGCTCTGCGTTCTGAATATGACGCCGGTAGAGCGTTCGGATTATCTGATCGGTACGCCGTATCCCGGCACCTATCAGCTCGTGCTAAACTCGGACGACCCCTGCTATTACGGCGCCGGCCTGCACGTTGAGACGCATTTGACCACACAGAAAAAACGTCAGGGCAATTATCCTTATCTGCTGACTGCGGCGCTTCCGCCGCAGAGCGCGCTCATTTACCGATGGATTCCAAACGATAAAGAACAGGAGTGAAACACACATGCGGCACAGCGATTGCGTAGCAATGATTCTTGCAGGCGGGCAAGGATCCCGGCTTGGTGCGTTGACACACCGGCTGGCAAAACCCGCGGTTCCCTTTGGCGGCAAATACAGGATCATCGACTTTGCACTCTCCAACTGCGCAAATTCCGGCATTTCCACGGTTGGCGTTTTGACACAGTACCAGCCTTTGGAGCTGAATACCTACATTGGCAGCGGCCAGCCGTGGGATCTGGACCGTTTGAACGGCGGTGTTTTTGTCCTGCCGCCTTATGTGACCGGCGAAACCGGCGAGTGGTATAAGGGGACGGCCAATGCCATCTATCAAAACGAACGCTTTATCGAGCAGTTCTCGCCGGATAATGTCCTGATTTTGAGCGGCGACCACATCTACAAAATGGACTATCAGCGGATGCTCAGTTTCCATCAGCAGAGCGGTGCCGCGCTGACCATTGCGGTTTTCAGCGTTCCCCTTTCAGAAGCGCCGCGCTACGGCATTTTGAGCGCCGACGAAGACGGCCGCATCTATGATTTTACTGAAAAGCCGGCATATCCGACCAGCACGCTGGCCAGCATGGGCGTTTACATCTTCAACTGGGACGCTTTGCGCTCCTATCTGGAAGCAGACGAAGCAAATCCGGCAAGCTCCAACGATTTCGGGAAAGACATCATCCCGGCCATGTTGCGGGACGGCTGCCCCATCTACGCCTACTCGTTCAGCGGCTACTGGAAAGACGTCGGAACCATCCAGAGCCTGTATGACGCCAACATGGATTTGCTCGGTGATCCGCCGGCGCTGAATTTGAATGACGAAGAATGGAAAATTTACTGCCGCCATTTGAACTTCCCGCCGCAGTACTTGGCACCGGGCGCGGTTGTCAAAAACAGCTGCGTGACGGAAGGATGCGCCATTTACGGGCGTGTCGAAAATTCGGTCCTCTTTTCCGGCGTCACCGTTGAAGCGGGAGCGATCGTCCGGGATTCTGTCCTCTTCCCCGGCGCACACGTCGGAAAAGGCGCTGTTGTTGACCGTGTGATGCTCGCGCAGAATACCGTCATCGACGCAAACGCAATTGTCGGCTCCGACGAAACGCCGACGGTCGTCATTCCGCAGAACAAATTGTGCAGCGGCGGCATTACGCTGGTCGCTGAAAACGTCCGCATCGGCAGCGGCGCCGTTATCGGTCGAAACGTCGTCGTGTCCGAGTCCATCACCTGATCCGTTGCGGGTCAGATATTTCACTGCCGAAAGGTTGGTCATTGATGAACGACACATTGGGCATTATTCTCGCAGGCGTTGAAGACACCACACAACTCGGTGAATTGACGCGGATGCGTTCTGTTGCCGCCATGCCGGTTGGCGGCCGCTACCGCTTGATTGATTTTCTCCTTTCCTCCATGGTGAATTCCGGCATTACCAACGTCGGCGTTCCGACGCTGACATCCTATCGCTCCCTGATGGATCACCTCGGCAGCGGCAAAGAATGGGATCTGAACCGCAAGTAACCCGCAAGGTCAAGGGCGGCCAGTTCTGTTCCAAGGCCGATATCTCCGGCGC
>CAJLFQ010000020.1 GCA_905205975.1 uncultured Eubacteriales bacterium | reverse complement strand
GGCCCAGCTGTTCCAGAATTGCCCAGTGTTCTTCCGACCAGGGCTTGGTGCCGTATGTACTGAGCGGGAACCAGTTGGTAAAGTTCAATGTTTCCGCAGGCTGAACCGCGTTGGCGACGGTCAGTTCGACGGCAACTGCAGCGTCGTTTACAGTGACGGTTCCGGTGTACCGGCCGGCCGGACAGGCCGGATCCACAGCGAACGAAACGTAAATGGCTTCCGTTTCCGCGAGGCGCGCCACCCCGTCAGATGGGATTGGCTCAATCGCGTCGAACACGCGGAAAGGCGCCGGACGCGTCGCATAGTCTTTCGCCGTCTCCCAATCGGCGGTAAAGCCGTGGACGCCCGTGTTTTTCGGGACGTTGACAGACCGTTCGCGGAAAAGCTCCGCACGGTACGGCGCAGAACCGGCGGCGGTGTATGCGGCGGTGATACGGTCGGCGGTGACGTTGTTGCAGAGAATCTGGAAACCGGCAGAACCGCCGCGAACGGCGGTCAAATGGATTTCATGCCGGGCGGTTTCAACCTTGCTGTCAGGGTACAGCCATTCATTCATGCTGGCTGTCGTGTATTTCATTGTGTTCATGGGGGGAATTCCTCCTTTTTCAGGCAGATTCAAGATGCCGAAAACAGTATATCATATCCGGCTTCAAAAAGCAAGGAAAAAGAAGCGCTTCTGAAATGTTCAAAAGCGCAGCAGCATACTTGCAGCAGGTCAGAGAACATGATATAATCATATCAGAAGGGCGGTGCCGAGATGAATCAAACAGAAAAAACGCTGCAAAAATCCGTGCAGAAAGACGGCGATGCGACCATAACGCGCTTGTCGGATGGAAGCGGCAGCATGGTGCTGACGACGCATCAGGTGTTTCCCGGCATAACCCTGACGCAGAACGACATTCATATGCAGGGGCGTTTTGCCGAAGTACCGGCGTCGGAGACCTTGTTTGAAATCAACCACTGCCGCGAAGGCCGCATGGAATGTTCATCCGGCGGCGCGTTCTTTTATCTGACGCCCGGCGATTTGGCTGTTGGCTGTCCGTCTGATCTGGCATATGGGTCTTTTTTTCCGCTGGGGCATTATCACGGCCTGACGATAACCATTGACACCGTGCAGGCGCCGCGCTGCCTTTCCTGCTTTTTGGATGATGTCAACATCGACCCAGCCGTACTGATGCGCCGGTTCCGCCGCGGCGGCCGCGGATGGATTGCACGCTCCAGCCCGGCGGTGGCGCATTTGTTCTCAGAGCTGTACGCGGTGCCGCCGGAAATTCAGAAGGGGTATTTCAAGGTCAAAATCTTAGAGCTTCTCCTCTATTTGAGCGCCATCCGTTTGGATCCGTCAGACGAAACGGCAAAACCCGTTTCCGGCACACAGACTGCGCTGGCAAAAGACGTTGCGGCATATCTTTGCAGCCACATGGAAAGCCATATCACATTGGAAACGCTGTCGTCCATCTTTCACCTCTCAGGGACGCAGATCAAAAACAGCATGAAAGCGGTCTACGGCGTGTCCGTTTATGCCTATGCGCGCACGCAGAAGATGCATGCGGCGGCGAGAATGCTGCGAACCGGGGATGAACCCATCCAGGAAATTGCCGGGCGCTTCGGATATGATAACGCCTCCAAGTTTTCGGAGGCATTCCGCGGCGTCATGGGTGTCACACCGTCGAAATACCGCAAACGCAGCAAAACGGATCCCGGATTCTGCGACGGCTGATTTGTGTCCGAATGGAGCATTTTTCCTGCTGAACGGAGTTGCACCGGCTGGCCGAACATGGTATCATATAGTCGAAAGAAATCCGAGCCGGATGCACAATGGTTAGATGCGACCAACCAAACGTTTCAGAGGCGTTTCAAAAAGGAGGGATTCGGATGCCGGAAGAACTGATGATTGAGCACTGTTCGCCGACCATGGCGGGCCTCAAAACAGCCAATTTGTTTGCCTGCTCCGGAGAGGACGCCGGGGAATTGAATGCATCCATCCGGGACTTGAACCGCCGCTGGACGGAGCGCGGCGTCTGCGTCATCCCGGTGAAACAGGATGCCGAGCGGACGCTGATCTATATGTACCGCCCGGAGCGGCTGGCGCAGGATCTGCAAAACCGTATGGCGCGCGCCATTTTGGCGGAGCGGGATTATCCGGTTCACGATGCCAAACGCTGTGTGGCGGAGCTGATGCGCCGCCTGCGCAGCGACGAATCATTCCCGCATGAAATCGGCTTGTTTCTGGGGTATCCGGCAGAAGACGTCCACGGCTTTATTGTCAACAAGGCCAAACGGGCAAAATGCGTTGGCGCATGGAAAGTCTATGGCGACGAAACAGCGGCCCAACGAAAATTTGACCTGTATCGAAAATGCACGCGCGTATACCGCGATGCATACAAAAGAAATCGTTCACTGGACCGGCTGGTCGTCGGCGATCGATCCCAACAAATGACTTGTCAAGGAGCATGAATATGAAAAAAATCGCAGTGATCTATTGGAGCGGAACCGGCAATACCGAGGCCATGGCGGCAGACGTCGCCGAAGGCGCACGGAATGCAGGGGCAGAGGTCGAAGTTCTGCCCTGTGCAGCGTTTGACGCCTCCATGCTGGACGCGCTGGATGCCGTGGCGTTCGGCTGCCCGGCGATGGGCGCAGAAGAATTGGAAGAAACAGAATTTCTCCCGATGTTTGAAGCCTGTAAGCCGCATTTGAACGGCAAGCGAATCGCCCTGTTCGGTTCCTACGGCTGGGGCGACGGCGAGTGGATGCGGACATGGGAAGAATCCTGTGCCGGTCTTGGCTGTGTTTTTGCCGCCGACAGCGTCATCTGCAGCGAGGCGCCGGACGAAACGGCCGCAGCCGTCTGCAAAGCGCTCGGCGCCGCACTGGCGGCATAAAGCGCCGTACGCTCGAACGGCCGGATGCCGTTTGCTTGAATTGCATGCAATCCTCCTTTTGATAACCACCTCAAAACCCGCTGACCCGGGAAAATACCGACGCCCTGCCGCAGAAACGTCACTGCGGCAGGGCGTCGGTATTTCATGTCAGATGTGCGGAAGCGGTGCTTTCGCAGCGGGGAGTCCCTGCAGACGCAGAAGGCGAATGAAGTCAAACAGCGTGACTGCGTCATGGAAGCGCAGGCTCTGCGCGGTTCCCCAGCCGTTTTCCAGCCACCATGCGGCTGCATCTTTGGCCCAGCTTGGCGTCTCGCCGGGCAGGGCATCCGTTTCGGAAACAGCAGGGCTTCCGGCCAGACGATAGAAGATGGTCATCGCCTGTGCAAAGGTCAAGCTGTCGTCGCCCCCAAAATGCTGTGCCGAGTAGCCCAGCACCAGTCCGGTTCCCTGTGCCCAGCCGACGGCGGTTCGGTAAGCGGCGTCCGAACGGATGTCAGGGAAGGTCGGATCAAACGGGATGGCACCGGGCAAAGCGGCAAATATCAGATCCACTGCGGCGCCGCGCGTCAGAACCATGTCGTCCTGCCGGTTCCAGTCCACCGAAATATCATCGAGATAGTAGGCGCTGACGGCTTCAAAACCGGAATCCGTTCCGAGGATCAGATACACGCAGCCCTCTGCGTTCGTTTCGGCAAGCATGGTGAACGCGAAGTTTTTCCATTCATATTCGCCGGGGCGCAGCGTCTCTTCTTTTTCCAGATTGCCCAGCAGGCGCATGTCGCAGCCGCCGGCGCCCTGATTGCCTTTGTCAATGTTCAGGCGATGCTGCTGCATATCGTCTGCAATGCTTTTCGGCTCGTTCGCCGTGATGCCGCCCTTGACAAAGACAGAAGAACCGGGCGAACCGCCGACGCCGATCAAACCGCCTGCAACATTGGTGGCCAGCCGGAAAGAAACGCGGAAGGCATAGAGCTGCTCCGGCTGAAAACCGGTCAGCTTTTTGACATACCCCATGAACAGGTCGTCGCTGTGGTTGTTGCCGGATAAGAAGAGCCCGCTGCCGCCATCCGGCACGGCACCCCAGCTGTGCTGCAATTCATAAAATTCGTCCACACCGTTTCCAACGGGATAATCTGCATCAATCGGCGTGAAACCGGAATCACCGGTTTCAAAATCAAAACGAACGCCGGCAGGCGATGCAGCCCATGCAAATGTGCTGAGCAGAACGGCGGCCAAGAGCGCTGCGACGATGGTTTTTCGGAATTTCATCAGAAAATGCCTCCTTTTTTTGTACAGGCAATCAGTTCTTTGACCATTGAAATCAGCTCTTTTCGACTGACTCCATCGGCAGAAAGCTGGAAAATCGATCCATTTTGTTCCCAGCGCGCCCCGGAAAGCAGAACTTCCGACAGGGATAAATCGACCGTCAGCACAACGGGTACACCGTGCAGGACGGAAGCCGTCTGCGAAGCTGGATCCGGTGAAACGGCCGAAAGGCGGGTCAGCATCAGCGTGACGCGCTTGGAACCATCCGCAGAGAGATAGGAGAATTGATTCCGGTCATCCAGAATTGCGCCGTTTGCATTGGTAATCAAATGCACTTCAGCAGCGGCGCGATGCAAATCGTTTCCCAGAGACTGCGGCAAAAACACCTGATAGTAGTCTCTGCATTCTGCATCGGACAAAACGCGGACGATACCTTCCGGCGGCACCGAAAAGCCGCCCAATGTTTCAACAGGGCCTTCGTTCCAAATCACGGATGTCCGGAACACGTGCGCGCATATGCCGCAGACGGCTAGGATGAGGCAGGCCGCAGCCGCCAAAAAGCGGATGGGCAAGCGGGTCTTTGTCACGTTTTTCACGGGTGGTTGATTGGCCGCAAGAATCAAGTCATCGTCGATTTGTCCGACCGCACGGTAAAGATCCATTCCGTTCACAGGTCAAATCCCTCCTCTTCCAGTGCTTGTCTGAGCCGTTTTCGAATGCGGAAAAGCTTGCTTTCCCGCCAGCCGTACCGCTTTGCAAGGTCTCGGATCGAGTCCGAGTACCAATACCGGCGGATAAACAGTGTGCGGTCCTCTTCACGCTGCTGCCGCAAAAAAAGCCGAAAGCGCTTCTGCCAGTGCCTTGTCTTCATACTGGGTTTCCACGGAATCCTGTGCGGGCAGACATTCTTCCAATTCGGAGAGCAGAAGTGTGAAGTCTGCGTTCCGCTTCTGCGCGTGCAGATAGCCCAGACGGTTCAGCGCAAGACAGCGGGAGATGCGGCCGAGATACGGCAGCAACCGCTCCGGCCTGTCCGGCGGCAGCTGGTTCCATGCGGACAGATACGTCTCATTGACGCATTCTTCTGCATCTTCACGAATGTGCAGTATGTTTTGCGCCAGCTGAAGCAGATACCGCCCGTATTTTTGGATGGTGCAGGCGATGGCTTCTTCAGAACGCTTCCAGTAGAGCTGCAACGATTTCGGAATCTGTCATATTTGCCTCCATGTGTGAAATGAAAAGACCGGCCGTGTTTCAACGGCGCGCTGGAACGGGTTACGGCTCGGATATCCGGCGGATCCCTGCGGATGCCGGAATGTGCGTGAAAAGCGCGTCCATCGCATTTTCCTCCCTTGATTTTGATGATGCAAAGCGTTTGAATTCTCCCAATGCCTTTCATCAGACAAGTAAGCAAAAAAGCGATCTGGTTGCATATCGAAAAAATATTTTGTGTGCGCACCGCCAGACGAATCAAAACGGCTGAAAAGCAGAAACTGCGCCCGAAAAACAAGCTGTTTTTCGGGCGCAGTGCAGAATGAGATTCTGAACAGGGCGGTGCAGAGGCGCAGTGGGATCAGTCAGCCGCGATGCCCAAAAACGCTTTGCGCTTTGGATCCAGCATGGCGCGCATCTGTGTGCCGTCCGAACGCAGGAGCAGGGCGCAGACGGCATACCTGCTCGCGGAACGTGCCGACGTCTCCGGCGCTTTGTCCGCGTCAATCAGCACATAGACGGCGTTGGCGATGGCGTCCGGTGCAAGCGAGGCCAGCTCTTCCTTTGTCAAACCGGATCGGAGCCGTTTGGCGTACACATCGGTAAATGTCAGCCCGCAGGTATAATCCACACAGTAAAACCAGTCGCCGATCAGCGCACGGCATACCCGCGCAAGGTTGTAGCCCTCGCCGCCCCGGGTTTCTTCCGCGGGCGGAAGCTGCGCACCACGCCCGATGGCCACAGTGAGCCCCGGCGCCGATTCCACGACCAGCGACAGCGCATCCGGCGCCTCGACGGCATACAGAACGCCGTCCGGCAGTGTGTAAGATTCTCCTGCGGAAAAGGCGTCGAAACACCGGTCAAACAGTGCACGCTGATGGTCAAGCAGATACAGTGCATCGGATTCGGTGACGGTTACACAGTCGTCCGGGTTTGTTTTGCAGACCATGCTGTCCGGCGTGACATCGCGTGAACCGAGATACCCGACAAAGACCGCAGTCAGCAGGATCAACGCAATTGGAATGATCCACAGGCGTTTGTTCATGCTTATTCAAACTTCGGCAGCCAGTCGCCGTGCGCTTCGATGAGATCGTCTACGAGGTGCCAGATATCGTCGATGGAGAGTTCGCCGCCGGTGTGCGGATCCATCATGGCCGCCTGGTAGATGTATTCTTTCTTGTGCGTCATGCCGGCTGCAATCGTCAGCAGCTGCACGTTGATGTTCGACATATTCATGGCGGCGCACTGCACCGGGAGCCGTCCGATATGTGTCGGCTGAATGCCGGAGGCATCGATCAGGCAGGGTACTTCGACACAGGCGTCCGACGGCAGGTTGTCGATCAGACCGGTGTTCAGCACGTTGCCGCCGATTTTAATCGGCTTATTCGTGACCATGGCTTCCATAATCATGGAGGCGTATTCGCAGGAGCGTTCATGCGTCAGCTCTGCGTTGTGAACAAGGCTGTCCCGGCGGGTTTCCCAATCCTTGATCTGGTTGACGCAGCGGCGCGGATATTCATCCAGCGGGATGGCAAACCGGTCGATGAGTTCCGGATATCTCGAACGGATGAACCACGGGCAGTATTCGGCGTTGTGTTCGCTGGATTCGGTGATGTAGTAGCCGATGCGGTGCATCAGCTCGCGGCGGACACGGTCTTCGCCCTTGTCGGTGCCCATTTCCAGCGAGCGGCGCTTGATTTCGGGGTACAGGTCGTTGCCTTTGTCGTCATGGATTTCCAGCAGCCAGGCTTGATGGTTGATGCCGGCGATTTTCCACTGATAGCGGTCGTTGTAGTCCATGCCAAGCGTATGGAGGATGCCCTTTGCACAGCCCTGAACGCTGTGGCAGAGGCCGATGGAACGAATCGGCGACGTGCGCTGGATGTAGCCGGTCAGCATGGCCATCGGGTTGGTATAGTTGATGAACAGCGCGTTCGGGCAGACCGCTTCCATATCGCGCATGAAACCATCCAGCACGGGGAAGGTGCGCAGCGCGCGCATGATGCCGCCGATGCCGAGCGTGTCGGCGATGGTCTGGCGCAGACCGTATTTTTTCGGGATCTCAAAGTCCGTGATGGTGCAGGGGTCATAGCCGCCGACCTGAATCGCGTTGACGACATAGTCGGCGCCTGCCAGCGCTTCCCGGCGGTTTTCAACGCCCAGATAGGTCTTGATCACTGCGCGGTTTTCGTTGACGTTTTTGTTGATGTTTTGCAGCATCAGGAAGCTTTCTTCCAGACGCGTGGCATCAATGTCATACAGCGCAATGTCACAGCGCTGGATTTCCGGCGTACACATGATGTCGCCCAGAACGTTTTTGGAGAAAACGGTGCTGCCGGCACCCATAAAAGTTACTTTCATCTGATAAACCTCTTTTCCTGCATCAAAATAAGGGGTCATAGGGATAGATTCGTTTTCAAAGGCGGAACCCAATACCACAGAAACCGCTGGCGGATGTCAGCGGTTTCTGTGGATGGATTTCAGAACTTCTGAAACCGGGTCAGTTTTTTAGTCAACGGTTTTCAGCCACGCACGGACTTCATTGACGACCTGTTCAACCGCCTGAAGACGGATGGCGGTCGAGGGCTTCATTTCCTGCGTGCTGCCGGTGCGGCGCGTATAGGTGCTCATCTTTGCGCCGTAGAGGTTCTGGTGATATTTGGCGCTGGCCGGATACTGATCGCCGGTTTCGCCGATGGCGCTGATGTAAGCTGCAACGCGTTCGGCTTCAGCCGGATGCTTGTCATAGTTGACGCACAGCCACTGATAGAGATCCGGGTGGAAGTTGCCCATGATGCCGCAGAAACCGGCAGCGCCGTTTTTCAGGGATTCATAGAGCTGAATGGAGTTTGCGTTGTAGATGTTGAACGGGCTGCCTGCCGCTGCGCGAATCTTCTTGGCGATGATTTCCGGATCGCAGGACGTTTCTTTCATGAACCAGAAGCGGCCGGTATCGGCGCAGAACTTGACGATCTTTTCGCTTAGATTGCGGTTCGTCGGGCACGGTCTCTCATAGAAGCCGAGCGGGATGGTCTTGTTGTTCAGACCGTTCATGATGGTCTTCGTGTTTTCGATGAACTCGTCATCGGTTTCGTTGTTCTGGTTCAGCAGGCCGACGATCAGGCAGAGACCGTCAATGCCGGTTTCCGCCATGGCGTTCAGCTCGGTCAGCTGATCCTCCAGGCTGGTGCTGACGTGGCCGGAAGCGATGATGATCAGGTTGCCCTTGTGTTCGACGATGTACTTCGTCAGTTCAACACGTTCTTCCAGCGAAAGCGTTTCGGTTTCAGAGGAAGCGCAGAGCGCCAGAACGCCGGAGCAGTTCATGCGTTCATACCAGCGGAGCAGTTCGTTGACCGCCGGGTAATCGATGGAGCCGTCTTCGTGGAACGGCGTGATCATTGCAGGATATGCACCCTTGGGGAATGTTTTCATAAGTAATCGTTCCTTTTCCTGTGATTTCAATCTATTCAGACGCGTCCGAAGGCGGAAGCGCTGATGACAAATGAGAGATATTTAGGCGTTTTTCGCCAAGCGGACGGCATAAATGCCGCTCGACTGAAGCACATCCGGCGAGTAGGCCGGGAAGCAGAGTTTCAGCTTGCCATTGTCGTTTACGGTTTGAATCGGCGCAGAAGCCGGATCGCTGAGGAGAACCGCGTGCAGAGACGGGTCAAACGGGATGGCTTCCAGCGTGCGTTCGCCGAACGGGAAGGCGTGAATCAGCGCATACAGGTTATCGCCTTTTTTGGTATAGCGGACGGCTTCTTCCGTCGTTGCAGGGCCTTTGCGCGTGCCGTAGATGGCGTCGCCGTTGACGGAAAGCCAGCGTCCCATCTGAAGGAGGCGTTCTTCCATCAGCGGCGGAATTTTCCCGGCGGCAGACGGACCGACGTTCAGCAGCAGGTTGCCGCCTTTGGAGACAAGGTCGCAGAGCATCCAGATGAGCTCGTTGGCGGAGAGATAATCTTCGGCGCGTTCGTTGCGGTTCAGACCGAACGAATGCCCCATGCCGCGGCATTCCTCAAAGACGCGCTCTTCGCATTCGTCAATCGTGCGGCCGTTGTCAATGATGCCGTATTCCGTCGTAAAGTTGCCGCCCAGACGGCCGCGGGTCTCTTTGCCCCAGCGATCATTCGGGACGATGAAGTCGCGGACGGAAGAATCGTTGTACAGCCACTGCAAAAAGTCCGTGCTGTGCCAGACGCTGCTCGGATGATCCCATTCGCCGTCGGTAAAAAGTGTCGCCGGGTGATACGTTTCAATCAGCTCTTTGAGCATCGGGATCAGGTGCTCAACTGCATAGCGCTCCGGGTTTTCCAGATAGAGCGGATGGAACCATTCATACACCGAGTGATATACGCCGAAGCGGACGTCCGTCTTCGAGAGCGCTTCGCTCAGTTCCGCGCAGAAATCGCGGTGCGGACCGACATCGACGCTGTTCCAGTTCCACGCATACTTGGAGCGGAAGAGGCAGAAGCCGTCATGATGTTTGGAAGTCAGGTTGAAATAACGGGCGCCGCTGCGCTGGAAAATTTCCGCCCATTCATCCGGATCGAACAGCTCGGCATGAAAATCGCCGACAAAATCGGCATACTGCTTCCGGCTGCCGTAAATGCGATTATGGAAAGCGGTGGTCGCATTTTCCGTCTTGGAAAGCACGTTGTAGCCATACCATTCAGCGTATTCCGTGCGGGCGGCAAAAGACGGAACGGAATAAATGCCCCAATGTGCAAAAATACCAAATTTCGCGTCTTCAAACCAGGCGGGGACGGGTCTGGCATTCAGGGATGCCCAATTGTTCTCATAATGCATGGTGACGTCTCCTTTTTTTCATTCGATTCATTGGACGGATTTTCACAAGGGGTGGACGAAAAAACGGCGCGGTGGAAAATCGTTATTCGCGATAAAATTCGTTGGTGCAGTATTCCGGGTCGCAGGTCAAGTTCACGCCCAGCTTGCGCAGGGTATTCTCATCCGAATCGGTCAGCATGACGGTGGCATGCGCCTCGCACCCGGCGAGTTCCGGCAGCTTGCTCATCGCGAGCTCAACCGTCGGGTTGGTTGCGGCGCAGATGCTCATGGCGAGCAGAATTTCCGAAAGGTTCATCCGCGTCGGATGCGTGTGCAGCATATCGCGCTTCATCCGGCGGATCGGCTCTAAGACGACGGGGGAGAGCAGATGGAGCGAATCGGCCATCCCGGCGAGCAGCTTGACGGCGTTCAGCAGTGCGCTGGCCGGGGAGGTCATCAGGTCGGACATTTTGCCTGTGACAATGCGCCCGTCGTGCAGCTCAATGGCCGTGACCGGACGGCCGCATTCAGCGGCGCGTTCACAGGCCGGGTGAACGACGCGCCGGTCGTCCGCCTTGATGCCGAGCTGCTGCATGATCAGCTCGATGCGTCCGGGCACCTCTTTGTCAGCCAAACCATGGCGGCAGTCGCAGAAGGATTTGTAATACCGGCGAAGGACTTCCTGCTTGGAAGCTTCCCGGCAGACTTCATCGTCGGAAATGGCAAAACCGGCCATGTTGACGCCCATATCCGTCGGCGAACGGTAAATGTCTTCGCCGGTGATGCGGCTCAGAATCGTGCGGACGACAGGGAAGACTTCAATGTCGCGGTTGTAGTTGACCGTTGTTTTTCCATATGCTTCCAGGTGATACGGGTCGATCATGTTGACGTCGTTCAAATCGGCGGTCGCCGCTTCATAAGCGAGGTTGACCGGATGCTTGAGCGGCAGATTCCAGATCGGGAAGGTTTCAAACTTTGCATATCCCGCCTTGACGCCGCGGACATTTTCGTGGTAGAGCTGGCTGAGGCAGGTGGCAAGCTTGCCGCAGCCGGGGCCGGGGGCTGTGACGACGACAAGCGGTTTGGTCGTCTCGATGTAGGGGTTGGCGCCGTAGCCTTCCGGGCTGATGATGGTTTCAACGTCGGTCGGATATCCTTTGGTCAGCCGGTGAATATAGGAGCGGATGCCCATGTTTTCGAGCTTCTTTTTGAAGATGGCCGCAGCGGGCTGTTCCGCATACTGTGTGATGACGACGGAGTTGATGGAGATGCCGAGTCTGGTGAGGTTGTCGATCAGGCGGAGTGCATCCTGGTCATAGGTGATGCCGAAATCCGCACGCATTTTGTTTTTTTCAATGGCGCCAGCGCTGACGCACATGATGATCTCTGCAATGTCTGACAGCTCGCGCAGCAATTTGACTTTGCCATTGACGTCGAATCCGGGGAGCACGCGGGAAGCGTGATAATCGTCAAACAGCTTGCCGCCGAATTCGAGGTAGAGCTTGTTGTTGAAGCGGTCAATCCGCTTCTTGATGTGTTCGGTCTGCATTTTAATGTACAGCGCGTTGTCAAAACCGCATTTCATGGTTGTTCCGTCTCCGTCCGTCTTTGTATAAAATGAAATGAATCGAATTGATCGAATTGTATGAGGCTGATCCAGGTGATTCGTGATGTGGATCTCGGGTCGAGCTGTTTGGCCGGCTCAGCGAATCTGTCCGCTGCCGTAGATGATATACTTGACGCTGGTCAGCGCCGTCAGCCCCATGGGGCCGCGGGCGTGCAACTTTTGCGTCGAAATGCCGATTTCAGCGCCTTCTCCGAATTCGTTGCCGTCGGTGAAACGCGTCGAAGCGTTGACATAGACGGCTGCCGAATCGATCGCATTCAGGAAGCGCTGCGCAGCATCATAACGCTGCGTGATGATGGCGTCGCTGTGGTGGGTGCTGTAATGGTTGATGTGTGCAATCGCTTCCTCCAGCCCTGAAACCACTTTGACTGACATCGCATAGTCCAGATACTCTTTGCCGTAATCCTCGTCGGTCGCCGGCAGAACGGTTTCGCCCAGAATGGCGCGCGTTTTTTCGCATCCATACAATGTGACGTCTTTTTCGGCAAGACGCGCAGCGATGCGCGGCAGCAGCGACTGCGCCGCAGCTTCGTCAATCAGCAGGCTTTCCGCTGCATTGCAGACGGAAGGCCGGGATGTTTTGGCGTTGTAGGTGATTTCAACCGCCATTTCCGGATCCGCCGTCGCCTCGACATAGATGTGGCAGTTGCCGGTGCCGGTTTCGATGACCGGAACGGTTGAATGCTCGACCACCGAGCGGATCAGACCGGCGCCGCCGCGCGGAATCAGAACGTCAAGGAGGCCGTGCGCGCGCATCATCGCTTCTGCGCCTTCACGGGTGGTGTCGTTCAGCAGATTCACCGCGTCGGCAGGCAGACCGACGGAATCCAGCGCCCGGCGCATGACGTCTGCCAGCATCAAATTCGTGCGCAGTGCCTCGCGGCCGCCGCGCAGAATACAGGCGTTCCCGGATTTCAGACAGAGCGCCGCAGCATCCACTGTGACGTTCGGCCGCGATTCAAAAATGATGCCGACCACGCCAAGCGGCACGCGCTTTTTGCCGACGACAAGGCCATTGGGGCGCGTCGTCATGGAAAGAACTTCTCCCGTCGGATCCGGGAGTGCGGCAACTTCATCCACACCGTTGGCAACGGCAGAGATGCGGGCGGCCGTCAAACGCAGACGGTCAACCATCACCGGGCGAATGCCGTTTTCTTCCGCAGCGGCGACATCCAGCGCATTTGCGGCGAGAATCGCGTCTGTTTGTGCGCGGAGTGCCGCAGAAATAGCAGCCAGCGCCGCGTTTTTCTCCCGCTGACCGGCGGATGCGAGCTGTGCCGCAGCGGCACGCGCACCGGCGGCAATCTGTTCAAAATTCATGTTCAGCCCTCCTGTGCATTGCGCGCAGTAAACAGCGTTCCATGCGGGACGCCTGCGCAGATTTCCGCCAGATATTCCGGGTGCTGACCATTGGTGATCACCATGTCAATGCCGGCCTCCAGCAGGATTTCTGCGGCCATCAGCTTGGAACGCATGCCGCCCGTGCCTTGTGCGCCGGGGTCTCCGGCCAGGGCGCGGAGCCGGTCGTCGATGGCGTGGACAATCGGAATCTGTTTGGCGTCCGGGCAGCAGCGCGGATCGCTGTCATACAGCCCGTCGATATCGGACAGGTTGATGACAAGGTCTGCCCGGCAGAGCAGTGCGACATAGGCAGAAAGCCGGTCGTTGTCGCCAAACGTGGTCAGGCTTTCCAATTCATAGGTAGAAATCGAGTCGTTCTCGTTGACAATCGGGATGACGCCGAGTTCCAGCAGCCGCTCAAACGTATTTGCGGCATGATCGCGGTGCCCGGGGTTGTCGATCACGTCTTTGGTGAGCAGAATCTGCCCGACGTTGACGCCATATTCACTGAGCATCTTGTCGTAGATGTGCATCAAAGCGCACTGCCCGACGGCGGCAATCGCCTGACGGGAGCGCGTATCCGCAGGGCGTTCCGAAATGCCGAGTTTTGCCATGCCGGATGCCACGGCGCCGGATGTGACAAGCACGGGGCTGATGCCGCTGTTTTTCAGATCGGCAAGCGCCGTTGCCAGGGCGCCAATGCGCCGGAGGTTGAGTTGACCCGTCGCCGGATACGTCAGCGTAGAGGAACCGACTTTGACGACGACGCGGCGTAAACCCGCGTCTGTTGAGGTATGCATGGGAGAAATCCTGACCCTTCTGCCGGGTAAAACCGGCGGTTCCGTAAAAATCAAAAAAACAAAAGGAAAAGCAAAAGAAGGAAGCCCCGAACGCGTCAGCGTGTGAGCTGGTCCGGGCGGGGCAGATAAAACGAATCGCGGTCAAAAATCGGCGGCGTGAATTCCTCCGGCACTTTTGAACCGTCATGCACGGCGATATAGGTGCGTTCAATCTGACCGGTTGTTTCGTTCAAATCGATGATGCGCCCGCCGCGCTTGAACGCATTGCCAAAACCCTGCCAGTGCGGCGTGCATGCCGGCTGATAGCCGGAACAGCGCCCATAAGCCAGCAGGATGCCGAACATTGTGCCGTGATAGCTGTTGCGGTGATCGTGTCCGACGAAGACGCCGCGAAAATCGCGCAGCTCATAGAGCAGGGAAAAGAGCCCGCAGTTGACCGGCGCATGGAAGACTTTTTCGGCGTGTTCGCCGTAAATGCCGTCAAACATCCAGACATCGTCGAACTCCGGCAGCGGCACATGGTCAAAAAGAATCGACGGAACAGAACCGTATTGGGCCTGCAAAGCGGTATGCGTCTGCTTCAGCCAGTCGAGCTGCGACGGAAAGAGCATTGCGTCTTCCCGGACGGTCAAACCGTCTGACAGGGTATAGGTCTGCCCGGCATGGCAGTCGACGTGGTAGAGCATCCATGCGGGCTTGTCCCCGCCTGTGTGCGGATAAATCGGAACCGTATAGTTGCCGATGCCCATGTCGGCAGCGCCGCGCTCAAACAGGCAGAGCGGATAGGATTCCCACGCGTCTGCCAGCGCAAGGTGCCGGCCAAGCCGTGCGTTGTCGCCGTCGCTCTCGTGGTTGCCCAAGATGTGCGTGTAGGGGGTGCCGTATGATTCGAGAATCTGATTGATTTTGTCCGTCAGGGTGAGCATCCGGACTAGACCGCCGTCACAGGTGATGTCGCCTGTGAATGCGACCAGATCGGGTTTTTCGCGCTCGATCAGCGCGCTGATCATGGCAAGTGCCGTCGCATTGCGCCCGGTATCGCACCGAAGGTGCATATCGGTCAGCTGCAAAATCCGGAAAGAACCGTCCGGACGAAAACGAAGCGTCGGTTTATTCATTGCGAAATCGTCCTTTCAAATTCTTTTGCCTGCGGCGGCCAGATGGAAAAACCGAACCGCTGAAAACGAGGCGGCGTCGCCGTTTCAACTTCGGGTTTGCCGTCATAGCGGGCGATGTATGTCTGCTCAATCTGTCCGGTGGTTTCGTTCAGGTCGATGATGCGCCCGCCGCGTGCAAAGAAGTCGGGCAGACGCGGGCTGCCGTCCTTCGGATGGCGGCGCGCTTCCGATTGGAGCGCATGCGGATGCGGCCAAAGGCACCAGCCGAGGTTGCCCGAGCAGCGCCCGTAAGCAAGCATCATGCCGAATACCTTGCCGGTAAAGCTGTTCGTATGATCGTGCCCGGCAAAAACGGCGCGGAAATCGCCCAGCCGGCACAGCTCAGCAAACAGCCCGGAGTTGACCGGAGCGCAGCAGACCTTTTCGCCGTGGTCGCCGGAAAGCCCCTCAAACATCCAGACGTCGTTGAATTCCGGCAGCGGGACATGGTCAAAAAGAATCGATGGAACAGCACCATATGCTGCCTGCAAAGCGGTGTGCGTCTGCTTCAGCCAGTCAATCTGCGCAGGCCAAATGTATGCGTCTGAGGTGACGGTTCCGGATTCCCCCGTCCGATAGGGGCGGCTGGCATGGCAGTCCAGATGATAAAGCATCCATGCGGGCTTGTCGCCGCCGTCATGCGGGTAAACCGGCAGCGCATAGTTGCCGACACCCATGTCGGCAGGACCGCGTTCAAACAGGCAGAGCGGAAGGGCTTCCAGCGCTTCCGCCAGCGGATACTGGCGGCCGGAAGCGACATCAAAGCCGTCGCTTTCATGGTTGCCGAGCGTCATGGTGATCGGAATGCCGAACGGCGCCATGACGTTGTAAAGGGCGGTGAATTGCTCAATCATGTGTTCTGCGCTGCCGTCGCAGGCGATATCCCCGGTCAAAGCGATCAAATCGGGTTTTTCACGCCGGATCAGCTCCGGCACGCAGGACAAAAGAACGGCATCACGTCCAGCCACATCGGCCAAATGCATGTCGGTCAGCTGTAAAATCCGAAACAGCCCGTCCGGACGGAAGCGAAGGGTAATTTGATTCATTGATGAGAAGCCTTTCGCATTTTTTCCAGATCACGGTAGTCGATCAGGCGGATTCCGAGCGACTCGATGTGCTGGCGGGTTGCCGGGTCGGCGAACAAACGGTGTTCCCAGACGCGGCGGAACCAGACAGAAGATGTATTTTTCAGTTCGTCACATTCCAGCGACGGGTGAATATAGGTTTCGACAATCCCTTCCGGGCACGTTTTGAAGTGTTCCAGCATGTATTCGCGGAACGATTCATAGCTTTCCGACTGCGGACCGTGCCAGTCATGCTCCCAGAGGTGGTCAAGGATGGGCACGTCCATCTGGCGGGCGAGCTGTGCCAGCTTGCCGATGGGTTCCCAGAGTTCATCCGGTTCGCCGTTGTAAGATACCGAAGGCATCCGGAACGGATAGCCATATTCGGCACAGATGCGGAAAACAGTCGGCAAAAAGCACTGTTTCCCTGCCAAACCGTAGAGAGACCCCATGTGATTGTCCAGGTGAGAAGGCTCAAAGCCGAACCCGCGTGCAAATTCAATCTGCGCCCGGATTTCCGCCTCGACTTCGGATTCCGATGCGCTGGCTTCAAACGCATCGCAATCATGGTGCATATACCCGTCCCGGTCGCGGAGACTCGGACAGGGCGCTGCGGAGACCGGGCGCCAGCGGTACTTGTGCCATTCGCTGGTAAAGGTCAAATGAATGCCGATGGCGTATTCCGGGTGGGCTGCGGCAAAGCGAATCGCTTCCGGCGCCCATCCGCAGGGGGTCATAATGGTGGCGGAGGTAATGCCGCCTTTTTCCAGCAAATCAAATGTTGCTGCGTTTGCTGCATGACACATGCCAAAATCGTCTGCGTTGATGATCAGATATGTTTCCAACATGATAAACCGCTCCCTTCTCTATGTCCGGCGGCGCAGGCAGACCGGCACAAGTTGCAGCACCGGTCTGCCCGCAGAACCGCACGGGATTGCTGTATCTCAACCAAGTGGGTGAAACGCTGGGGAAAAGCGCGGGGACAGCAGGGCAAATGCAAGCGCGAAAGAGGAAAAAAGGAAACTTACGCGATGACGACGCCGGACTTCACGCCGCCGACGGCGTTGGCTTCATCGACGTCAATGTGCATGGCGGTGGCGAATTTCTCGCTGACGCGGCAGACCACTTCGTCAAACACGAGGGCACGCGGACCATCCAGCGCGACCTTGACAATCTGCTTGTCGGAGAGGCCGTATTTCTCGGCGTCTTCCGGGGTCAGGTGGATGTGGCGCTTGGCTGCGATGACGCCTTCTGCGATTTCAATGCTGCCCGCCGGGCCTTCGATGGTGATCTTGCCGCTGCCTGCGACGTCGCCGCTTTCACGGATCGGGGCTTCAACGCCCAGCGTGCGGGCATCGGTCAGAGAGAGCTCAACCTGCGTGGCTTTGCGTTCCGGGCCCAGAACGGCGACGTTATCCATTCGGCTGCGTGTACCGATGATGGAAACGCGTTCGTTGGACAGGAACTGACCCGGCTGAGACAGCTCGCGCTTCGGCGTCAGCTGTGCGCCTTCACCGAACAGTTTGGCCATATCTTCTTTCGACAGATGGACATGGCGGGCGCTGGTTTCAACTAAGACAGTAAAACGTTCCATTTGTGATTCATCTCCATAAACTCCATAATTTCATCTAATAGCATACCACAAACGACGTCGGATTGCAAGGTCGAATCGCACAAAAGAAGAAAAACAGAATCGGTGAAGGAATGCCCCTTTACAATTGGTAGTCTTTCTTTTATAATATTACTATCCGGCGTTATTTTGCGGCGGAATACCAGCCAGAAGGGGGCGCACCGCACATGCGGTTTGCAATGAACCTTGCCAATCTGAGGAAAAAGAAGAACGTCAGCCAGCGGACGGCTGCATCCGCATTGGGCGTTTCGCAGGCGCTTTTGTCGCACTATGAAAACGAATTGAGAGAGCCGGGGCTGGAATTTCTCGTCAATGCAAGCCGGTACTACGCGTGCAGCGTGGATGCGCTGCTGGGCGTTCAGCCGGCGAATTCATCGGAATCTGCTGCGAACCTGCCGGCCGAGGGCAGCACGGCGCCCCGGGCGGCTGCGGCACTGCTGGCAGCGGCAGCCGAAAGCGGCGGCGAAGAGCTTTCAGCGCTGGTGGATGAATATCTTGCGGCGGCTGTGCGGCGTCTGGCGGCCGTCATGGCCGGTGAGCCGCTGCGGGAAATATCCGCTTTGGAGGCGCTTCTGAAAGCAGACGAATGCGCCGTATGCACCCTGCTGGAGACGGGCGGCGCCTTACGGGTTTCCATGCCGGAAGTGCAGGCGCAGCTGGAAGAGCGGATCGGCGAGCTGGAAAAACGGGGCTTTTTCCGGCGGTAAATCAGCGAAAAAATACAGAAAAACCGTATGATGCATGGAAACGTGCAACGTACAGCGGAAAATACGACGGAGAACTGACAGGAAACATGACAGGAAAGGAAGGTTGCCCGTGGATACCGGCAAACGGATTCTGATCGTTGAAGATGACGCGATCATCTCTGATATCATCGCATACAACCTCAAAAAAGAAGGATTTCAGCCGCTGACGGCGTCAGACGGCGAAACAGGCTTGACCATGGCGCAGACGGAAAAACCGGAGCTGATTCTGCTCGATGTGATGCTGCCGGGCATGAACGGCTTTGAGGTCTGCAAACGCGTGCGGGAAACCTCTGCGGTTCCGATCCTAATGCTGACGGCGCGCGAAGGCGAAGATGACAAAGTGGAAGGGCTGGAACTCGGCGCAGACGATTATATCACGAAACCTTTTCAGATGCGCGAGCTGATTTCCCGCGTCCGCGCAAACCTCCGCCGGAGCAGCGGCGAGCTGGTCACCGGGGCACAGACCGAGGAACTTGCAGTGGATCTCCGGAAAAAAACGGCGTCAGTCGGCGGGAAACCGCTCGACGTCAGCGCACGGGAATTTGAACTGCTGCGCTTCCTAATGGCAGCGCCGGGTCAGGTTTTCACGCGGGAGGAGATTCTCAGGGAAGCGTTCGGCTATGAGTATGACGGCGGAACGCGCATTGTGGACGTTGCGGTGCGGCGCCTGCGGGAGAAACTGGATGAATGTCAGGACGGCGCCAGCCGCCTGATTGCAACCCGCCACGGCGTCGGCTACTATTATGATCCGACGGCCGGCAAACAGTGAGCGGGTGTCCGGAAAGAAAGGACAGAGAACAGCCGTGGTGCGTTCACTTCAAGTCAAACTGATCATGATTCTGGTGCTGCTGGTCGTCACCGTGACGGCAGTCATCGGCATTTACCTGCTCAACAACGTGGGCACTTATTATGAAGAGCGATTTTACCGGGAAATGGGCGACGTGTTTACCAGCGACTTTCTCGATATTTTCAGAGAGCTGGCCGAAGGGGAGAACGGCGCATCCCGCGCGGCAGACTATGTGCTGGCCTATTCCCAGCAGCTGGGTCTGGGCGCATCGCGGACGTTTTCCCTGCTGGACGGTCAGACCGGATCGTATCTGGGCGGCAGCGGCACGGAAGGCGCCGTTGAAAAAACGGAAAACGTCCTGGCGGCACTGGCCGGTGCGGTCGGGATGGAGGCCCGCGCAACATCCGCCTATTTTGATATCGCCGTTCCGGTTTCCGCCGGGGAAGACAGCTATATCATCTATATCCGTGACACAAAAGAAAGCGTGGCCGAGCTCCAGCAGATGCTGCTGTCGGCGATTTTGCAGGCGCTGCTGTTCGGACTGGTGATCTCCGTTCTGCTGTCGGTCATGCTGGCCAAAACGATTGCCCGACCGATTGAAACGCTGACGCGCAGTGCAAAGATGGTCGCCGCAGGCGACTTTTCCAGCAAACCGCCCGCCTATTCCAACGACGAAATCGGCGTGCTGACGCAGACGTTCAACGATATGTCGCAGGCGCTGTCCGATACCTTGGACGCCGTCGAAAACGAGCGCAACAAGCTGTCGGCGGTTTTTCAGCATATGACTGACGGCATTGTCGCGCTGGATCGAACCGGCAGCGTCCTGCACATCAATGCCGCCGCCCGGCGGCTGCTGGATCTCCCGGCGGATGAAGCCGTACAGCCGGACTATGAAACGATGTCTGCGCCGCTGGAACTGCCGCTGGAAACCGTGCTGGCGCTGGAAAACGGACAGTCGCTGGAGCGCGTCTGCAAATACCATGACCGCGATCTCCGCTTTTTCTTTACGCCGTTCGGCAGCGGCGAGCATGAAGGCGGCATTATGATCGTGATCTACGACATCACGGAGCAGGAACGGCTGAACACGGCCCGCCGGGAATTTGTCGCCGACATTTCACACGAGCTGCGCACACCGCTGACGAACATCCGCAGCTATGCTGAAACCATCCTCGCAGATGATGAAATGGAGCCGGCCTACCGCGAACGCTTTATGCAGGTGATTCTGAATGAAACAGACCGCATGACGCGGCTGGTGCGCGACTTGCTGACCATTTCAAAGCTGGACTATGGTCGGATGGATTGGAACATCACCCGCTTCCAGCCGGAAACGCTGGTGCGGAATCTCGTTGACGCCATGGTTATGGAAGCGCGCAAACGCAAACTGACGCTGACGCTGTCTGTCGACGGCCCGCTGCCGGAGATTCTCGCAGACAACGACCGGCTCGGACAGGTCATTGCCAACATCATCAGCAACGCCATCAAATACACGCCGGAGGGCGGGAACATCACCGTGACAGCCGCGGCGCGCGATCATGGCGCGGCAATTACCGTGCAGGATGACGGAATCGGCATTCCGGAAGCGGATCTGCCGCATATTTTTGAGCGCTTCTACCGCGTCGATAAAGCGCGTTCCCGGGAAAAGGGCGGTTCCGGATTGGGGCTTGCCATTGCCAAGGAATTCATCGACAACCTGAAGGGCACCATCCAGATTGAAAGCGCGCCAAACCAGGGGACAACGGTAACGGTTTGGCTGCCCGCCGCAGAAGCGTGAGGCGCCTATGAAGCAACGTATTGAGAATATTCTTCTGGTTCTGCTGTCTGTCACGGCGGCGCTGCTGCTTTACCGGACGTTGGACGGCGGCATGGGCATTTTTGGCTTCTCCAGGCCGACGGAGTCGGAACAGCAGGAGACGCTGTCGCCAGTCCCGGTTCAGCCGGTTTCCGCCGTGATCCGGGACGGAGAGCAAACCATCCAGCTGACAGAGCCGCATCTGCTGACGCCGTATTTTGAACAGCTCCGCCCGATCCTGATCGAGCTGTTTGGGTCGGCTGGAGAACCAGCGGACGTTCCTGCGTCAGAATGGCAGGCGGCGCTCGACGGCCGCGGCATTCTGCTTGATTACGGAGCGGTGCTGCCGGTTGACGTTCTGACGGGCGACACGGGCGGAACGCTTGCGCAGCGGACGGCCGACTGTCTGCTGATCGATCTGTCCGGCGAGGCAGCCCGGCTGTATGTCTGCGATTCAGCAGCCGGATGTGCCGAATCGCAGACGGCGCTGAAAACAGCTGACCTGTCTGCGCTGCTTTCGGCGGCGGACGGACAGGCTGTCCGGTATGCGGGAACCTTTGAAGCCGCCGACGGTATGCTGACGCCGCAGTCAGCCGTTCCGCTGGACATGTCGCTCTGCGCCGGTCTGACGCGCATGACGCTCAGCGGCGCAGACGGAATATATGACCGGGACCGGCAGACGCTGATTCTGGCGGCATTTGGCTTCGATGTGTATACGGCGCGCAGTTATATCGATTCACAGGGCTGCCGCGTCTATCTGTCGGAAAACGGCGCGCTCCGATTCGGGGCAGATGGTCTGCTGTCCTTTGCCGCCGGGGAAGCCGGCGGCATACCGGTCAACGGTGCCGAAACGGCTGCCGGATATGCCGCCTATGCGTCGGAGCTGCTGCAAAACGCGCTGGCGGGGCTGTCCGGTCAGCCCCGCTATGTGCTCAGCGCGGTTGAAACAACGGAAACGGGCACGCAGATCGAATTCGACGCGCTGGCGGGCGGATACCCGATGGTCGCAGAGAACGGCGCCAGAACAGCCGCCAGCTTTGTCTTCCGGAACGGCAGTCTGGTTCAGGCAGAAGTGATGGGTTTCACGGTTGTCATTGCGGAAGCGGATGCATCATCCGGCGAATTTCTGCCGGATATGAAGCTGTCGACCCTGCTGAGCAGCATGCAGGGCCGGGTGCAGCACGGCCGTTTGTCCCCGGCGTTTGTTCAAACCGGAGACGAGTGGCGCCTGACATGGTGCGTTCTGCCGGTCAAACGGCATGAAATGGTTCCGGAAACAGCCGCAAACCATCTGAATTCAGCACAGCGGAACCACAAACAGGAGGGAGCAGACCAATGAATCCATCCAAACTGAAGCAGATTGCGATTCTGCTGCTGGTCTGCATCAACTTGACGCTGGCAGGCAATCTGCTGTATGCACGCGCCATCACGACACTGGTGCCGAAGAAAACCATCGCCGATACGATGACCTTTCTGGAGCGATGCGGCATCTGGGCAGAGGACGGCGTTATCCCCCGGCGGGAACATGCCGTTTACGCACTGTCCGCGGCGCGCAGCCCGGAAAAGGAGACAGCCGTTGCACAGGCGCTGATCGGCTCCGGCGATCGGATTGAGCAGGGCGGCGGCATCGGCCGGTATGAATCGCCGGACGGCGAAGCCATTTTCCGAAGAGGCGGCTTGATCAACGTCACGATTTGGCGGCAGGATGTACCGACGACGGGCACAGAGGCGCAAAAAAAGGCGCGTACCCTGCTGAAAAAAGCGGGCATTCTGCCGGAAAAATCCGGCGTTGTGGTCGAAACCGGTCAAACGCCGGAACAAGGCGTTACGGTTCGCTTCTATGCCGAGCGGAACGGGTTCCGCCTGCGGAATGCGGCGCTGGAGGTCGCATTTCAGGCAGGTGAAACACGCATTTCGGGCTGTGCATTGACCAACGAAGCCGTCCAAACGGCGCAGCAATCCCGAAATGTGACGGCGCTGCTCGCTGATTTCGGCGCATATGCGACGGCGTATCACATCGATGTGACGCTGATCGCCGCGGTGGAACGCGTCTATTTTCATACCGTCGGCGACGACGGCAGCGCACGCATGATTCCGGCGCTGGCCATCAAGACGGATCACGGCGATTATCTGATCAGCGGGCTGGACGGCAGCGTGCTTTCTGCCGCCTGAACAAACCAAGCAAAAATGATGAAACGGACCCTGAAAATATGAACCAAAGCATGAAAACGCAAACCGAAACGATTTTATTTGCATCCGACTTGGACGGCACACTGCTGAACGATGCACAGAGCATTGCACCGGCGCACGTCGAAATCCTGAACCGCTTGGAAGAAAAGGGCTGCCTTTTTACCGTTGCAACGGCGCGTTCGCCGGCCAGCGCCAGACAGGCACTGGATCCAGTGGGGCTCAGGCTGTCAGCGCCGGCCGTCTGCCTGAACGGATCGCTGCTCTGGGATATGGCGGCGGACAAACCGGTCAAGGCATTTCCGATTGCATCCGATGCATCCGACGCGGTGCGCGCGCTCTTCTCGGCATATGACGCATCCGGCACGTTTTATGCGCTGGATGCGGTCGGGCGTCTGGTCACCTATTACCGAGATGACATTGCGCTTCAGCCGCAGACGGAAGCCTATCTCCGCGAACTTCAAACGCCGAAAACGCCGGTTCTGCCGATGCGGATGTCCGGTCAGACGGAAATTCTCAGCTTCTCGTTTTACGACCATGTGACGCGGCTGGATGGGCTTGCGGAAGCACTCCGTCAAATTCCGGGGCTCAAAACGGTTTATTATGCCGATACATATCTCGAAGGGTACCGCTTTCTGGAATGCGGCGCGTCTGACGCCGGGAAAGGCACGGGTGCGCGCGCCGCGCAGCAGGCGGTTCATGCCGGACAGCTGTACGTTTTCGGCGACAACTTCAACGATGTGGATATGTACCGTTGTGCTGACAAAAGCTTTGCCCCTGTAAACGGCGAACCTGAAATGCAGAAGATTGCCACACACGTCATCCCGTCCAACAACGACGGCGGCGTGATTCAGACGATTCAGGCCTGCTTCGAAGCCGCAGCGCGTTCCGAAAATTGAATACCGGTTCCACAGATTGGCTCAAATCAAAAACGCTTCCGGAAACCCGGAAGCGTTTTTTTGAATGCCTGTTTGACAGCCGGTGAAGTTACACGTCGAGCGTTTGGTCGGTTTCACGCAGATAGCGGATGGCCTCTGCGATGTCAGCCGCCGGGGTATCGCCGCACTCGCGCTCGATCGTCAGGAAGCCGTGGTATCCGTAGTTCCAGAGCGTTTTCATCCAGAGCGGGAAGTCGACGCCGCCTTTGCCGAGCGCAACTTCCATCGCGCTGTGTTCGGTGCGGATGCCGTCTTTTGCGTGCGTATGTGCAATGTAAGGCGCGATGACTGCGACGCTGTCGGCGCCGTTGCGGGAATGGCCGCCCATGACAAGATTGGCCGGGTCAAAGTTGACGCCGATACCGCCGTCCAGCTCGTCTAAAAACTGCCGCATCAGCGCCGTGGTTTCCGGGCCGGTTTCCGTCGCAAATGTCAGATCCCGTTCCCTGGCCATGCGGCCAAGCGTGATCATTGCTTTATACAGTGCGCGGTATGCCGGGTCATCCTTGTTTTCCGGAATGACGCCGATATGCCCGGTGACGACGTGCGTTCCGATTTCGTGCGCAAAGTTGAAAATGTTTTCCATGCGCTTGATTTTTTCGGCGTTGGCCGATTCATCGGTGAACCCGCCGATTTCGCCGCAGACGGCGGAAACGGTCAGGTGATGCGCTTCGATGGCGGTGCGTTTCTGCAAAAATTCGTCCCGGGGCATCGGATCCGGCGCGCAGAACCACATCTGAAATCCGTCAGCGCCAAGTTCAACCGCTTTGTCCAGGCTCTGCTCAAAGGGAAGCTGGAGCGATTCCAGCATAATGCCAATTGGAAAATGTTTCATAAATGACACCTCTTCGGTTGTTTGACTGCGCCGCTATTCCACAACGACTTCGCGGCCCAGCTCGGCGGAACGATAGATTTCATCCATCAGTTTGGCGGTGACCAGCACGTTGTCGATGTTGGAGCGGATTTTTTCGCCGCGCATTGCCGAATCGACAAAGGAGCTGATTTCAGCGAGGAAGTGGTTGGGGATGTCGAGCTCGGACTGCTTGGCGATGAATTCGCCGTTCCGCTCGGTATACAGGGTGTATTGACCGCCGTATTGCAGCTTGATGCCGCCCTTGGTGCCCATGAATTCGATGAACATGGCGTCTTCGTCGATGTTCTGCGCCCATGCGCCGTTGAAAGTCAGCGTCGGCCCGTCGGTGCGGACGAGCCCTGTGACGTATTCCTCCACGTCGTCAATGCCGTCAAAGTTCGTCGGTCCGGCGTGCATCCAACGGTAATGGTAGCTGTGCAGGTCGGTGGCCAGCTTCGCATGGCAGACCGCCGAAACCGTCTTCGGCTGCGGATTGTCCATGCAGTAGTTGATGAGATCCAAAAAGTGGACGCCCCAGTCGATCAATGCGCCGCCGCCGGAGCGGGCCTTCGTCGTAAACCAGCCGCCGAGGTTCGGAATGCTGCGGAAGGCGCGGAAGGAGCAGTAGATCTGATAGACTTCGCCGAGCTCGCCGCTCAGAATGGATTCCCGCACGGCTTCGACCGCACGGTTGAAGCGGTTGACCACACCAATGTTCAAAATCCTGCCGTTGCGGTCTGCGGCTTCCTTCATGGTCAGCGCCTGCTCATAGTTCAGGGCAACCGGCTTTTCACAGAGGACATGCTTGCCTGCGTTCAGACAGTCAATGGTCACCGGCGCGTGAAGGTCGTTCGGGAGGCAAACCGAGACGACATCGACGGTCGGATCCTTGAGCATTTCGCGGTAGTCGGTGAGGCAAACCGTGTTTTCATCACCAAAGGCTGCCTTTTTCTCCTCGGCGCGTTCCGGAATCAGGTCAATGCAGTAGGCAAGCTCGACATGGTCGGCGATGGCTTTGTAAGCGGGGCCGTGTGCGCCTGCGATGTTGCCGCAGCCAATGATGGCGGCACGAACTTTGTTGGACATGGAATCCTTCCTCTCATGATATGATGACTTGCTGTGGGATGATTGACGATTCAACGGCTGCATCAGTGCCGGGCAGCAGGGAGCATGATCAGACGGGCGGACGCAGATACGAGGTGGGGCTGCACCCATACACGCTGCGGAACGCTTTGCTGAATGCCTGCAAGCTCTGATAGCCGAGGCGTTCCGCGGCCTGCGAGGGCGAATAGCCTGCATTGCGCATCAAAAAGACGGCACGTTCCATCTTTTTCCGGCGGAGGCAGGCTTGCAGCGTTTCGCCTGTTTTTTCACGGAAAACGTGCGAGAGATACGAGGTGCTGTACCCGAGCCGCTGCGCAATGTCGCCGACGCTCGTCAGCGAATCAATCTGGTCGTCGATGCAGCGGCAGACGGTGTAGATCACAGCGCCGTATGGGCGGGAGGCATCCGGGGCAAAGCCGGACGGTTCCGTTCCGCCCAGCCCGTTCCGATAAACCCGGAGAATCAAAAGGCGCAGGCTGGCGGCGACAATCTCTTCAAAGCAGGGCTGTTTCCAGTAAAACTCCTGCGTCAGGCGCCGCAGCAGCTCGCCGACGCCGCAGACATCCGCCCGGCAGGGTGTATCAACCGTATCGAAAAAGCGCAGGATATCGGCATAATCGGAAGCACAGTCAGACGTTTCCGGGATGTCAAAGCCGAGAAATAAATAGCGGAGCCGGGAGCCTCTGTCGGCTAGAATGGTGTGCGTTTCGCTTCGGCCATTCAGATAGACGTCGTTTGGCCGAACGGGATACAGCCGGTCATTGGTTCCGAATGTACCTTCGCCGGAGACGATATAGCTGATTTCATAGCACCATTGACGGTGCGGCGGCCAGAGACAGCCCTTTTCCAGACAGGTTTCTCCGATCTGGTAGAGGCGGATGCCGCCGAAAAAGGCCGCTTCTTCACGGAAGCAGTTGTCAAAGTGATAAACCCGTTCCACTTGTTCGCCGTCGAGCGGCGGCCGGCCGTGTGCCGGTTGATTCGGTGCGGCTTTCCGTTCACCTGCACCCTGCAAAGACATTCAAGCCAGCCTCCCCATGCCGACAGCCAGGCAGATTGGCCGGGTTTCTGCACCTGCATGACTGTTTTGTTTGATGCTATCATTATACAATGCGCGGGAGCCGATTTCAATACCCGGATTTGCGATTCTGCTGGTCTGAATTTGCGGTGTCGGAACAAATTCGGACGAGAGCAGAAGCGCATCCGTTTTCCGACATCACGCAGAAACGACGCCGAAGCGAAAAGAAAATGCGATTTTGCTCTTGCAAAAAAACAGAAATGGTGATACACTATGAACAGAAAGACACCGGCGCCCTTTTATCTTGAAAAACCGCGCCTGCAAACATCGTAAACGGACGCACATCCCCTGAAACAAACGATTGAACCCCGCAGAAGAGCCGCAGCAATGCGGCATTTCAACACCACACAAGTTAGCGATATCTAACTGTACTTGAGCCAGAACGTAAAGATTGAATCCGGAGGCAGATCATGAAACACATTTCTTTTGAAGTTGATGCGGACGGATTTCACGGCGCGTATTGGCCGTGCAGAGGCGGTTCCGCCTGTGCAGTGATTGCCATGCTGGGCGATGACGCGGCAGATTACATGGCGCGTTCTGCGGTGAAATGGCTGATGAAGTTGGGCGTCAATGTGATGACCATGTCGCCGGGCAAAAAGGATTATGGTCATCATAATTACCCGCTGGAACGGATTGAAACGGCCATCGCTTGGCTGAAAGCGCACGGAAATCAAAAAATCGGCATAGCAGGCGCCTCCACCACAGGGACGCTGGCGCTGACGGCGGCCGCCATGTTTCCGGAAATATCGCTGACAATCGCCATGACGCCGAGCGACTTTGTCTGGCAGGGATTCATGCAGGGCAAAAAGGACGGCTGTAAGGAATGGCCGATTGCAGGCGAATCGCTCTTTTCGTATCACGGCAAACCGCTGCCCTATATGCCGTTCTGCTATCAGCATCCGCAGTATTGGCAGGTGATTGCCGAAGAAACAAGGCAGAGCGGCGATATGCTTGCCTCCCGGAAGCTGTTTGACGATTCCGAAGCGGCGCATCCCATCACAGAGGATGCATATATCAAGGTTGAAAACATCCGCGGCAGACTCCTGCTGATTGGCGCAGCGGATGATTCGCTTTGGGACACCGCAAAATACATCCGCCGTATGGAAAGACGCTTGGCTGAAAAACCACACGACTGCACGGTCGAGACGGCGGTCTACGCGCACGGCACGCATTTTGTTTTTCCTGAGGGGATGCTCAAAACCATTCTGCCGATTGGGTCCGGCCTGTTTATGAAGCTGGCCTTCCGGGCGGCAAAACAATTCCCGGAGGCATGCAGGCAGACGCGCATGGATATTGACCGGCGCATCACGGCCGCCATCCAGGCATGGCGGACCGCCCAATGAAATCCGCCGGAATGCCGATGAAAATGCGGCTTGTCCCGCGGCGGCGGATACCAAAAGCAACGGATAAAAAAGGAAGAACGGATCCATGATTCAGATTGTTTATCACAACGGAACAGAGGCTGCGGGCTGTCAGCCCGGTCAGACAAATGGCTTTGAAAACGCTGAAGGAAACGGAGAAGTGCATTGCTACCAGCTGTTTGACGGCGTATACGCCATGCTGATGCGGCTGGAAATGGAATCGTATACGGAAACCCGCACACAGAAAGGCATGTTGGAGATCAACTTTTGCGTGGGCGGACGCTTTGAAACGTGTTTTTCCACGCGGGATCACGCGGTGCTGAAGCCGGGCGATATGGCGATCAGCAGTTATGACGGCCTGCACGGCACACGGTCGGAGTCCTATTTTCCGCTCGGCTACTATGAAGGAATTTGCCTGGAAATTGTTCCGGAGACCGCCCAGCGCTGGGTGGAGCGGAATGCGCCAGCCTTTTTGATGGACGTCCCGGCTTTCAGACAGAATCTTTTGGGAACCAAATGGTACATGTGCAGCCCGGCCGGGTCGCGCTGTGAACATGTCTTCCGGGAGCTGTATGAGAGTGCTTCCTATATGGATCTCAGTTTTCTGCGGCTCAAAGTTCTGGAATTGCTGATGCTTCTGACCCGTATTCCGCGGGAAAATGGGGCAGATTCCTACTGTTCTGCGAAGCAGGCTGAGCTGATCCGGCATCTCCGGGATCACTTGCTGACCGACCGCGAAGGGTATGTATCGCTTGCGCAGCTGGCTGCGGATCATGAGATTTCGGTGTCGCATATGCAGAAGCTGTTCAAACAGATTTATGGCGTGCCGATCTATCACTATATCCGGGAATACCGGCTGGAACAGGCCGCGATGGAACTGGTGCGCGGCACCAAATCCGTGACGCAGATTGCACAGGATGCCGGATATGACAACGCCAGCAAGTTTTCAGAATGCTTTAAGAAACGCTATGGTACGACGCCGTCGCAGTATCGCCTGCGTGCATCCATGCAAAGAAAGCGGTAAAACAGAGCAGAAAAATCAAATTGGAGTAGTCGGAAAACCAGAAGTGTGTTAACGTTTACGGCGGTTAGAAGATACTAACTGAAAACAGGAGGTACTTTATGAAAAAGAAAATCGCTGCATTTGTATTGTGTATGTTTTGCCTGCTGTCAGCCACCGGCTGTGCGCAGAAGCAAAACGATATCACAGATACCAAGGCGCCGTCGGCTACAACACCTGCGCCGTCGGCCACAACAACCGTGCAGGAACAGCATTCGGACGATTATCTGACTACGATCAGCGGCACCTATGTGGAACTGTTCCCGGAACTGTCCAAAGATGAATACCGCACGATCTGGATCGACGCGACGACACCGCTGGTTGGCGCTGAAAACGCGGAAACCGCCACGGATATGCTGCTCGGCATGTGCATGGCGGAACCTTACGGGAAAGACGCCATCGACGCTTATGCGGCAGATCCGGACAGCATGGCGTTTAACTGCTATTTTTTGGGCGGCGTTGACAAATTCGTGATGGATAGGCACACCATCAAAGGTCTGGATGCGGAAGGGAAAACGGTTTTCTCCCACACCTATCAGCTTCTGGACGTGGAAAATGAAAACGGGTTTATCTTCTACCAGAGCGAAGATCCGGACGCCGGAGAATTTACGTATTTTGCATTTTCACCCGACACCATGGAAAGCACATACCATCTGGAATTCCGCTATGCGGAGCATCTTGACGACCTGCAAAGCTGGTTCGAAGGCAGCTACGCCTATTGGAACGCTGCGGCAATCGCCGAAAACTATGACCTGGAAACCATGAAAAACGTAATTGCGCTTTTCGCCGCCGAAAACCTGTCCGATTCAGAATGATTCCTGTATGCGCGCCCGTTTGAACAGAGTGGACGCGCATCTTTACGATATCAATTGGAAGGGTGATTTCCTTGGAAAAACAATCGAAGAAAAAACAATCTGATCTTTCACGGCTGATGGGCTATGCAGGCACGCGCCGGTTGTTCACCTATGCCTCGTGGGTGCTGTCAGCCCTCAGCGCACTGACGGCACTGATTCCGTTCCTCTATATCTGGATGATCCTGCGGGACGTGCTGGATGCGGCGCCGGATTATGCACAAGCCGAGAAGATCCCGCATTACGGATGGATGGCGGTGCTGTTTGCGGTGCTGTCCTATCTGATCTATGTGTGCGCGCTGCTGTGTTCCCACTTGTCGGCGTTCCGGGTGGCGACCAATCTGCGGCTCGCCGCCTCGGAACATCTGGCAAAACTGCCGCTGGGCTTTACGGAAAGCTGCGGCAGCGGCAGGCTGCGCAAGGTGATTCAGGAGACTACCGGCGCAGCGGAAACCTATCTGGCCCATCAATTGCCGGATCAGTACAGTGCCATAGCCACGCCGGTTGGGCTGCTGGTGCTGCTGTTTGTGTTCGACTGGCGGCTTGGGATGCTGAGCCTTGCCCCGGGGCTGCTGGGCTTCCTCATCATGTCGGCTATGACCGGTAAACGGATGGCGGAGAAAATGCGCCAATACGGCAATGCGCTTGCCGCAATGTCCGGTGAAGCGGTGGAGTATGTCCGGGGCATCCCTGTTGTGAAGACGTTTGGACAATCTGTGTTTTCGTTCAAGAAGTTCAAAGCGACCATCGACGAATACGAAAAATGGGTCGTCGCCTATACCAAAGACATGCGGGCGCCGATGATGTTTTATACGGCGGCTGTCAACGGCGTGTTCGCCTTTCTCATCGCAGGCGGGCTGCTGCTGACCCGGAACGGCGTTACCTCGGATTTCCTGCTGAATCTGCTGTTTTACATCATCATCACGCCGGTCATCTCCCTGACGCTGACAAAGATCATGTACATGAGCGAGAATAAAATGGTGGTTGCAGACGCCTTACAGCGCATTGATTCCGTCCTGGAGGCGAAACCGGTATCAACGAGCGAACCCCAGAAGCATCCCAAAGACAACTCGGTTCAAGTGAAGGACGTTCGTTTCAGCTATGACGGGACAACGGATGTGATCAGAGGCGTCTCGATGGACATCCAGCCGGGACAGATCGCGGCGCTGGTTGGGCCTTCCGGCGGCGGAAAATCGACGCTGGCGAACCTCATCGTGCGGTTCTTTGACGTCAAAAGCGGCAGCATCTGCATCGGCGGAGCGGATGTACGGGCAATCCCAAAAGAGGAACTGATGGACACGGTGTCCTTTGTCTTCCAAAACAGCCGTCTGCTCAAAGGCAGCATTTTGGACAATGTGAAGCTCGGAAAACCGGATGCCACGGAGAAAGAAGTGCTGGCGGCGCTGAAATCCGCACAGTGCATGGATATCCTTGAGAAATTCCCGGACGGCATTCACACCGTCATCGGCAGCAGAGGCGTCTATCTCTCCGGCGGCGAACAGCAGCGGATTGCGATTGCCCGCGCCATGCTGAAAAACGCGCCCATTCTGATTCTGGATGAAGCGACCGCTTTTGCCGACCCTGACAATGGAGCCAAGATGCAGGCGGCGTTTGCCGAGCTTGCCAAAGGCAAAACGGTCATCATGATTGCACACCGCCTGTCCACCGTGGCGGACGCCGACTGTATCTATGTGGTTCAGGACGGACAGATTGCAGAATCCGGCACGAAAGATGAATTGTGCGCGAAGAACGGTCTGTTTGCCAAAATGTGGCGGGACTATCAATCGTCCGTCCAGTGGAAAGTTGCAAAGGAGGGATAAACCGTGATCAAGAGAATACAGAGAGCAACGGCCAGTTCGCCGGAGGGCGCGCGCGGACTGATTTGGGGCGTGTTGGCCTGCGCCTTGCAGAACATCGCTTTCATGCTGCGCACAAGCATGCTTTATTATCTGGTCAAAGATCTGATGGCCGGTAAGGCGGGCGAACGAACCGCATTTTATGTGTGCGGCTGCGTCGTCTGTTTTGCGCTGATTTTCCTGACGACATGGTTCCAGTATAACGGCACGTTTTTCACGACCTACAAAGAGAGCGGCAAACGGCGACTGGCACTTGCAGAGCGTCTGAGAAAGCTTCCGCTGTCTTTTTTCGGCAAACGTGATTTGGCCGATTTAACCAGCACCATCATGGCGGACTGCGAAGTGCTGGAAAAAAGCTGTTCCCATTTCATCCCCGGCCTGTTCGGATCGCTCATCTCCACGGTGCTCATTGCGTTGGGGCTGTTCGCATTTGACTGGCGCATGGCGCTTGCCGCGCTCTGGGTCATACCGGTTTCGATTGCCATTCTGCTGTGCAGCTGCAAAGTGCAGGATCGCGTGCAGTCGAAGACCATGGCGGTGAAAATGACCTGTGCGGACGGGATTCAAGAGTACATCGAGACCATCCGCGATTTGAAAGCCAGCAACGCAGAAAACACGTATCTGGCGAGGCTTGCCGGCAAAATCCGTGCCGTTGAAAAGCAGACGATTTCGGCGGAACTGACGAACGCGGTGTTTGTGACTTCCGCAGGCATGGTGCTGAAGCTGGGCATTGCCTCTGTGGCGCTTGCCGGTTCGGTGCTGCTGATCGGCGGCAGCATTGATCTCCTGACGCTGTTCCTGTTCCTGCTGGTGGCCTCGCGGCTGTATGACCCCATGCAGAACGCGCTGCAAAATCTTGCGGCGGTGATCGCCATGCGCACCAATGTGGCGCGCATGAACGAGATTCTGGAGTACCCCATCCAGAGCGGCAGCGAAACGCTGACCAACCAGGGCTGCGACATTGTGTTCGACCATGTGGGTTTTGCGTACAATTCCGGTGAAACGGTGCTGAAAGACGTATCGTTCTGCGCAAAACAGGGCGAGGTTACGGCACTGGTCGGCCCCTCCGGCGGCGGCAAGACGACCGTTTCCCGGCTGGCCGCCCGGTTCTGGGATTATCAGAAGGGCAGCATTACCGTAGGCGGCATGGAGGTTTCCAAAATCGACCCCGAGAAACTCATGAGCCTCTATTCCATTGTCTTTCAGGATGTCACGCTCTTTGACAATACGATTCTCGAAAACATCCGTCTTGGACGCAAGGATGCCACCGACGAAGAGGTGCTTGCCGCAGCAAGACTTGCAAACTGCGACGAGTTTGCAGAAAAACTGCCGGACAAATGGAATACGGACATCGGTGAAAACGGCTGCGCGCTCTCCGGCGGTGAACGGCAGCGGATTTCAATTGCCCGTGCCTTTTTGAAAGACGCCCCAATCATCCTGTTGGATGAAGCGACCGCCAGCTTGGACGCGGAAAATGAGACTCTGATTCAAACGGCGCTGTCGCAGCTGATTCAGAAGAAAACGGTGCTGATTATCGCGCACCGGATGCGTACCGTGGCCGGTGCCGACAAGATTATTGTACTGTCGGACGGCGTCGTTGCAGAGCAGGGCAAGCCCGACGAACTGTACGCGAAAAAGGGCCTTTATACACACATGGTGGATCTGCAAACGGGCAGCCAGAACTGGACGATCAGCAAGGCGCAGCAGCATTTGCCTGCGCTGTAAAAAAAGATGTTTGCGGCATCAACCGCAGCAGAAAAAGGGCGGGTGAACCGACCGCGGCACAAAAAACAAACGAGCGCTCCGAACGACTAACAGTCGTTCG